>JAZNBK010000017.1:0-55607 GCA_045587025.1 Eubacteriales bacterium
TTATATCATATCGCTACCGACCAATGGGGTGGTAATATCGCATTTTCACGCAAGTGAAAATATATCGCGTTTGCGAAAGCAAACATATCACCAAAATAAAATAGCATCTGTGTCTACAGATGCAGTGCTTGTCAAGAAAAGAGGACAGAGAATTTGCAGTTGCTTTCTCTGTCCTTTTCCTATCGGTAGTATCGTATTCTACCGGATTTTAAAACTGTCCTTAAGAGTACGCCCCATTCGAATTGACCTCTTTTTTATAAATACTCGCAACGGTAAAAACCGTCGCATAAAATTATCAAAACACAAAAGGTATATAAATTACTTTTCGATTTCTTCTACCTCTGCTTCAAGGCATTCGTCATTTTCTTCCAACTCGACATCCTCTTCGCATTCGGCACATTCATCGCACGCCTTATACTTATCCCAAAGCAAAAATACTGCTATTACTGCGCCTGCGATAACGGCAAGGAATCCAATTGCTGCAAAAAACTTTGACATCTCATTTCTCCTTTTCTTTTTGGTTATTTATATTATACTATATCGCAACATAAAAATCAAGGATTTTTTGCATATTTTTTCTTGCGCCAAATATTGACAATAATATGTTTTTGTGTTATAATATAAAAGAACTGCACAGAATCAAATATCAGGGGTGCTGAGCCGATGAGCGATGCTGAGACGGAGCTTTCCGAACCCTTTAACCTGATACGGATAATGCCGTCGTAGGAAGATTTCATTTAAAAAATTGATGATTTTACCACACGGATTTGATCTCCGTGTGGTATTTTTTATTGCGGTTTCTTCACACCGCGCCAAAGGAGGTAACAAAAATGAAGAAAAAAACTCTTGCTCTGTGCGAAGCGGGTATTATGGTCGCCCTCTCCACAGCCCTTGCAATGCTGAAGATTATTGATATGCCTTACGGCGGTTCTGTAACCTTTGCGCAGATGCTCCCTATCATTATTTTCGCATACCGTCACGGCCCTAAGTACGGCATGGGCGCTGCCCTTGCCGCCTCTATTGTTCAGCTTTTGCTCGGTCTTGAAAACTTCTCCTATCTGCCGCTTGTAACGTGGTATTCCATCATTGTTCTCGCTCTCTTCGATTACGTTGTGGCATATTCTGCGTTTGGTGTCGTAGGGTTTCTCAAGAACAAGTATAACTACCGTAGCGCTATGCTAATTGGCGCAGCTTCCGCTTCTGTTATCAGATATTTGTGCCACGTTATTTCCGGCTTTACCGCTTGGAAAGCGTTTGAAATACCCGACGGCGCGGTTCTCACCTACTCCTTCGGCTATAACGCTACATATATGATACCCGAGACGATAGTGCTTATCGCGGCAACGTATTACTTCTGCTCTGCAATTGACCTCTCGAAAGAAATTCCTGTAAGAGCCAAGAAGATTTCTGCCGGCGACGGAAACATTTCTATTATGAAGCTCCTTTCCGGCATTGCTGTTTTTGCGGCAATTATCGTTGACACTGCGCTTATCTTCTCGAAAATTCAGGACGAAGAAAGCGGTGATCTCATTGTTTCCGGACTTGCTGACGTAGATTGGATATCGGTTGCGATAGTGACCTTGGTCTGCGCAGGCGTTTCAATTTTATTCAAAGTGATTGACAAGAAAAGGAATTAAAATCAAAGTGCTCGCTTTTCGGCATTATTTGTCGGCGGCGAGTGCTTTTTTTCGTTATCTGTGGCATTGAATTTCTGTCTGGACGCCACTTGACAATTAAATAAAAAAAGTGTATAATTAACGGGCGACTAAGAGGCGCAATCGCGTAATATGTTGCCGAAAGGTATTATTATGAGGAAAGTCCGGGCTTCACAGAGCAGGGTAACGGATAACGTCCGCCGAGGGTGACCTCAGGGAAAGTGCAACAGAAATAAACCGCCACGCAAGTGGTAAGGATGGAAAGGCGAGGTAAGAGCTCACCGGCATTATAGGTAACTATGTGCAAATGTAAACCCTATCCGAAGCAACACCTTTCATTCGGCTTTTGCCGCAGTTGCTCGCTGTTATATGGATGGTGGCAGGAGTATTTGCTCCAAGCCGTGTGGTAACATACGGCGAAGATAGATGATTGCGGTTCACTTACGTGTTCACAGAACCCGGCTTATATTCTTACGTCGTCAAAGGACCTCGATTTTTCGAGGTCCTTTGTTTTTGCCTAAACTGTAAAATTTTTTATTAAACGTATTTTTTTGTTGCAATAATATAAATTTTGGACTATAATATAATTAAGTAACTATGTTCATTTTAGATATATAAATCTACCTATAACCAAGTCCATAAAATCGGAGGCGCAGAAATGAAAGCTGAATATATGAATCTCGAAGAAATAATTTCATATCCCATTACCGTAGTAGGACTTGGCATATCAAATATTCCGCTCATTCGTTTCTTGCTTTCTGTCGGCGCAAAAAACATAAGCGCAAGAGATAAACAGAAAAAAGACGCTCTGCCAAATGAAATTACAGCGCTTGAAAATCAGGGTGTTAAGCTTATATGCGGAGAGGGCTATCTTGAAAATATAACCGAAAAGGTAATCTTCCGTTCTCCCGGAATAAGACCTGATATAGACGAGTTTATACTCGCCAAAAAAAACGGCGCGTTTATAACGAGCGAAATGGAGCTTTTCTTTTCTCTCTGCCCTGCTAAGATTCTCGCAGTGACGGGAAGCGACGGAAAAACCACGACGACTACTCTTTCCTATGAAATTATGAAAAGGCAGGCGGATCTGAACGGCGATTTTAAGGTATACGTCGGGGGAAATATCGGCTCGCCTCTGCTCCCTCTCGTTTCTGAAATGAAGAAAGAGGACTTTGCGATAATCGAGCTTTCCAGCTTTCAATTATCCGATATGAAATTCACGCCAAGCCGCGCGGTAATTACGAACATAACGCCTAATCATTTAAACTGGCATAAGGATTATCCTGAATATATAGACGCAAAAAAGAAAATTTTGGGCAAAGAAACGGTAGCCGTTCTAAACGCGCATAACGAAGAGACCGCCGCTATTGCAAGAGGGATAACGAATAAGATAGTTTTCTCCGCAAGAATGTCTGAGGGCGAAATGCGCTCGGAATTTCCCAACTGCCAAAAGGTCTATGAAAAGGGCGGGTATATCGTATACTCCGACGGGAACACCGAGTTCCCCATACTCAAAACGGAGGACATAAAAATACCCGGAGTGCACAACGTAGAAAATTATATGGCGTCATTTGCGCTCACGCTCCCCTACGCTAATGCGGAGATAGTCCGAGATATTGCAAGAAGCTTTTCCGGCGTTGAGCATCGCCTTGAGTACGTAAGAAGCTTCAAGGGTGTAAAATATTATAACAGCTCTATCGATTCGTCTCCCGTGAGAACCGAAGCCGCCCTTTCGGCTTTAAAGGAAAAACCTATCGTCATCTGCGGCGGCGCCGCTAAGGGTATACCCTTCGACAGCTTAGCCGTGGCTTTATGTAAAAAAGCAAAAGCAGTTGTCCTGACGGGGCAGACCGCTAACGAAATTGAAAACGCTCTTAAAAATTGTGCGGATTTCGCTCAAAGCGTACTTTCCGTTATGAAAAAGGAAAATTTCAGAGACGCTGTCCTCTGCGCGAGAGATATTGCGAAGGAGGGAGATACCGTGCTTCTCTCCCCTGCGTGCACGAGCTTTGACGCATTTAAAAATTTCAACGAGAGAGGAAAAGTATTCAAGGATATTGTAAACGGGTTTGCTGAATAAATGGAGAATATAAAAAGATATATAACCGAGCTTTGCGATATTATGACCGTTTCGGGCTTTGAATATCGCCAAAAGGAAAGAATAATAAATTTGGGTAAGGATATTTTCGACGAAGTATCTACCGACAATATAGGTAATTATTTATTCCTTAAAAAATCAAAAAGAAAAAATGCCCCACGTCTTTTGATAGATACGCATATAGACCAAATCGGTATGATTGTCACCGAAATTTGCAAGGACGGCTTTGTAAAATTTACAAGCATAGGCGGTCTTGATTCTCACATACTACAGGGCGCAGAGGTCGTTTTGTACGGTGAAAAGGAAATTTTCGGTGTAATAACCTCTACTCCGCCTCATTTACAGTCGGCGGAAAATAAAAACACGCTTGAAAAGCCGGAGCAGCTCTATATTGATACCGGCTATTCCGAAAAATTACTCAAGAAAATTATTCCCATCGGAACGCCTATTTCATTTAAGGGGAATTGTACCTCTCTATTTAACGGCGTTTTGTGCGGTCCTGCGCTTGACAACAAGGCCTCGTGCGGTACTGCTTTGCACGCTATATCGTCTGTCGACGCAGAAGAAATGGCTTTTGACGTATATCTGCTTTTCTCTGCAAGAGAGGAGCACGGAGCATTCGTAGGCGCCTGGACAGGCGCGGCTTTGTCTAAGCCGGATATAGCTATCTCTCTTGACGCAAATTTCGCTCGCACGCCAAACGTCTCAGAGCTTGAAAGCGTCAAAATGGGTGAGGGATTTTCTGTTTCTATCTCCTGCGTTACAAGCAGAAAATATACTAAAAAGACGATTGCGCTCGCAAAGGAAGCGACACTCCCCTATCAATTAGTGGCAGAGCCAAACAACGTCGGAACTAACGCAAACGTGCTTGGGCTCACTAATTTCGGAATACCCTGCATTGACTTAGGGCTTCCGCTCGGTTCTATGCACACCTTTTCCGAGACGGTTTCTCTCTGCGACTGCAAAGCGCTCTCAGACCTGCTCTGTCTCTTTATTCGCAACGAAGAGCTGGCAACGGAGGTTCAAAATGAAAGAAAAAATTGAGCTTTTAAGAGAGCTTTCACTCGCCTTCGGCCCCTCGGGCTATGAAGATGAGGTAAAGGCGATAATAAAGGAGAAAATTTCTCCCTATATAAGTGATATAAGAGAGGACACGCTCGGAAATCTCATTGCCATACTGCCCGCTTGCAATCAGACGGATAATACCCCCACGCTTATGCTTTGTGCCCATATGGACGAGGTCGGCTTTATGATTAGGGGATATGACGAAAACGGCTTCCTCTACTTCGACGAGGTGGGTGGCTTAAATGAAAAAGCGCTCCCCGCAAGGCGCATCACACTTTTTGCAAACGACGAGAATAAGATAAACGGAGTTATCGGAGTAAAGCCAACTCATCTGCAAGAAAAAGATGAAAGAAACACCGTAACGGAGCTTTCAAAGCTTTATATAGACATAGGCGCAAAAAGCAAGGAAGAGGCGACTGCATTGACCTCTATCGGAGATTATGCGGTCTTTAATTCCGATTTCGTCTTGTTCGGAGAAGATGAAAACAAGGTAAAATGCAAGGCACTCGACGACCGAATGGGTTGCGCCGTGCTGATTCTTTTAATAAAACGGCTCGCGAGAGAAAAAATACTGCGAGATTTCAATATCGCCTTCTGCTTCACGACGCGAGAGGAAACGGGACTTTCAGGCGCAATGACGGTAGCTAATCTGCTTTCGCCGAAATACGCCATAGTCGTTGAAACTACGGCTGTCGCCGATATACACGGCGTAGCGCCACATCTTCGGGTTGCGAAGTTAGGCGAGGGCGGCGCAATTTCCATTTTAGACAGAAGCACGATTTACGACAGGGGTTTTGTAAGCTTTGCTTTGCGTTACAAAAACGAAGTGCCCCTTCAAATAAAAGAGTTCGTTTCGGGTGGAAACGACGCTTCGACAATTCACCGCGCAGGCAATGGCTGCCACACCTTAGCAATAAGCGCGCCGACAAGGTATCTGCATAGCGCAAGCTGTGTGCTCGACCTACGCGATTATTATGCCATAGAAGAACTTATTTATATAATTATTTGCGATTTTGACTTGCTTATAAACAGAGAGGAGCAATTATGAATATAGATTTGTTAAAGAAGCTCTGCGCCATAAACGGTATCTCGGGATACGAGAAAACGATAGGCGAATATATAGTAAAGGAGTTTTCTTCCTGCTTTGACGAATGTTACCGTGATAATCTTTTAAACGTTATAGCTCTGAAAAAGGGACACGCAGAAAATCCGAAAAAGGTGATGCTTTTTGCTCACCTCGACGTTGCGGGATTTATCGTTACGCATATTGAGGAGAACGGCAAATTGAGATTTTCGCCTGTCGGAGAAACGGCGATAAATTCCGCCGTATACCAAAAGGTTTTCTTTGAAAACGGCACGCAGGGCATCATACTCCCCGAGGGAGCGGACGAAAAATACACCTACAATTCTCTTTTCGTTGACATAGGCGCCACCGACAAGAAGGAAGCCGAGCGATATATAAGCGTCGGAGATTGCTTTTCGGCCTCACTCGACGTTACTATGCTCAAAGGGGACAAGCTTTTGGGCGCTTCGCTCGACAACCGCGCTTCATGCGCCGTCCTTCTCTCTGCCGCTATGAATTTAAAGGACAACCCCGATGATATTTACTTTGTATTTTCATCTCAGCAAAAAGCGGGAAACAGGGGAATAAAGCCCTCTGCATCCGCTATTTCCCCCGATTTTGCAATATCTATCGACACCTCGCTCTCTACCTGCCGTGAAAATCCAAGCGCGCATATTGAGCTTGGAAAAGGGCCTGCAATTAAAATCAAGGATAAATCTGTCATATGTAACGAAAAGTTGACAAAATTTATTAAGAGCGCCGCAAATTCTATCGGTCTTAATTTGCAAGACGAGGTTACGAATTACGGTGCGTCAGAGCTCGCAGTAGTCCAATCGACGAGTGGCGCCGCAGCAAGCGGTCTCGTCATTCCCTGCGAAAATCCAAGCACAAGCGCTCAGGTTATAAATATAAACGATTTAGAAGCCCTTACTAAGCTCGTAATTACCCTTGCAAAATCCGATTTTTCAAAAATTATTTAAACAGGAGATAAAAATGAAAAAACTACTATCTTTTTTGCTCGTCGCTTTACTTTGCCTTGCCTTTATTTGCGGATGCTCTAAAAACGAAAGCGACATCCCCGTGGGAATGAAGCTGGCGTCAGATCCAAAAATCAACACGGATTATACCTTGTATGTACCTGAAGCTTGGGTGTGCGATATGACTACAGGCATTACAAGCGCCTACGTCTCCTCTGTCGACCATTCAAATATAAGCATAACTTATGAAGTACCCAAGGTCAGCACTATAAAGGAATACTGGGAGAACAGCGCAGCGCACTTTGAAGCTATTTTTGAAAGCTTTGAAATTGTCGAGGAAGGCGTCGAAACGAAGCTCGGAAACGCAAATGCGGCAAGATACACCTACAAGGCGACCTACGGCGGAGAGGAATATCAATTTATTCAGCTGTTCGCAGTTCGCGGAGTTCATCTCTATACCTTCACCTACACCGCGTTAAACGAGGAAAGCGAGCTTGGCTACATTCCTTTTGATAAAAACTTGGAACACGTATACAAAATAATAGAAAATTTTAGGTTCAACTGATATGCCGAATGAAGTTTATCTCGACAATAGCGCTACTACGAAAATTTGCGAAAGGGCGCTGAAAACCTATCTCGAAATCTCGGAGTGTAACTACGGCAATCCGTCATCCCGTCACGGCAAGGGCAAATTCGCCGAGGATATAATGAACAAATCAAGAAGCACGCTTTTGCGTTCTATCGGAGCGACCGACGGCACTCTCGTATTTACCTCTTGCGGCAGCGAAGCGAACAATCTGGCTATCTTCGGGCGCGCCTTCTCTAAGGAGCGTTATCTCCGGGGGGCAAAAATCATTACTACAGAGGGCGAGCACGCATCGGTCGACATACCTCTTGAAACGCTTCAAAAAAAGGGATTCACGGTAGTGAAAATCCCCACGCAAAACGGTTCTCTCGATATGAAGGCACTCGAAAACGAGCTTACAGACAACACTATTCTCGTCACGATGATGATGGTAAACAACGAGACGGGCGCTCTATACGATATCGCCTCGGTCTCAAAGCTTATAAAGAAGAAGTGTCGGGACTGCGTTCTGCATTGTGACGCAACGCAATCCTATATGAAAATTCCATTCAGCGTAAAAAATCTCGGAATACATATGCTAACGATAAGCTCTCATAAAATAGAAGGCCCTAAAGGGCTAGGCGCTCTCTGGATAGACCGTGAGCTTATAAAACAAAAGGGCATTGTCGGAATGATACTCGGCGGCGGTCAGGAGAGCGGGCTACGCTCGGGAACTGAAAACGTCCCGGGAATTGCCGCATTCGCCTCCGCCTGTGAATATTGCTCTGAAAATCTCACTGAAAATTTGAAAAAAACAGAAGAGCTCCGCTCTTATCTTTTGGAAAAAATTCAAGGGGATGAAATTCTTCGGGAAATCAAGCCCGTGCTTCCGAAGGTCTACGTAAATCACATACTTAATCTAACTATGCCGAAGATAAAAAGCGAGGTTATGCTTAATCACCTTTCTTCTGCGGGAATATACGTTTCAAGCGGCTCCGCCTGCTCGTCGCACGACGCGCATATATCTAATGCCCTGACCGCATTCGGTCTCAGTCGAGGGGATGCTGACTGCAGTATTCGCATAAGCTTTTCGCACAACAACACGAAAAACGACGTGGACGCGCTATGTAAAGAGCTTAAAAACGGACTATCAAAGCTTGCGAGAATAAAATAAATCGGTGTAATTACTTATCAACCCATAATTACACCGACCACATTATAAAAGGTTTTATAATAATTTATTACTGATACTCTACTGCGCTGGTCTTATCCGACAAGGACATAACTATTAAATGCATATCTTCTTTTGACTGCGCTTTTCTTGCTCGCATAAGAATTCTATGCCGCTCTTGCTCGCTAAGCTCGGCATAATTCTGCATAGCTCTCTTGTCCTTTGTCAACTCCTGCATAAGACCAAGTGGCATTTCCATTTTCATAGTAGCTGTATCCCCTTTATAATGATTCGGGAACACAGCAAACAAAACCCTGTATAACGTTTATATCTTCTGTTTCCCGTTTCTTATTGTCTCCTATGCGAATTTTTATATACTATATTTTTTCACGAAAAGGATTGTAAAATGAAAACATTTTTGGAAAAAGCAGACATTCTGCTTCCGGACTTTAAAAAAATTGACGGTCAGAAGTGGGCGGTAATCGCCTGCGACCAATTCACAAGCGAGCCGAAATACTGGGAGGACGCCGAGTCCTTTGTGGGAGACAGCCCCTCTGCGCTTAACCTCGTTTTCCCTGAAATATATTTAGAGGATAATAAAAAAAGCAGAATTGAAAAAATCAACTCTACTATGCGTGAATATTTAAATTCCGTTTTAGAGCTTCATCCCGACAGTATGCTCTATTTAGAGAGAACCGATTCTCAGGGCAATTTGCGTCGCGGTATTATCGGCAAGATAGATCTTGAACATTATGACTACCAGAAGGGCGCAAAATCGCTCATAAGAGCCACGGAAGGTACCGTGCTTGAACGTATACCCCCAAGAGTTGAAGTGCGTAAAAACGCAGAAATAGAGCTGCCGCACGTTATGCTTTTGATAGATGATGCGAAGAAAACAACTGTTGAACTCTGCGAGAGCAGAAAAAATGATTTCAAGCTCGCTTACAGCTTTGAGCTTATGCTCGGCGGCGGATACGTTCGTGCGTATTTTATAGATGAAAAAACCATCTCCGACATCGAGCGCTCTCTCGAAGCTTTGGTAGGCAACGAAGAAGCTCCCCTGCTATTTGCCGTAGGTGACGGAAACCACTCTCTCGCTACCGCAAAGGCGCATTACGAGGCGCTTAAAGCAGAGATTGGAGAAAAAGCAAAAAATCACCCTGCGAGATACGCTTTAGTCGAGGTAGTAAATATTCACGACGCTTCACTTGAATTTGAACCGATATATCGCGCGGTCTTTGACGCAGATATCAAGAGCTTAATAGAGGAATTAGAGGCGTACTCGAAGGAATGTGAGAAGAACCCAAAGAACGCGGAATATCCTATGCAAACAATTCGTTGCATTTTTTCAAGTGGCGAAGTCGACATCAGCTTCCCTCACGGAAACCACACGTTGACTGTAGGAACGCTGCAGATTTTCCTCGACGATTACTTAAAGCGCCATCCCGAGTGTAAAATTGACTATATTCACGGCGTTGATTCTCTTGAAAGCATTTCAAAAGCGGAGAACGCTATCGGCTTTTTGTTCGACGGAATGGAAAAAGCAGACCTCTTCCCTGCCGTAAAGAACGACGGCGCTCTGCCGAGAAAGACCTTTTCGATGGGACTCGCAAGAGATAAAAGATATTACATAGAAAGCAGAAAAATCAAATAATGGTACAGCTTACTGTTATTACTATCGGAGCATTATCCTCTCATTTCAGAGAGGCGGTCACAGAATACGAAAAGCGTCTTTCGCAGTTCTGCGTTATCAACAATATAAACGTTAAGGAAAGCAAAATAGCGGACGAGGATGACAAAACCCAGATAGAAAACGCGCTATCAAGCGAAGCGGACAAAATTATTTCAAAAATTCCGCAGGGGGCGTACAAAATTGCTCTCTGCGTCGAGGGCGCATCTCCCGATTCTATAAAGCTATCTGAAATTATAAAGCGCGCGTCGGATGAAAGCGGAAAGATCTGCCTTATTATAGGCAGCTCTCACGGTCTGCACGAAAGGGTAAAGGCAATCTGCGACTATCGTCTATCGGTATCCAAGCTTACCTTCCCTCATCAGCTTATGCGTGTAATCCTGCTCGAAGCAATATACAGAGCGTTCACCATAATACATAACAAAAGGTATCACAAATAAGAAAATAGCAAAAGAGGACTTCAATTAAAAATTGAAATCCTCTTTTTTAAATTATGTATCTGTTATTCTTCTATTACCGACAAATCACGGTATATAGTGACGAAATATCCGTCAACGTTGTTGCCCGACACTTCAAAGACAGCGTCCTTTGCAAGACGAATTTCAGTCACGTCATCAATCGCCTCAACGTAGAAGCTCTCGTATTGAGTACCTACGAAGGAAAGGAGCAGATGATTTTCACCGTATTTAAAGGTCTTTAAGAAAGGTATATATTCCTCAAGGCAGAGGTTATATTCATTCATAAAATACGAGTGCGCTTTTCCTACGTAACGGAGCTGATACTTGTTCGAATCGCTCGCTTCCATTCCCGTTATTTCGCTCTTATCCTCGGGATAACGGAAAACGAAGCCATACTTATATGCATTCGCCTTCAGCCAATCGAGAGCTGGCTTCGCCTGAGCGTCACCCATCGTGTAGATCGTTCCGTCGTCGAGTCCATACTTAAAAAGTATCGAAAGTCCTGCCTGATAATCGCTTCTCGCTGCGCTCGAAACGTATTTGGGAGTATCTTCAGCATAAGTTTTGTAAGCCGTATCATACAGCGCCTGCTGTTCCTCTGACGAGCGGTATGAATTATAAAGTCTCAAATATTTAAAGTCGCTTCCCGCCTCGTAATAATAAGCAGCTATCATCTCGTTCATTGCTTCAATTGCATCCTTGTCAAGCTGCATATCCGTACCGAAAGCCAATCCGTATATAGATTTGCCGTCCTTCAAGATTCTCTGTCCGTATATCTTTTCCATTTCGCTCTGAAGCAGCTCTGCCTCGTTACGCACGGGATAATTCTCATTTATAAGCAGAAGATTTCCTTTGTAAATATCTTCCTTTGTAACTTTTTCAATGTGAACAACCTCGTCCAAAACCCAAATCGGCTTCTGCCCTACGTAAACGAACGAGGTAACCTCGGGAGGAGTAAGCACCAAGGTAGATGCAGGGAGAGTAACTGCAGGCAGCTCTACCGTGTCGGTAGTAACAGGCGCAGTAGTGACATCTACGGGGGCGGTCGTAATATCTATCGGCTCTGTTGTGACGTCTATGGGAGATGTCGTAATATCTGTCGGCTCTGTTGTAGACAACGTAATTATCGGCTGAGTAGTCGTCACCTCAGGATTTTCGTCATCCGGCTTGTCTACGGTAGAATTGCAGGATACGATAGCGAACGCAAGCGCCATTACAGAGATGAACAAAAGTGCTCTTTTCATCATATTAAAATTCCTCTCTTTTTATTATTCTGCGGTTGAGCCGGAAGCGTCGGCTTCAACGTCGGGGACGTCGTTCGCTTCCTCTAAATTTACAAGAACGATTATAAAGCCATTCATATTATCGCCTGAAAAGCTGTGTATTTCAGTATTTTGCGGTAGAGAAATGGTGGCCTTATTATTTTCTGCGCTCGTATATAGAATATAATAATTTTGATTTTCATACTCTATCTTTAGCAAATCGGAAAGCTCAAACTCGGGTTTTTCATCTATAGAATGATTTGCTTTAAGATAATCTATATAATCCTCAAGGGATATTCCGTTTTCCGAAATATACAGAGAATGAGGAAGTCCTACGTAACGGTAATATCCATATCCTACGATAATCGTGCCCTTAAAATCGGTATTTCCGTTTTCAGGATATCGGTCAATGAAGCCGAACTTCGGGAAATTCTCATTTATCCAAGCTCTCTCTTCGGGAACTGAATTGATCTGCTTTATTTCTCCATTCTTCTCGTTAACAAACATAATACGGAAGGAATATCCGGTATGAAGGTCGCTTCCACCCGGAAGCGCAGACGCGCTCTTATCGGTAGCTTCGTCATACTGTGTCTGCTGCTCCTCTATGCTTCTGAATGCAACTGTTATACGGGGCAGATAAAATTCGCTCTGTCCGCTAAAGTCCTCGCTGTACTTCTTAAACGCCTCGGTCAAACCGTTAATGGCTTCCTCTCTTAAAAGCATATTGTTAAACGCTCTGTCGAAATACTCGGTGTTTTTAAGCTCCGAAAGCGTATCGGACGGCTGATATAAATTAGCGTTATTAACTACGATAAGCGTTCCGCCTGTCGTATTTGATACCGTTTTGTTCTCACGAACTATCGGGGGCTCGGTCGTAGGAGCCGTCGTAGTCGGTTCAGTGACAATCGGCTCTTCCCTGTTCATTAATTTTCCCGTCATGCTGATTACGGAAAAAATTGCAACAAGCACCAAAGCGACGAGCAAAATCAAAGATAATTTATATTTCGTCTCCTCATTTTGATTATTCATATTTGTTTGCGACAAAATAGCACCCCCTCATCTAAAAAAGCTGTATTTAAAACAAAAATTGTGAAAACGTAAGATAATCACAATTTTTATCGAGCTTTGCTCTGCGCCTGACTTGCAGAAGCGCAGAGCAAAAATATATTATTCTGCGGAAGCGTCCTTCATAGAAAGGTTCTGTCTTCCCTTTTCGTCAGTACCGAGGTACTTAACTCTTACGTTATCTCCAACCTTAACGACGTCCTCTACCTTTTCGGTACGGGTCTGAGCAAGCTTGGAAATATGAACCATTCCTTCTTTTCCGGGAGCATACTCTACAAATGCGCCTATCGGAATAATTCTCGTTACAACGCCCTCGTAGGTCTCGCCTACTACCGGCTCAAATACGATAGCGTCGATTATTGCCTTCGCCATATCAGCGCTGTCTCTGTTGACAGCCGAAATGAACACGCTACCGTCGTCCTCTATATCAATCTTTGCGCCTGTGTCGGCTACTATCTTCTGAATAACCTTTCCGCCCGAACCGATAACCTCACGGATCTTATCGGGGTTAATCTGCATAGAAATCATCTTAGGCGCATAGGGAGATACCTGTTCTCTCGGAGCAGGAATTGCCTTCAAAATATACTCGTCGATAATATAATCGCGGGCTGCGTGAGTCGTTTCCAACGCATTCTTGATAATTTCAGGCGTAAGACCGTCAATCTTAAGGTCCATCTGAATAGAGGTGATACCCTTGTGAGTACCTGCTACCTTGAAGTCCATATCGCCGTAGAAGTCCTCGAGTCCCTGAATGTCTATCATAGTCATCCATCTCTCGCCCTCGGTGATAAGACCGCAGGAAATACCTGCAACAGGAGCTTTTATCGGAACGCCTGCATCCATAAGCGCCAACGTAGAGCCGCAAACAGACGCCTGAGAGGTAGAACCGTTAGAGCTCAAAACCTCACTTACTAATCTGATAGCGTAGGGGAATTCCTCAATAGAAGGAAGAACAGGAACGAGAGAACGCTCTGCCAATGCGCCGTGACCTATCTCGCGACGGCCGGGGCTGCGAAGCGCCTTTGCTTCTCCTGTAGAGTAGCCGGGCATATTGTAGTGATGCATATATCTCTTGGTTTCTTCCTCATCTATACCGTCAAGCTTCTGAACCTCGCTGATAGCGCCGAGAGTTGCGACGGTAAGAACCTGTGTCTGACCTCTTGTGAACATACCAGTTCCGTGTGTACGAGGCAAAAGACCTACCTGTGCGTCAAGAGGACGAATCTGATCAAGCGAACGTCCGTCTACGCGCTTTTTATCAACCAAGAGCCAACGGCGTACTATCTTCTTCTGAATCTTGTAGATAAGCTCGGGAAGAATTACGTTGATATCGGGATATTTCTCTGCGAATTTAGCGGCAATATCCTCGGTGATGGGCTGCATTCTAGCATCTCTTATATTTTTATCGTCGGTATCAAGCGCATCCATAACCGCTTTTTCACAATAATCGAATATTTCGTCGAACATATCGTGGTCAAGCTCGCAGGAAGGATAGTCAAACTTCGGCTTTCCTACCTCAGCTATAATTTCGTTGATGAATACGAGAAGATCCTTTATAACCTCATGCGCCTTCATAATAGCGGCGAACATATCGTCGTCGCTGACCTCCTTTGCGCCTGCCTCGATCATAACGACCTTCTTTTCGCTCGCCGCAACGGTAAGCTCGAGAACGCTCCCTTCTCTCTGCTTCAAGGTGGGGTTAACAACAAGCTCGCCGTCAACCATACCCATAAATACACCGCCGATAGGTCCGTTCCACGGAATATCGGAAATGGAAAGAGCGATAGACGCGCCTATCATAGCCGTAATTTCAGGCGAGCAATCGGGATCTACCGACATAACGGTAAGCGAAAGCGCAACGTCGTTACGCAAATCCTTCGGGAAAAGGGGACGGATAGGACGGTCGATAACACGGCTCGTCAAAACTGCCTTTTCGGAGGGCTTGCCCTCTCTTTTCAGATATCCGCCGGGTATCTTTCCGACTGAATACATCTTTTCATCATAATCAACGGAAAGGGGCAAAAAGTCGATTCCCTCTCTGGGCGCTGCGCTCGCCGTAGCGCACGCAAGAATAACGGTGTCGCCGTAGGAAATCATACATGAGCCGTTTGCGAGTCCTGCAACCTTTCCTACCTCTACCTTCAAAGGTCTGTCTGCGAGTGTGTAGTTAAATACTTTGTAGTTTTCAAACATTTGTTTTCCTCTTTTTTCTTTTTATTTTTTAAAGGTCACAGAGGATATAGCACTTAAATATGGACTTGAAGGTCAAATACATATTTAACTGCTACCTCCCATTGTAACCTGATTAAACAAGTGTAGGGAGCGCGCGAGGCGCTCCGCACTTCGAGAAGGTAAATAAATTACTTTCTCAATCCCAACTTCTTAACGATTTCACGATATCTCTCGATATCCTTCTTCGCAAGATAGTTAAGCAGACTCTTTCTGTGACCAACCATACGGAGCAAACCTCTCTGTGAGTGGAAGTCCTTCTTGTTAGCTTTCAGATGCTCGGTAAGAGTGTTAATTCTGTAAGTGAGAATTGCAATCTGTACCTCGGGAGAGCCCGTGTCTGTCTCATTGATCTTATAGGTATCAATGAGCTGCTGTTTAAGCTGCTTGTCCATGTTTTTTCACCTTTCTTTTTTATTTGCCAAAACCCCAGGGGACGGTGGGTGAAACGACGGTTCGCCGATTTCGGCACGTCCTTTTATCCGTTCTCCGAGATTAAGGTATTACAGTATAAATTATAGCATAATTATATTTATTTGTAAATACTTTTAGCGAAATTTATTTTTTTGTTTTTAAATAACGTTTTATATCTGAGAAAAAAGAAAGGCGTTTTTACCCAAAAACCTGAAAAAAGTTTATTTTAAACAGATTCTGGGAGAAAAACGCTCTTTCGTCATTTTTCATTCGTTCGTGTTTATAAGCGGAATATACGCCTTAAAATAATCCACGCCCGAGCCGATAGTCGTTACGGTAATCATCGCCATTGCCAGATAGCTTATCAAATGAGGGCAAAAGTCGGGAGCAAAGAGCGCAGGCTCTAATATGATAAGGACTATTGAAAGCGACTGAGTCGCGGTCTTCACCTTTCCCCACCACGAAGCCGCAAGCACCTTTCCGCTATTGCTCGCTATGACAAGACGGAGCGAGGTAATCGCAAGCTCACGGAGCATAACTATCATACTAACCCACACGAAAATGGGAGCAATATCGTCGTACGCTACGAGCATGGCGATAAGCGCGCCGAAGACCATAAATTTGTCGGCGAGCGGATCGATAAACTTTCCGAAATTGGTTACGAGATTATATTTTCTTGCTATCTTTCCGTCAAGCATATCGGTAAACGCAGTCAAGCCAAACACAAATGCGGGCACTGCTCGGATGAGTAACGTTTCAAGCTTCGTATCACCTATTCCGTCCATTAAAATAACGGCGACCATAAAAACGGGAACAAGTATGACGCGCAAAAGCGACAGACAGTTGGGAGTATTCAATATCTTTCCTTTTTTACTCATTTTTTCATATTTCCCTTCTTTACATAGTTGATAGCTCTTCCGACAAGGTCGTAATCGAGCGCCTGTTCTATCTTCACGTCAACGAAGCTACCCTCGTCCACACGCTTCTGCGACGTAAAATATATCTTTCCGTCGATATCGGGAGCGTCTGCCTCGCTACGTCCGTAATGCGTTTCCGAGACGGGATCGTAGCCCTCGCATAGCGTTCTTATAATTTTTCCTACCTTTTTTTGATTGTTCGCTTCGCTTATGTCGAGCTGTATCTGCATTACAATATCGTATCTGTCCTGCTTTATCTGCTCGGGCACTTGGTTTTCAAACGACGCGGCGGGGGTGTCCTCCTCCGCGGAATAGGTAAACGCGCCAAAGCGGTCAAATTTCGTCTCCCGAACGAAATTGCAGAGCGCTTCAAAATCCTCGTCCGTTTCTCCCGGGAAGCCGACGATAACGGTAGTACGAAGAACTATTTCGGGTACGTTTTCTCTTAATTTTTTAATAGTTTCTTTAATGAGCCGACTGTCGCCGTGCCTGTTCATTGCCGACAAAACGCCGTCGGAAATATGCTGTATCGGAATATCCATATACTTTAAAAGACGTTCGTTCGTCTTTAATTCGTTTATCAAATCGTCGGTAATCTTATCAGGATAGCAGTAAAGAAGGCGTATCCACGGGATTTCCGTTTCCTTGCAAATCGCGCGGACAAGCTCTGCAAGCTTATATTCACCGTAAAGGTCAAGCCCGTAGCGAGTGGTATCCTGCGCTATAAGGTTAAGCTCCTTTACGCCTAATTTTTCAAGCTCCTTCGCTTCTGCTACTATATCCTCGACAGCTCTGCTTCTGAATTTTCCTCTTATCATCGGTATAGCGCAGTATGTACAGCGGTTGTCGCAGCCCTCTGCAATTTTGAGATACGCGGTATATTCGGGAGTGGTCAAAACCCTCTCTCCGCCGAGCTTCGAAGCTTCCTTATCCTCAAAGCTACTGTATCTCTCGCCCCTTTCTACCGCCCGAACGGCGTCAACTATATGCGAAAGACTTCCAACGCCTATTATAGCGTCTATTTCGGGCATCTGCTCCCAGACCTGCTCACGATATCTCTCAACAAGACAACCGGTGGCTATAATCCCCTTCAGGTTTCGATTTTTCTTTAACCACGCCAAATCAAGAATGTTGTCTATCGCCTCCTGCTTGGCGCTCTCTATAAAGCCGCAGGTGTTCACTATAATTATATCTGCGTCGATATCCTCGGGCGTTATTTCATATCCGGCAGATACGAGATGATGTAGCATAACCTCGGTATCAACCAAATTCTTCGAGCATCCAAGAGATACAAATCCTATTTTTTTCATACTAACCTCTTATGGTAACTGTTATTTTAAATACCTCTGTATTTTTTTGCGTAACCTGTGAAAATAAAAAGCTATCATCAAGGTAAGCGCATAATCGTACAGGAAGAACGTCACTGCGCATAAAAGAAGAACTGCGAGATAATAGAGTGAAAAAAGCTCTGCCGTCGGAGTTAAAAACACGAATAAAAGCAAAAGCACCGAGACCGTCATAATAAGGGCAAACCCAATAATTTTTATTATAAGACACCTTGCGCCCGGATATTTCTCTGCGTATTTCTTAATCATGGGATATATTCCGCCGAAGCAGACGTACAGCATAGCCGAAAATTTTTGCGGCAATATCAAAAGCGAAATTATAGAAACCGACGCATATATCAGATACGGATAATAGCCCTTTAGCTCTATCTGCGCAAAGACAATGGCGATGCTCGCAATTGCGCAAGCAGTTAAGTCCAGCACGTCAAAAACTGCGCCAAGATAGATAACCACTACGCTAAGCGCGCTCAAAACCGCAGAAATTGAAATCTTCTTCGTTTTTTTCATATCCTTAGCAGCACCTGATTAAATCTCCGCCCATACATTCGCAGCAGCAATCTGCGCAGATGAGCGAGGTACAGCAGTCACAGGCAGAATCCGCCTGACTCTGCGTTCCGTACGGCGTTCTCTGACTGCCGCCGTAAGCGCTTCCATACGCCCCTGTCCTGCGTTCAAATTCGTTTTTCGTACGCATATATTCCTGATTCGTAGGGTCCATTGCGCAGGCGATTCCAAGCTCTCTCATCGCATCAACGGTCCACCCGCGTCTCATAAGCACTATGCTTTTCAGGTAGTGCCATTCGGCGTTCTTCTGAGCTTCCGGAATTTTTTCAAGCTCCTGCTCGGCTTGCGCAAAATGTCCCGAATTTATCATAATTCTTATCGACATATACGAGCTGCCGCTATTGCCCGAGCGGCTACTGTTCGAGGTGCGGCCCGATGAACGCATTCTTCTTATCTCGTCGTACGCCTCGTTAATTTCCTGCATTTTATCGTTTGCAAGCTCAACGAAATCAGGATTTGAGGAATAGTTGTCGGGATGATATTTTCTTGCTAATCTATGGTACGCTTTTTTTATCTCTTCATCATCGGCTTCCGGTGAAACGCCGAGTACGCTATACGGATTTTTCATCCCTTTCTCCCTTCTAAAAATGAAATTCGTTTAGGCATTCCGAAGTATACCGTGTTTTTTATTATGTTCTCTTCGGATATTCTATCGTTATACGGCAAAAGCTCTACCGCTTTTGCAATTGCCTCTAGCTCGAGCGTGAGCGAGGTCTTTATTTCAAGCTTATTTTCCTCGGTGAGCGCATCCTTATATATAACTCTGTAAGGATTATATTCATCTCGCTTGCAATCCTCCAAAAAATCCTCGGCTGCGTCTGCGAAATATATAAATCTACCTGTATGATAACCTATATCATACGCAAGCTTTCTATACTTTTCGTCTATTTTGTAGGAAAATACCAGCCCTAAAATCTCGCCGAACAAATCAGCGCACAATTCTCCGTTTTCTGCGTTCTTTTCCTTTTCATCAAGGCGCTTTAAAATTGCGAAAATCTCATCGCCCAGATCGTTTAACCCCGCGAGCTTCTTCGCTCTTGCAAGCACGGGGAGCGCAACAAGGTCACGTATCTTCTGAAAAAAATTACCGTCGTCGATATCATCCTTCAGCTTTCCGTACCCTAAAATTGCGGAAATTTTCGCGCAGTATACGAGAGTGTCGTTTTCTTCGGCTATAAGCCGTTTTCTGCTGCAATGGACGATGCACCTTCTCGGCTCGGTTTTTAGCTTTTCATCCTCAAGCAGAAGGCGGACGAAGGCGAGAAAAACTATATCATAGCTGAGCGTAAGCGAAGAAAGACGTCCCGTATGCTTCTGCATACAACGGCAAACTCCGCAATATGCAGCTCTGTAAAGCTCATACTCCTTAACGAGCAGCTCCTGAGAATAAGGTTTTATATAACCGAACACAGTTTTTCCCTCACAAAAAATACTTTTCATATTATTTTACAATATTACACTTATAAATGCAAGGATTATTTGTAAACTTTTAATTGATAAATCGACTTTATCTACAATAAATCCCCCGCTTATTGATTTTTATTTGAATTTGATGTATAATATTAAAAAAGCAAACGCCCCTGCGCGAAGCAGCTTTATTATTCTGGAGATAAAAATGAAAATTATAGAAAAGTGGCTCACGTCAATAAAAAACCTTTGCGAGAAAAACACCTTTTTAGCAAAATGCTATTCTCTCTGCGAAAAGAATTCCGAGCTTATAAAATACGCATTCTGGGGCGTGCTGACAACGCTCTTTAATATGCTTATATACATTATATCCTCGCGCCTTCTGTTTAACTTTATTTTTACAGAGAACTTCTCTCTTTCTTTCTTAAATATATTTTCGGGCGAGGAAATTATTCGTGAATACACCCCAACGGCGCTCGTAGCGTTGGCATCGAATGCGCTCGCCTGGTTTTTGGCGGTCGCCTTTGCCTTCTTCGTTAATCAGAAATGGGTTTTTAATGATAACTCAAGTGGCGCAAAACGGCTCGGCAAGCTCCTGGGCTTTTATCTGCTTCGGGCAGTTTCCGGACTGTTTGAAATAATTTTACCATCACTTATGATTATCGTCTTTTCGATAAACGACATTCTCGCAAAAATTATCGTGTCTGTCCTTGTAATCATTTTGAATTACCTTTTTTCGAAATTCATTACATTCAGAAAAAGCAAGACGGGCTGATATATCTCGTCAATACAAAAATAAAAATCCTCGAAATGTAGCGTACATCTGCACTTCGAGGATTTTCATTTGTCTGGTTTTTAGAGCTCTGTGCCGTCTGCGTTAAATAAAGGAAGCTTTGAAAGATAAATGATATCCTTTCTTTCGATAGCGTCGCCCTCCGCAAGTATTGCCATTTTACCGACAATATTTCCACCTGCGCTGGTTACAAGATGCTCAAGCGCCTTCAGGGATTCTCCCGT
Source organism: Eubacteriales bacterium (assembly GCA_045587025.1). Taxonomy (GTDB): domain Bacteria; phylum Bacillota; class Clostridia; order Oscillospirales; family CAG-272; genus UBA1740. Next base: position 20,964 of record JAZNBK010000017.1, read on the forward strand.
GCTTATTACGTCATCGACGATGAGCACGCGCTTACCCTTCATAAATTCAGCGTCATTGCCGTCTAAATAAAGCGTCTGACGCTTTGCGGTAGTGATAGAGTCAAGCTCGTATTTAATAACGTCTCTCATATAGAGCTTCGGCGCTTTACGGGCGAGAATATATCTGTTATTCCCCATAATGCGAGCCATAGCGTAAACAAGCGGAATTCCCTTCGATTCTGCCGTTATCATAATGTCGTGCTCGGGCGCAATCTTGCATAGTTCTTCAGCACAGCGTTCTGTTAATTCAACATCTCCGAACAAAACAAATGCTCCGATACACATTTTTTCGTTAAGGGGGCAGAGGGGCAAATCACGTTCGATGCCCGCAACCTTTAATTTATAATACATACGATACACCTCTTTTTAAGATTTTAAAAGTATATATTAATTATAATACACTTTATAAGATTTTTCAAGAGGTCTTTTTTATTTTCAGGAATAGAAATCGTGGCATCCTATGCCGAACTTATATGTACAGTTTTTGACTATCCAGAAGCTCGTAGAAAGCCGCGGCTCTAAAAAATAAAGAACGTCTCGCGAGATCGTCTCCCCCTCCAAACAAATTTTCGCCGCTATAACCGAGAGGTAATACGGAGAGTTATAGATAGTGCCGTTGGCTACGGGAGTAAACTGAACTCCGTATTTTCTATCAAAAATAACGCCGTATATGGTATTCGGATACTGAGGATTTTTCACACGGTTTAAAACCACGTTTCCAACCGCTATCTGCCCGAGAAGCGGCTCGCCTCGGCTCTCGGCGGATATTATTCGCGAAAGCCAATATACGGAATCTGCATCATAAAACGAATCGCCCGATTCGATTATCTTAAGAGGTCCTTTCACAGTCACGCTTCTCGTCGCATTATCCCAGTCGACAGATACTCCGAACACCTTCGCTATAATTCTTACGGGAAGATAAATTCTTCCGTCGTCGAGAATTTTCACGGCCGTATCTGTCCAAAGATATCTGCCGTTCGCGCAGATGTAATGGCTTCCGTCGGTCGCCGTAATATGAATTCCGTCGGCTGTAACCGTAGCAGTTCTCGTAGCGCTCGAATAGGTCGTCTTGCAATAACAAAGCGCTTCGCAGAAATATTTCAGCGATACGTATGTAGTGGAATTAATCAAGCGACTCGGTACTTCTATACCTGCGCTGCCTACCCGAACCTTAACGCTTTCGTATTGTGAGATACGGGAGTCATGAATCTGTTTTACAGAGCCAAGGTCTATTGCCGAAGGACGTAACGCCATAATCGGTGACAGTGCGAGGCAGACAAGCGCCAGTGAAATTATCCTTTTTGCTTTTCTTTTGCTTTTCATTTTTCTCTCCTTTTCCTGTGCCAATTACATTCTATCACAGGAAAAAAAGATATGCAAAGCACAAAAAAAGGATATTCTGGAGCAATATGGAAAGAGTGGATATTTTTCTCAGTTTTTTTATTAAAAATAGCGTTTTTCAGTAAATATATAGTGTTTTTTCCAACATTTACTTAGCATAAATTGCGCTTTTTTTGTCACCTTGCTTGCGCTTTTCGGTATTTATAATAAAAAATCTGCGGTATATACGAAAAAGTATACACCGCAGAAGCGCTATTTAATTTTTAAAAGAATAATCAGTTACAATCCGCAACCAAAGGACCTTCAAGGTCTTTGAGATAAAAGAGCTTTCCGGGAAGGGTGGGGATAAAGCTCGAGGTTATCCACATAGAAGGACCGTAGCGCAAGGTCATCCAGAAGCTCATACCCTGCCACTGCATACCGCGGTTAAACGCACCGTCGCAGCCACCGATAGCATAATCTGCCTGTAAGAACAAGCCGGGGCCTATCGTGTTTGCTCTGCAAGGAACGAGAGTGGTACGGGACTTGAAGCTTGTAATTGCATTCTGCTCGATAGTCAAGGGGTGGAGCTTTGCGCCTATGCGGTGCGTCTGCTTCTTCCAATCCTCAACGCTCTCAAATTCTCCTGCAAATTGCGGCTCCCAGAATGCGATATGGCACATTCTTCCAATTCCGTATACCAAAACGAGCTTTGCTCCCTCTGCCTTAAGCTTAGCTATCTTTTCAGCATAGGTAGGAAGGTTTTCCTTCGTAGCGAAGTTTCTCTGCGAAACGGGAACGGTAAGCTCGCCGAGCGGGTTGAAGAAAGCATTGCACATAGCGTTCTGGAATGCGGCAGGATCGTTTGAAGGAAGGGTGTTTCCTTCGCTATCAGACCATTCATCCATATTGAAGGTATAAACGTGGTCGCACTTTACGTTCCACGCCTTCAAGAAGTAAACTGCCCATTTATACATACCCATAGGTCCTACAGGCAAAATGAATATAATCTTCTCGCCCGCATCCTTCGCCTTCTTTATAGAGATAGCGATTTCGTGGCCCATATAAGTATCGAACTCGCCCAAGGTCTCGCAACGAATGGGGTTGAAATCCTTATGCCAGAATTCCTGTCTGTCCTCTACCTTGTTATCGGGGTTGCAGCAAGCGTCGATCTTTTCCATATCCCAGCCGGCAGGATAAAAACCGTCTAACATAGAACCTTTTACTGTACTGTTAAAATCCATTTTCAAAACTCCTTTTAATACTATTTATTTAATTCTTTTTTTACCTGAGCCAAAACCAACTCAACTATCTTTTCGATATCCTGAGAGCTGGTGGGAATACCTGCTCTTGCGCCGCCCTTGCCGATACTCGAGAAGAGCTCCATCTTGGACATGGTCTCCTGCTTAACTGCTTCGACTGCGGCAGGGATAAGGTCCATAATTCCCTTATTCATATCGGTAAATCTGCTGAATTCCGCCTTTACCGCTGCGACGTTGATATCGGTAAAGATATTTACTTTACTGATACCCATCTGGATTGCCTGCTTAAAATCGTTATCGGTAAGGCCCGAGCCGCCGTGCAATACGAGCGGAACGTCAACGGTGTTCGCTATCGTTTTAATTCTCTCAAAGTCTAACTTAGGCGGGAGCTTATATGCGCCGTGCGCGTTTCCGACGGCGATAGCAAGCGCGTCTACCTTGGTTTTTTCAACGAAGTCCTTAGCAAGCTTGGGATCGGTAAAGTATTTGCTCGGATCTGCCAGATGCGAGCTGCCTTCGGCAGAGCCCTCGTTATCTCCAACGTGACCCAATTCGCCCTCGATAGTAGCGCCGTAGGAGTGAGCGATTTTCGCCATTTCCTTCACCTTGCGTACATTTGTATCATAATCGTCGGTCGAGCAGTCGTACATAATGGACGAGAAGCCGAGCTCCAATGCTTTAAGGCAGGTCTTTTCGTTCAAGCCGTGGTCAAGATGCACAACGACAGGAACATTCGCCTTTTTTGCCATAGGAATTAAATAATAGGAAACCTCCTCTAAAGGACCGTAAGGGAAAAGAACCTCGGCAGTTCCCACGATTACGGGAGAATTGGTTTTCTCGGCTGCGCCTATAATACCTCTGGCAAGCTCAAGATTAATAGCGTTGAAAAGGCCTACGGCATATTTATTTTTCTTCGCAGGCAGTAATACATCGTTTAATGTAACTAACATTATTTATCTCCTTTTTCTTGCATGAATTTTCTTATTTCTTCATAGGACTTGATACCCTCGGTTGCACCCTTCTCCATACAGCAGTGAGCGCCCGTGGCGTTTCCGAATCTTGCGCAGGACAGAAAATCGCAGTCGCGCGCCAACGCCGCCAAAAATCCGGAGCAGAAGCTATCGCCTGCGCCCGTCGTGTCAACTACCTTTTCAACGGGGTATATCGGTATCATAACGCCCTCGTCCGTCTCGCTCGCTCTCGCATAGCATCCGCTTGAGCCGCATTTTATTACGACCGATTTAACGCCCCTTTCAAAGAACACGTCCGCCATTTCCTTGGGTGTTTCTCTCTCTGCGATCATTCTCGCCTCGTCTATACTCGGAAGGAATATATCTATGTACGGCATAGCCATATTCAAAAGCTCTCCCCATCTTCCGGAGGAATCCCAGCATACGTCAAGAGCGGTTATCTTGCCCATTTCCTTGCATTTCTTCAAGAATTGCATCGTCTGCTCACCGTCAAAGGTATTTAACAGAAACGAGCCGGTAACGAACACGATATCGTTTTTCGCAATTATATCGAAATCCACGTCGTCAATCGAGAATGCGGCGTTAGAGCCGACGCAATGGAAAAACGAACGCTCTCCCGTATCTTTATGTATCATCAAAACGGAGGACGACGTCTGAACCTGGTCGGTCGTTTTAATTCCGTCGGTGCTGACTCCCCCCCGTAAAAGACATCCCTTCAGATAATCTCCGAACATATCGTTTCCGAGCATACCTACGAGACAGGACTCTACACCCAATTTTCTTAAATTTATCGAGGCGGTCATTGCATTTCCGCCACTGTGCATCGTAATAGAATTTACAGGCACTAAAAGTCCCTTGTCGGGATATTCAGATACCGGCTCTACTATTACGTCCGCCACCATAATTCCCACACACGCTACTTTTTTCATCTCGCTAATTCCTCACGGCAGAAATCTTTTCGGGAAAACTCTGGGATATATCAAGCACTGCTTGAAGCCCTCGGCGTACATACTGTTGCACTGCAAGCCCCTGTATCTTGCGCAGGTCTTAACGAACTCTGCGAAATCTATATGATCGTGGTCGCGCATCCATTTCAATTGGCTCTCGTGACATTCGAGCATTTCAAGCTTCAAATCTATTACGTCGGAGATGTCGACGTACTCGGTAGGCATAAAGTCGAGCCCCGCAAGATTGTCCATATAGTATATGGGCGTTACCTTGGATGCCTTTTTCTCGTTCGCTTCATAATGGGGTACGCTCGCAAAAAAGCTTACGTCAAAAACGAGCTTGCTTACCTCAACGTGATCTCCCATATAATCGGTAGGCGCATGAGTGATTATAACGTCGGGGTCTGCCTGTCTTATTACGTCTGCGACCTTTTTACGATGCTCCTCGTTCGCCGCGCTTACAGAGCAGTCATCTATATCACAGGTAACTACCTTTATTCCCGCAAGCAATCCCGCATTTTTTGCTTCCTTTGCACGCATTACTTTAAGGTCGTCGGGCATAATTACCTCGTGACCCAGATTTCCGTTGCATACGTGGCATACAGTTACGTTATCACCTCTTTGAACACACTTAATCAAAGTGCCGACACAGTTTATTTCTATGTCGTCGGGATGACATCCAATTGCCAAAACATTCATTGCGCTTACCTCTCCTTTGATAAAATTCCTCTTGCTTTTAAATATTTTATATGTTATACTTATTATAAAATAATTGAACACTTTTGAACATATATTTTTTTACTTTGCATGTTCATTTTTGTTCACAAAAAAATGCAGGTGTAAAAATATGACATCTTCCTATATTTTAACGAAGCCGAACAATTTTATAAACGTGGCAAAAATCGTTACAATTCATTATCTCGAGTTTGACCGTACTTTTACTTCCCCGGGAGAGCAGCACGATTTCTGGGAAATAGTATACGTTGACAGCGGCGAGATAGAGGTACGTCGGGATGAGGAAACGCTGCTGTTAAAGCAGGGTGAAATTCTCTTTCACCAGCCGAACGAATTCCACGCATTGAAATCGCATAACAGCTGTCCAAACGTTTTTATAATTTCGTTCGTTTGCAAATCGACGTATATGGCATCCTTTAAAAAATACCGAACGGTGCTTAATAAAAATTTGAAGCCGTTTATCGCCTCTATTATCGATGAAGCGAACAATACCTATATTATTCCCAAAAACGATACGCTCTTAAAAAAGCTGATATTGAAAAAAGACGCTCCGATTGGCGGAGAGCAGCTTATAAAAACTTATTTGGAGCAATTTTTGATTCTTTTGGCAAGAGAAACGACGATGAAACGGTCGGTCACGGTTTTCCCATATAAAGAAAACCTGGAATCTCAGCTCGTAAGGGACATAAAGGAATATATAAAGTCAAAGCTTACCACTAAACTGTGCGTAAATGACATTTGCGTCGCATTCGGATACAGCAAAACGTATTTGTGTCAGCTTTTCAAGTCGCAATGCTCTATTTCTTTGATGAAATATTACAATGTCAAAAAGATAGAATATGCCAAAAAGCTTATCCGTGAAAATTCTCATAATCTTACGCAGATTTCAAACTACCTGTGCTTCGATAATCCACAGTATTTTTCCCGTGTTTTCAAGCGGGAAACAGGACTGACGCCGAGCGAATTTATCAATTCCTTGGGAATAAATAAATAGTTTTTACAGTTAGTTTATGCAAAAAGCTCCCGTTGCTTATCGGCTCGGGAGCTTTGTTTTTTGATATTATGTAAACAAAAGATTACAGCTTGAAATCCCTGTTTATGAAGAAATCTGCAAAGAACAGCGCCCAGTCCTGATCGTTCGACCATTCGTCGTAGTTCTTTCCGTAATATTCGCCCGTAGGTCTGTATTCGTCGTTATGATTTTCGTCGGTCGCATACATCGTCAGCTTGTAGGGATACAGATAGTTATTAGCGGCAGAGCCGTCTTTTCTGTAAACGCAAAGATTGTTTTTGAGTATTTCCTCAATGGTTTTTTTGCAGTCCTCTCCGCTTGCCCTTGAATACCAGGCGAGCGTCCATCCCATCAAAGCGCTCCAGTGATGCGGATAGAGGTCGCCGTATTGACGTGTTTTACCAAACCAATATCTGTCCCAATATCTTACCGCAATAGAATTCATATGAAAATCGGGCTGGCAGGCGAAAAATGCAGTCGACATATTAAACTGCAATCTTGCTTCCTCGAGATATTCCTCTTTTCCGCTTACGAGATACGCCTGAGATGCGTATACACATCGGTTGTTGGGACACTCCTGAACGTATGCGCACTCGCCTGCAACAGAGGTTATGCCCTTATTGAGATAGCCGTCTGCCACCTTGATAAGATTTTTGCGAATCTCGTCAGCATACTCGTGCATATTTTCCTTTTCGAGAAGCTCGATAAGGTCGTACGGCTCGCATACCTGACCGTCATATTTGAGGTCGGACACCTTATAATAACCAATCAGGCAGAGCGCCGCCCTTCTCAGATATTCGACGTCCCCTGTCAGGATATACCACTCCTTGAAATAAACGCCGAACCAAGGATAGTTGAAGCCCCTGTTCCAGGTATTATCCTTCCCCAAGTGGTTAAAGGGCGTTCCGCTTTCAATATCGAAATGCTCTCTTTCGATGAACTCAAGGTGCTTTTTGATAGATTTCATCAAGAAATCGTCCTTCTTTTTCTGGAGCTGTCTCAATACTATTATACCCATCGCTATGCGTTCTCTTGCTGCGTTACGGTCAAGGAAGGTATCGGAATAGAACTGTCTCTTATCTTTATTATCGTATATTAAATACGCACCGTCAAGGCGGCTTCCCTCTTTGTTGTACTGTTGATTTTTAGCGATGAAATTAGCTCTTTTTTCAAGAAGAGTATCCAAGTCGTCGATGAAATTCACTCTTACATAGGTGTGCTTTCCGTTAATATAGACGTGATATTCCTGTTCGCCGAACTCACGTCCTACGTCGCTCCATTTTATTCTGTCGCTCTCAATTTCGATATCGACTTCTTTACCGTTATTTATTACCTTTGCGTCCTTGATGCCGTTTTTATATTCTGCGACGAAATTAATTTCTTTTCCCAAAAATTGCGTATACGTGCTTGCGTAAGCGTTTATAGACGCATTCTGGGACGCCAAAACGTCCTCGAGCTTCTCGTCTGTAAAGCTATAATCAAACTTAAATTGCAAGGTCTCTCCCTCGCCGATTACGGCAGGCGTGGGATTGAGCAATATGCTGCCACGGAAATCGCATCCCTTGGCACGGGAAATATCTCTCTTGATACTATAATCGCAGACATCTCCCTCGGTCATATTGATAAAGAGCTTATCACTACCGCCGTCCAATCTTTTAGCGCAGAACCAACAGGTGTTATATCCACACCAGACGTGCGCCAGACAGTTTTTATGAAGCTGCTCCTCCAAGGTAAGATCAGGCACGAACAATGAGAAAAACGAGAAATGTATTCCAAACGTCTCCCGAGTTACGAAATAATCGGTATTACTGACGTTTTTAAAGGTATATTTTTCGCTATAACCGTCCTCGGTTACAGCTCTCTCCACCTCAAGCTCAAGACCTCGTGAATCAATAACGTCTCCTATCGCCTTGACTGTAATCTTATTTTCTCCTGCCACCACTTCTTTAACAGTGAAGCCCTCTACCTTTCCCCAGTCGTATTCGGAAAGAACCCAGTTCATTTGATTTTCATCATCTCTATTGATAATTTTAGTTACATATCCGTTTTTTTCATCAAATGAAACGTCAAATTTTTTGTTCTTAAAATTAACCACAATAAACCTCCAAAGCTTTGTCATATAATTTTTATTTAATTTCACAAAATTTGCTTCAAGCTCATTATACCAAACAAAAAGATTTTGTCAATTTGTTTTGGGCTTTTTCAACAAAAAATATGCAAATACAATCACTATTTCTTAAACACAAACAAATATTCGTGAGCAAGCAAAAGGAAATTAAACTTTATGCTGTTAGTTTTCCAATATCCTGTTGCTTGACAGTTGTGCTGTTCTTTGATTATGATTTCTTTAAGCTTAAATCCTGCAAGCTGAAACATTGTCATAGTTTCAAAAGCGAGAGGTTGTACCATACCTTTTTTGCGAGCATCCCCCATTAAAACAGCGCAATATTTATCCTTTTTCAGCACTCTAAAAGATTCTTCGGCAACCTTGTGTATTTCTGGCAAAAAATCCTTCATGTCAAGGTGAGATAGATCACCTTCTATCCCCTCGCTATATTGAATTATATTAGCATACGGAGGGTGTGTGCAAATGAGATCAATAGATTCATTTGGCAAATTAAGACTTCGTGCATCGCATAATTCTATTTTGGTAGTACACGGTGTTTCAAATTCAAAATCGCATTTTTGTGTAGAAAGTGCAACGGCATTAGGGGTTATGTCAAAACCGATAAAATTACGGTGAGTTAATTTTGCCTCAACAGCAGTTGTGCCACCGCCTACAAACTGATCTAATACAGTATCACCCTCGACAGAATATCTCAAGATAATATTTCTCGGAATATAAGGCGACCAATTACCACGATATTTAGCATCATGAGTTGCCCACTTCCCACGATTGGGAAAATCCCAAACGGTATTAGTTTCAAGCTCAAAGTTTTCGGGTTGTAATGGAATATTCTTTGACATAATCACACAAAGAGCGTATCTGTAACGCCATTCTCAAGGTCTTTGATACAATAAATATCGTCCATCACGTCAAAGGTTTCTTCCAAGTTGTGACGTGCCGATTTCCAACCTTCTCCATCTGTAAACCAAACGAAAGTAAAGCCATCAATCTCACGAGTTTCCAGCGCTATGGTTTTATAGCTTCGTGCAGTTTCATTTAACTTTGAGCCGCCGCCTGTGTAAAAGTTGGTTTCAATACCATAAATCATATAATCTTTTTTAACAACAAAATCGAATCTTTTTTCTGCTTTGCCTTGATTTGAAATGTTAGAAAGGTCTATGCCCCATTTTTCTTCTATTTCGGATATATACATCTCTTTGAAATAATTAACATCTCTAACAAGTCCAGACTTTTTAAGATAAGATTCAACGAGATCTTCCATTAAGTGACCGCCACGATTTTTGCGTCCGTTGCTATCTAAACCTACCTCAACTCCGGTTACATAATCCACGAGGTTGTTTATAATATGTTCCGAAATCAACGTGAAAAGTCCTGTTTTTCTCATGAACATTTTATATTCATCTATCGAATATTTTGCTTTCTTGAAATCAAAGAGATATTCGCCGTCACCGTCAATAGCATAAATCTCACTACCTCTTACTGCCAAGAGAATGGGAATGCACTTTAATATTTGCGGATATTCATTTAATAATTTTTCAAAATCAGTTTCAATATTTTTAGAGCCAATAAGTGAATTTAATATATTTAACTCAACTTTTATAGACTCGACATTACCGTAAACTTTTTCAAAATCTACGTAATAACTATATGTAGCTATACTTGAACGAAAAGTTTCAAGCCATTCATTAAAATTACGTTTCATGATTATCTCCTTAATAGTTTTTAACAAGCAATTCTTTGATTTTACCTCTTGACGATCCTTTGCTGTTTATCATTCGAGCTGCATCAACTCGCAAAATTGTAAAACCAGCATACAAATCATCAAAAAAATTGTCATTTTCATCGGCATTGTGTGGATCTGAATTACTCAACATAACTTTAGCTCCCACACTCGAAAGCTCCTTATACATATCGGCAAGCTCAATTTGATTTTGATCGTTAAACTGAGCTTCGGTATATGACGTAAAATTCGATGTAGCATTCAAAGGACGATACGGGGGATCTATGTAAACAAAAGTAGATTCGTCAGCAAAGTTCAAAACATCGTGATAGTCGCAAGAGCGCAATGTGACATTTTGTAGAGTTTCGGATATTTTTATTATATTATCCATATCACATATCGTTGGCTTTTCATGCTTTCCAAAAGGAACATTGAAATGCCCTTTTTTATTAACTCTATAAAGTCCGTTAAAGCAAGTTTTATTCAAAAAAATGAACAATGCCGCTTTTTCAATCTTGCTATCATTATTCAACAATAATCTGTTGTATCTATCGCGTTGCTCGTAATAGTATGCTTGCTTATTATCAAGAGTTGTATATGTACTATATTTGTATTGCATATCATTTAGGCATTGTATCAATTCAACACAATTATTCTTGATAACCTCATAAGTGTTTATCAATTCTCTGTTGTTATCGCAAATATACACTTCTTCAAAAGCATATTCACTTAATAAAGAGAAAAGCATAGCACCGCCGCCGACAAAAGGTTCGGCGTATTTTTTTATGCTTATACCCATTCCTTCCGGCAAATTGTTGTTTAATGTATCTAAAAGTTGACCTTTGCCACCTGCCCATTTTACAAAAGGATGAGCGTTGTTGAAATGTTTTACAGTGTTGATTTTTCTCTGATCTTCGGGCTTTTTTGCATTTCTTGGAATTATCCACATATTGCCAAGCATGGCGGCGTTGGGAATTCTATTTTCGGCGCAAAGTATAGATACACGTCTTTGAGATATGTTCCACTTCTCAGCCGCATCTTTGGCGGTCATGTATTGTAGCATAATACCTCCTAAAATCTTTGTTGTATATATTATATTCCAAATCTCGAACAATGTCAAGATCCTGTCTGTAATTGACTAAAATTTTTTCTTTTGGCAGCGTGGCGTGTACTTGTCTTGATACAAGTCGGCGTTTCGCTATATCTACAAACGGAAATAAACTTGACAACTCCGCCCTTGTCGTACGGGTATCTCGGCAAAGCCGAGAATTCGCACACTCTGCGCCTTGAAAGCGAGCTTTCAGATCTTCGAGTGGCGAATGCGAACCCATATTCTGCTTCGCTTGGGCTCGCAGAGTGGGTTCTCGCGCGGAGCGCGTCGTCAAAAAAAGATAGGCACTCGCAAGGAGTGCCTATCTTTTTTTGGTGACCCGTACGGGAATCGAACCCATGTTACAGCCGTGAAAGGGCCGTGTCTTAACCGCTTGACCAACGGGCCGAGTGGCGCTTTTCTGATGCGGAATAAACTTGGTAGCGGAAGTCGGATTTGAACCAACGACCTGTCGGGTATGAACCGAATGCTCTAGCCAGCTGAGCTATTCCGCCATTTCCTCTTCAGAAGAACGCTTGTATATTATATCACCTCTTTTTTGTTTTGTCAACAGTTTTTATTAATTTTTTTAGCTTTTTTTGCTTTTTTATTTTTTTACGATCATTATATCCAAAATTTCAATACGTTTTTTTGTATATATGTATATTTTAACAAATTTTCATTTTTTATTTGTTTTCCCATTGACTATTGTTGTTTTTTATTATATAATTATTAGTAATTAAATATTATATGAAAGGATTCGACTCATTTGAGCGTCGCAAAAAAATGAAAAGAGTTTATAATTTTTCAGCAGGTCCCTCTATGCTCCCCTTAAGCGTACTGGAAAAAGCTTATTCAGAGCTTTTATGTTACGGAGACAGTGGTATGTCCGTTATGGAAATGAGCCACCGCTCTAAAGATTACGAGCCCATTATTCAAGGCGCAGAGGCAGCTCTTCGCAAATTGATGAACATCCCTGACAATTACAAGGTATTGTTCCTTCAGGGAGGCGCTTCCACTCAATTCGCGGCTATCCCCTTCAACCTTCTCTCAGAGCGTAAATGCGCTGACTACATTATTTCGGGACAATTCTCAAAAAAGGCGTACCAAGAAGCGAAGAAGTACGGTGATATCGCCGTCGCAGCTTCAAGCGCGGGCGCTAACTTTACTATTATTCCCGATACGAAGCAGACCGACTTCCGTCCCGATGCGGATTACGTTCATATTTGCTTCAACAACACCATCTACGGTACTAAATTCCATTATATTCCCGATACGGGAAATATACCGCTCGTCGCCGATATGTCATCCTGCATCTGCTCTGAGCCGGTAGACGTTACCAAGTTCGGTCTTATCTACGCAGGCGCGCAGAAGAACATTGCTCCCGCAGGTCTTACTATCGTCATCGTTCGAGAGGACCTTATCGGAAATACTAAGCCCGATTGTCCCTCTATGTTCGATTACAAGCTCATGGCTGACAACGACTCTATGTATAACACTCCTCCCTGCTGGTGCATCTATATGGCTAAGCTCGTGTTCGAGTGGATCTTGGATATGGGCGGTCTCGAGGAAATGCAGAAGATAAATCAGGAAAAGGCGAATATTCTTTACGATTATCTCGATTCTCAGTCCTATTATATCGCTCCCGTTGACAAGAAATGCCGTTCCATGATGAACGTAGTTTTCGTTACGGGCGATCCCGATTTGGATGCAAAATTCGCAAAAGAGGCGTCTGCGGCAGGTCTTAAGAACATTAAAGGTCACCGCTCCGTCGGCGGCATGCGCGCTTCCATTTATAACGCAATGCCCAAAGAGGGCGTAGAAGCTCTCGTTGCATTCATGGATAAATTCGCAAAAGAAAATCCGAAAGAATAATTAAAGCCAAGGAAGGTTTATATCATGAAATCCATTAAGCTTATGAACAAAATTGCCGCTGTCGGAACCGACGTTTTTGACCGCAGCAAATATATTGTAAACGATACCGAAGAAAATCCCGATGCGATAATGGTGCGTTCCGCTTCATTACACGAAATGGAATTTCCCTCTAATCTCGAGGCAATTGCTCGCTGCGGCGCAGGTGTTAACAACATCCCCGTCGACAAATGCGCAGAAAAGGGTATCGTAGTATTCAACACTCCCGGCGCTAATGCAAACGGCGTTAAGGAACTCGCAATCGCCGCGCTCATCATGGCGTCAAGAAACATTACGGGCGGTATTGAGTGGGTAAAAACTCTCGAAGGCACCGAAGGAATTGCTAAGGCAGTAGAATCGGGAAAAGGCGCTTACGTAGGTCATGAGCTCGCAGGAAAGTCGCTCGGCGTTATCGGCTTGGGCGCTATCGGCGGAATGGTTGCTAACGCTGCAAGACATCTTGACATGAAGGTTTTCGGCTGTGACCCTTATATTACGGTAAACGGCGCGTGGAGCTTGTCCCGTGCAATTACGAAGGCCGCTTCCTATGAGGATATTTTCAAAAACTGCGATTATATCACCCTGCACGTTCCCGCTACTGCGGAAACCAAAAATATGATTTGCGCAAAAACTCTTTCCATGATGAAGGACGGCGTCAGAATAATCAACCTTTCCCGTGCTGACTTAGTTAACGCCGAGGATATGAAGGCAGCTCTGGCATCAGGCAAGGTAGCTTGCTACGTAACCGACTTCCCGACGGAAGCAACGGTGGGTGTGAACGGAATAATCAATATTCCTCACTTGGGCGCTTCTACCTTCGAGTCCGAGGACAACTGCGCTATTATGGCGGCTCATCAGCTTGACGAATATCTTGAAAACGGAAATATCAAAAACAGTGTAAACTTCCCTTCAGTATCCATTCCTCACAATGGCGCTGCAAGAATTTGCTTACTGCACAAGAATATTCCGAACGTTCTCAACAACATTACCAATATTGTCTCGAGCGAAAATCTCAACATCGAAAATCTCTCTAACGGTTCTAAGGGAGATTACGCATACACTATTGTGGAAATATCCGTTATGCCCTCCAATAGCGCTATTCAAGCGTTAAAGAACATTGACGGCGTAATAAAGCTTCGCATATTTGGTTAATGAAATAATTAAGCCCTGCGATTTAGTAAATCGCAGGGCTTTTTCTTTTCTAAAAGCGCTCTTGCTTTTTATTGCTTGATTTCCTCCATTATAAATGCTTCGAACACGTCGCCTTCTTTTATGTCGTTAAAGCGCTCAAGTGTTATACCACATTCATATCCTGAGGATACCTCCTTCACGTCGTCCTTGAATCGACGCAATGAAGCCATTTTGTCTTCGCTTATAACTATTCCGTCGCGTACTACGCGGATGTTCGCATTTCTTACTATCTTTCCGTCGGTTATATAGCATCCCGCAACCGTTCCGACGCTCGAAACGTGAATTGCCTGACGTACCTCTGCGTGTCCCAACAACATCTCCTTGAACTTAGGAGCGAGCATTCCCTTCATAGCGGATGTAATCTCCTCTATGCAGTCGTAGATAATTCTATAAGTACGAACATCTACGTTCTGACGCTTAGCAGAATCAAGCGCGCCTCTGTCCGGACGAACGTTAAAACCGACGATTATAGCATTGGAGGCAGATGCGAGCATTACGTCGCTCTCTGTAATTCCGCCAACCGCACCGTGAATAACGTTTACCTTTACTTCTTCGTTTGAAAGCTTAATAAGCGACGCCCTTACTGCTTCTACAGAGCCGGCAACGTCTGCCTTTACGATGATATTAAAGTTCTTAATACCCTCGCTGATTTGTGAGAACAGCTCGTCAAGGTTAACTCTGGCGTTCGCTTTAAATTCTTCCTGCTTCGCTTTATCTCTACGCTGTTCTGCAAGAGACCTCGCCATTTTTTCGTCTTCTACCGCATTGAACTCATCGCCTGCCTCGGGCACCTCTGCAAGTCCTATTATCTCGACGGGAACGCCGGGTCCTGCTTCCTTCACTAACATACCCTTGTCGTTTGTCATTGCGCGAACTCTACCTACCGCCGTACCTGCAATCAGAATATCTCCCGCATACAGAGTTCCGTTTTGCACCAAGAGCGAAGCCACAGGGCCTCTGCCGTGGTCAAGACGGGATTCAACGACGATACCCTTCGCTCTTCTGTTGGGGTTCGCCTTTAACTCCTTAACCTCTGCGACGAGAAGAACGCTTTCAAGCAAGGTATCGATACCCATTCCGGTCAAAGCAGATATCGGAACGCAGATAACGTCTCCGCCCCACTCCTCAGGAACAAGGTCGTACTTGGTAAGCTCCTGCTTGATATTATCAGGGTTCGCCTCCGGCTTATCCATTTTGTTTATAGCAACCAAAATATCTATGCCTGCCGCCTTCGCATGATTTATCGCCTCTATCGTCTGAGGCATAATACCGTCGTCTGCAGCAACGACGAGGATAGCAATATCGGTCGCCTGAGCGCCTCTCGCGCGCATTGCCGTAAACGCCTCGTGTCCGGGGGTATCAAGGAACGTCATATCCTTGCCGTTTACGTTAACGCGATATGCGCCTATATGCTGAGTAATTCCGCCTGCTTCTCCCTTTGTAACGTTCGTATGGCGTATCGCATCCAAAAGCGAGGTCTTTCCGTGGTCAACGTGTCCCATAACAACGACGACGGGACCTCTTTCAACCAAGCTTCCCTCATCGTCGGGTGTTTCATCGAAAAGACGCTCCTCGATAGTAACGACAACCTCTTTCTCGGCGATAATGCCGAGCTCGTCTGCCAAGAGATATGCAGTTTCGTAATCTATAACTTGATTCACGGACGCCATAACGCCCATCATCATAAGCTTTTTAATAATCTCCGCAGAGGTCTTTTTCATACGGGATGCAAGCTCACTGACTGTAATTTCCTCGGGGATAGTGATAGAAAGAGGTTTTTTCTTAACTATTTCCGCTTCCAGCTTTTTCATCTTTTCAGACGCGAACTTATCCTTCTCTCTTGCGCCCTTTCCCGTCCCTCTGTTATCCTGCTTCTTGAGCTTTTGACGCTCAGCGCGGAAATCGGACATTCCGCTCGAATATTTGCTGTCTATTTTTTCATCATATTTAGAAAGGTCTACCGTCGTGGTTCTCGTATCTACTATACGTGTTTTTGGCGCTTTCGGCGCTACGTATTCAACGTTATTATCGTTACTTGAAACGGGAGCGGTAGGAATTATCGTTTTGAAGGTCTGCTTCGGCTTTTGCTTCTGCTGTGGCTGTTGGGGCTTCTTTTGCTGTTCCTTTTGCGCCTTGGCTTTCGCCTCCGCCTCTGCCTTAGCTTTTGCCTCCGCTTCCGCTTTGGCTTTAGCTTCCGCTTTTGCCTTAGCTTCTGCCTCTGCCTTGGCTTTCGCCGCCGCTGCCTCCGCCTTCGCCTTTGCCTCTGCTTCCTGCGCAGCTTTCGCCTTCGCTTCGGCTATCGCCCTCTCTCTTTCCTCGGAAATAATGGTAGCTTTACCATCAAGATAGTCAGAAAGATTGATGATTTGATTCTCCTTTGTATACATCTGGAGAAATATCTCCATCTCATCGCCCTCAAGCGAAGCTCCTGTCTTCTTATCCATTCCCAACGTTTTGAGAAAATCGATAATATCTTTTCCCTTAATATTAAAATCTTTTGATATTTGAGAAAGCTTTACATTATTTGATGCCATATTTAATCACTGTTTCCAAGCTGTTCGGAAACTTCCTTTCCTGACAATTTTAAAAGTTCTGCGGCAAATCCGACGTCGGTAACCGCCACCGTCGCTATTATAGATGTTTTACCCACAATACGTGATAATTCTTCCTTCGTTATATCAGAAACTATCAAATCCACTTTATAAAAATCTGATTTTGATATAAGCTTTTTCTGTGTTTGAGCTGACGCATCGCAAGCGACAAC
Source organism: Eubacteriales bacterium (assembly GCA_045587025.1). GTDB lineage: Bacteria > Bacillota > Clostridia > Oscillospirales > CAG-272 > UBA1740. Next base: position 38,054 of record JAZNBK010000017.1, read on the forward strand.
TACAAGGTGCGGCTTCGTTTTTTTACGCATTGCCTCGCATACCATAGGCGTTGAGCAAACCAATTTGCCTGCTTTCTTTGCGATACCGAGCATAGACAAAAAGCGTTTACGCTCACTTGACGCATTTCCCTTGTTACTGTTCGTCACTGAGCTGCGCCTCCAATGCATCGTACACACCCTCCGGAATTTCGCACTCTAAATTTTGCGCTATCCGACGGCTTTTTCTCGCTTTTTTAAGGCAAGCGAGATTGGGGCAAATATATGCGCCCCTGCCGGATTTTTTTCCGGTTTTGTCAAGTGAAATTTCCCCCTCAGGCGAACGAACTATACGTATAAGCTCAATTTTTGGAAAATGCTCGCCACAACCGGTGCAACGGCGAGTGGGAATTTTCTTTTCTCTTACCTTTTGAGTTTGTTTCAAGTTTTTTCTCCTATATGTTATGCCTTAATATCTATTTTATAACCTGTGAGCTTTGCCGCAAGCTTTGCGTTCTGCCCTTCCTTGCCTATCGCAAGAGAAAGCTGGTCAGGAGAAACCTTTACGCGACAGGTGCGCTCGCCGTCAAGCTCTACCGAGAGAATCGTCGCAGGAGCGAGAGCTGCCGCTACGAACTTTATAGGATCCTCGTCGTAACGAATTACGTCTATTTTCTCGTTTCCAAGCTCGTTTAAGATTGCGCCGATACGCATTCCCTTGTTACCGATACAAGCGCCGACGGGATCAACGTTTTCATCCCTTGAGCAAACTGCTATTTTCGTGCGTGAGCCAGCGTCTCTTGACACGCTCTTTATAAGAACCGTGCCGTCCTGAATCTCGGGAATCTCCAATTCGAAAAGGCGCTGAACCATCTTGGGATGAATACGGGAAAGAGTAACTATCGGGCCTCTCATCTCGCTTCCCTTTACCTCGGTAACGAAAACCTTCAGTCGATCTCCTACTCTGAAGGAATCGCCAGGAATCTGCTCCGCCTTCAAAAGTGTCGCGCGGCTCGTACCGGTATCAAGAATTAAATTTCCGTTCGTATCGTCAACCTTATCAACGATCGCCGTAATAATTTCTTCTCTTTTGTTTTCATACTCGCGCGCGATATTTGAGCGTTCTGCCTCACGGATGCCCTGTATAATTACCTGCTTTGCCGCTTGCGCGCTGAGGCGTCTGAAGTTCTTCGGCTTAAGCTCAAATTCGACGACACCGCCGAGCTTATGACGACGGCTTATCTCCTTCGCATCCTCAAGAGATATTTCAATATCCGGATTTTCCACGACCTCGACGACCGTCTTTTGCTGATACACTCTCATATCCTTTTTGTTTTCATCCAACAAAATTCTTACGTTCGTGTTTCCGCCAAGCTCCTTTTTAAAGGCACTCACAAGAGCCGCCTCTACTTTTTCAAGCATATACTGCTTGGAAATTCCTTTCTCGCTTTCAAGAAGGTCGAGTGCATTAAAAAATTCTGTATTCATTTTTTGCTTATACTATGCAGAAAACTGCATCCTTTCATATTATATTCTTAATTCTTATTCTTCTATATAACGAATTGAAATTTTTGATACTTCGTTTCTTTCAAACGTTATTTTTTCATCATTTTCAAGAAGTATCGTGATTTTTGGCGCTTCGTAGCTCTCCAAAATTCCTATATACGATTTTTTACCGTTCTTTGCAGCGAAAAGACGTACTTCAACTATCTCGCCTATCGAGCTTTCAATATGAAACTCGGTGCGAAGCTCCGGCTCCAAGCCCTTGGAGGATACGTTCAGACGGTAGGCGTCCTCTATCGGATCTGCCTCGTCCAATATCGGATCTATCGCTCTGTGTACCGTTTCGCAATCGCTTATCCAAATTCCCTCTTCCTTGTCAATAGTAATAGTGAGGTTCATTTCAGAGCCGATTTTCTCATATTCAACGTCCCAAAGCATATAGCCCAATCCCTCTACCGTAGGACGCAAAAGCTCTTCTACCACGGTGGCAATATTCTGCTTCTTCAATATTAAATCTCCTTAATGCTTTTTAGATAAAACAGAGAGTGGGCAAAACCCACTCTCCTATCTTATACTTCATACTACACCTGCATTATAACATACACTTTAAAAAAATGCAATAGTTTTTTTGTATTTTTTTCTATTTTTATTTTGCATAAAGACGTTTTTTTGGCGCATACTTAAATATGACCTACGGTCAAATATACACAAAGAGTATAAAGGGAATAAAAAAATGCAGAATAATCAAAACCAGAACTATCAGAATAATAATCAGCAGAATAACAATCAGAACAGCCAGAACAACCAGAATAGCCAGAATAGCCAAAATAATCAGAACAAGAATAAAAACAGCCAGAATAGTCAGAATAATAACCAGAATCAGAATCAGAACCAAAATAAAAATAACCAGTAAGTTTGAACGAAAGCGAAATCAGTTCTTTTTACGGCAAAAGGTCTGTCAAAATGACAGACCTTTATGTTTTTTGTTTTTTAGATGCGTTCTTTTATTTCGTGCTTGATTTTTGAAACGAATTCATCGAGCGACATCGTGACGGTCTCGCCAGTATCGCGATAACGAACAGAAACGTTTCCTTCCTCTGCTTCCTTTGCGCCGATTATCAGCATATAAGGAACTCTCTCGACCATCTGAGCTTCTCTTATCATATAGCCGATCTTTTCGTTTCGAGCGTCGAGGGCGCAACGTACCTTTTCCTCGCGGAGACGCTCGTAAATCTTTTGAGCGTAATCAGCGCTCTTTTCGGAAACCAAAAGAACCTTCGCCTGAGTAGGCGCGAGCCATACCGGGAATTTACCTGCGTAATGCTCGGTAATGATACCGATAAATCTCTCGATAGAGCCGAAGCAAACTCGGTGTATCATAATAGGACGCTGCTTTTCGCCCTTCTCGTCGGTATATTCAAGCTGGAAGTTAAGCGGCATCTGGAAGTCGAGCTGAATAGTTCCGCACTGCCACGTTCTTCCCAAGCTGTCTTCGAGGTGAAAGTCGATTTTAGGTCCGTAGAATGCGCCGTCGCCCTCGTTCAAAATATAAGGCATTCCAAGCTTTTCGAGCGCATTTTTAAGTCCCTCGGTCGCTGCTTCCCAGTCCTCGTCGCTTCCCATACTGTCCTCGGGACGAGTAGAAAGCTCGATAAAATACTTAAATCCAAATTTAGTATAAACCTCGTTAATGAGATGCACAACACCCATGATCTCGTCTGTAATCTGGTCTCGGCGCATAAATATGTGCGCGTCGTCCTGAGTAAAGCAACGAACGCGGAAAAGTCCGTGAAGCGCGCCCTTAAGCTCGTGACGGTGAACGAGTCCAAGCTCTCCCGCACGCAAAGGAAGGTCACGGTAGCTATGGAGCTGACTGCGATAAACCATAACGCCGCCCGGGCAGTTCATCGGCTTTACGCAATAGATCTCATCGTCTATTGTCGTTGAATACATATTATCCTTATAATGATCCCAGTGTCCGCTTGTCTCCCAAAGGTGTCTGTTCATAATCATAGGAGTTGAAATTTCCACGTAGTTATCACGGTAGTGGATATCTCTCCAATAATCTATGAGGGCATTTTTAAGAGCCATACCCTTGGGTAAAAAGAACGGAAATCCGGGTCCTTCCTCACTCATCATAAAGAGCTCCATTTCCTTGCCTATCTTGCGATGGTCACGGCGCTCCGCCTCCTCCATCTGCTTCAGATAATTGTCAAGCTCCTCCTGCGTTGCAAAAGCGATACCGTTAATTCTCGTGAGCATTTTATTGTTCTTATCATTCTTCCAATATGCGCCCGACTGCTGAACTATCTTGAACGCCTTCAACGCTTTCGTATAGCAGAGGTGTGGTCCTATACACATATCTACATAATCGCCCTGCTGATAGAAGCTGATAACGGCATCTTCTGCAAGGTCGCCTATATGCTCTACCTTATATTTCTCTTTTCTCTCCTCCATAAGCGCTATTGCCTTTTCTCTGTCGAGAATAAAAGGTCTTATAGGAAGATTTTCCTTTACTATCTTGCGCATTTCCTTTTCAATTGCGGCGAGATCCTCGTCTGTGAGCTTAACGTCGCCCAAATCTACGTCATAATAAAAGCCCTTTTCTGTCGCAGGTCCGTAAGCAAAATCCGCATTCGGATAAAGGCGCTTTATTGCCTGAGCCATTACGTGAGCCGCTGTGTGTCTTATTATATGCAGCTCCTCGTCCTTGTCAACGGTTTCCTTAACTGTTCCGTCGTTGTAAATAACCTTCATATTTTATCCCTCTCTTAAAATAAATTACTTAATAAAAATAAAAAACGCCCCTAATGCCTACGTTCTGTAAGCACTAAGGGTGCAATAAATGCACGGTTCCACCTTAATTTTTAACTCGAATTCTATCAAACTCCATTCTTTAACGCAGAAATACGGCAATATTTCAATATTGCAACTCGGGAGTGGTATTCACAATTCCAAGGTAAAGGACTTTCAGCCGACGCCCTCTCTCTGTGTACCTAAAAAATCGCTACTCTTTCCGTCACTGTTTTTCTCTATACAAGAAGGATTATAGCACACCTTTTTGCTTTTGTCAATATACAAATTTAAAGATTGAAAAAGGGCGGCAAAATCGACCGCAAGCAAAAAAATGCCACGGTAAATCAAGCCGCCCTCTCGATATGGGGATTATTTCGTTACGAGATGAATAGCAAATCCGCAAATTTCGTCCTTCAAATAAACGAACTTCGGCTTGCCCTTGTCGTCGTAAGTAATAGTTTCCTCGTCTATTTCTACGCCTATTCTCTTGAGATATGCAATTGCGCGGTCAACGAAATTGGTCTTTATACCAATATGTCCCATAGTACCTCTGCCGTTTGAGTTCATAAGCTCGAACGAGTTGCCTGCAAAAATGCTCTTGCTGGTTTCTCTCGGGGAGAAGCCGAACAGCTTACACAAAAGCTCTGCGCCGCGCTTTGCCTCTGCATCGCTGGGGTTGTTGATACCGATATGAGCAAATTCAAATCCCAGGAGCGTGTTAACAGCGCCTCTCGTGAGCTCTGCAATTTTGTCAAACTCGCCCGCCTTGATAAGCTCATCCTTAACCATAAAGCTTCCGCCGCAGCAAAGTATCTTGTTGAACTTCAAATAGGAAAGTATGTTATCCGCGTTAAGTCCGCCCGTGGGCATAAACTTAATGTTACCGTACGGAGCGCTCATCGCCTTAAGCATAGGCAAGCCGCCTGCCGCTTCTGCCGGGAAGAATTTTACGGTATCAAGTCCGAGCTCGATAGCCGCCTCAATATCGGAGGGAGAGGAGCATCCCGGAACTACGGGGATATTCTTCTCAACGCAATAAGCGACCGTCTTGGGATTTAAGCCGGGGCTTACTATAAAGGTTGCGCCTGCCGCAATCGCTTCATCCACCTGCTTTGTCGTAAGTACCGTTCCCGCGCCTACGAGCATATCGGGATACGCTTCAGTTATTTTCTTAATTGCTTCTGCAGCGCACGAGGTACGGAAGGTAATTTCCGCTGCGGGAAGTCCGCCGTCAATTAACGCCTTTGCAAGCGGAACCGCATCGTCTGCATTCTCGATCTTGATAACCGGAATAATACCGATTTCATAAAGCTTCTGATAAATTTCTTTCATAACCGTTCTCCTACAAGTTTTAAATTTAACATATTTATTTTACCTCAAAAAAAAGATTATATCAATTGCAAATATTGACCTGACATTTGCAAATATTGCTTTGTGATTTTTTATTGACTTTAAATGTAAATTGAAGTATAATTATTGTATAAAAACGTACTGCTTTCGATAGGAGGAAAAATGGATGAAAAATGATGTCTGCATAGTAACTGCCGACCGCATTTACGCTCAATGGATTTTGCTCGAGCTTGCGAAATACAAAAAAAGCGTCGTCGTTTCGAGCACGCTTTCAAATGCGCCGAGCGCGTCCGTTTATATAATAGACACAGACACGGTCCCCTCCTATAAAAACGTATCGAAGCTTATTCTTTTCGGTATGTCTGCTAAAAAAATCAAAGAAAAAAATATATACCTGACGCGTCCTTTTACCGCGCAGGAGCTGATAGACGCATACGAGAGAGTAGACGCAGCGGAGGATGAGGCAATATATTCCCAGCAAGCAACGGAAGCTTTAAAAGGAAAAAAATATATATCCCACGCAGATATGGAGATTTCTCTGACGGAAAAGGAATACGCTTTATATTCAATGTTATGGGAAGCTAAGGGAAAGCCGGTCAGCCGAGAGGCGTTATGCGAGGCGCTCTGGGGCAAGCCGGACGACAACTCTCTCAACCTATATATACATTACCTGAGACAAAAGCTTGAAGCGAACGGCGCCAAGGCAATCCGTTCGCACAGGGGAAAGGGATACAGCATTATACTGCGAAAGGGCGATAAATAAATGTTACACATTATAAAAGGCGATATTGGAAGCGGAAAAACAACCTTTTTGGCGCGCCTCGCAGAAAAATTGATTTCCGAAAAGAAAAACTGCTTTCTTATAGTACCGGAGCAACAGACGGTAAGCGCTGAACGTTTTATGGCGCAACGTCTCTCCCCCTCCTTCCCTCTCTATTTTGAGATTACAAACTTTTCACGACTTGCAAATACAATTTTTCGTAAATACGGCGGTATTTCATATAATTATTCAAGCGAGGCAACTCGCTCGCTCATTATGTGGAAAACGCTGGGCGAGCTGCTTCCCTTTCTGCACGAAAGCCACAAGGAAGTCGAATACGGGCTCGTTAAAAGGACCTTATCCGCTTTGTCGGAGCTTCAGGCGGGCGCTATAAGCGCGCAGAAGCTCGATGAAGCGATAGATATGGCAGACGACAATCGTCTGCGCGAGAAGCTGCAAGACCTCTCTAAGATTTCAACGCTCTACTACTCGCTTTTGAAGGAGCACTATAACGACCAAGGAGAAGACCTCGACCGTCTTTGCGAGCTTTTAGAGCAGCATAATTTTTTTGACTGCTCTGCTGTTTTCGTTGACTCGTTCACGAGCTTTACTATGCAGGAATACAAAATCCTGTCCCAGATAATGAAGCAATGCGACCTATATATTACCCTCGCTCTTCCTCAAAACAGCGACGAGAGAATTTGCTTTGAGGAGATAGAAAATTGTGAAAAGAAGCTTCTTATATCTGCCACTCTCAACAAAATCGAGTTTGAAATTTTGCGGCTCGGAGAAAGTATAAGAAATCCTTCACCTCTTCTGCGCTACGTGGCGAAAAATATGACCTCGTCCGTCTGCAACTCGCTCCCCAAACATGACGGTGACCGTGAAGATGATGAAAAGCTAAGAATCATAGAATGTCCCGACCCGTACGCAGAAGCCGAATTCGTCGCCCTTGATATTAAAAGAAAAGTGCAAAACGGCGCTAAATACAGTGACTTCTCGATATTTGCGCGAGACGCGTCGTTATACGAGGGCATTTTAGATAACACGCTCAAAAAATACGATATTCCCTTTTTTATGTCGCTACGCACCGACGTTTCTGCTTTTGCGCCTATAAGAATGATTTACGCCGCCTATTCCGTCTGTATAAGCAACTTCAGTCAAAAGGACGTAATAACGTACCTGAAGTGCGGTCTTACGGGACTGTCTGAAAAGGACTGCGACGATTTTGAAATATATACTAAGAAATGGAACATAAACGGAAGAAGATTTTACGACGGCTTGGACTGGAATATGAGCCCTTTGGGCTACGTCAGCCAAAAAAACGACGATAGAATATCCGAATTTTTAATTCGTATAAATCGAACGAAAAATATACTTATCGAGCCGTTAGAAGCGCTCTACGACTTCTGCAAGGAAAAACGCAGCGTATCCGAGCATTGCCACTCTCTTTTCTCGTTTATGCAAAAGCTCTCTATCGAAGAAAAGCTTTTCGAAATGGCAGAAAAAGCAGAAAAGGAAAACGACGTTCAGGAAAGCGAAAATCTGAAAAAGCTTTTCTCTGTTATCTGCGATTCTCTTGATAAATTGTGCGACACGCTACCGGATACTGTACTTGGCGCAGAGCATTTCGTTCAGCTGCTCCGTATCGTTTTCAACGAGACGGACATAGGACAAATCCCCTCTTTTTTCGATTCCGTTACCGTCGGCTCTGCCGATATGCTCAGAGCCGAATCCAAGCATATCTATCTTTTCGGCGTCAATGCCGGTGAATTTCCCGCAACGGTTACTGATAACAGCTTTTTCTCCCAAAACGACAGAGAAATTCTCTGCGAGCTGGGGCTAAACTTAGAACAAAACCTGACGGAGAAGGCATCCCGCGAGCTTTTCTGCTTTTACCGCGCATTTTGCTCGGCAACAGAGAGCGTTTCGCTTTCATATTCAAATTCAGGGCCTTCATATGCTCCGCAGTCACCTTCGTATTTCATAAAAAACATAAAGCATTTAGCGGGTGACCACGCCAAGAGCGTCACTTATAATTCGCTGAATGAAATAGAGCGGCTTTGGAACAAGAGCGCCGCCTTTGAGATGCTCGGAAATATGGAAAACGGTAACGAGCGCCAAGCGCTTATTGATATTTTTTCAGAGGATGCCGAATACGCAAGAAGATTAAGCGGCTTAAAATCCCCTCTGATTACAAAAAATGCGAAAATTTCAGAAAGCATAATAAAGGACCTGTATTCGTCAAGGATAAATACCACCCCCTCGCGTATAGAAAGATACGCTAAATGCAGCTTTTCTTACTTTTGCACCTATATAATGAAGCTTAATTCGCACGAAGACATAAAAATCGACTTCCTTAGCATCGGTAATTTCGTCCACGCCGTGCTGGAGATGCTTTTCGATTATCTGTCAAAGGACGGAAAGCGGATTTCCGACTTGAATGAGGAAGAAACGAAGGCGGCGGTATTGAGCATTACCTCTAAATATATCAGAGATATAACCCCGAAGGGCAGCGAGCAAACCCCGAGAATGAAGCACCTTTTTTACCGCTTATATAACGCGGTCCTCGCGCTCGTAAAGAACCTGCAAAAAGAGTTTTCGCAAAGTGAATTTACGCCAAGATTTTTTGAATTTAAAATTTCAGAAAATGATAAAAATTCGCCGTCACCAATCAGCTTTGAAACGAAAAACGGCACGCGAATCTCACTCTACGGAACTATCGACAGAGTTGACACCTATAAAAAAGACGGCAACGTCTACGTCCGCGTCGTTGACTACAAAACCGGCTCGAAGGAATTTTCACTTGAGAGCATATCCTACGGCTTAAATATGCAGATGCTTATCTACCTTTTCTCTATCTGGAAAACCGAAAACGAGCAATTCAGAAAAAAATTAGGTTGCGAGGACGGCGAAATAATACCCACAGGAGTTCTCTATCTATCTGCAAACGTCGAGGACACGAAAATAGACAGCTTTGACGAGAATGAAATAGGAAAAGCAGTTATGGGCAAATACAGGCGAAACGGTCTTCTACTCAACGACGAGAACATACTTCGCGCAATGGACAAGAATTTAAACTCCGACTTTATCCCCGTAAAGCTCACGAAAAAGGGAGAATTATCTCCAAAGAAAGCTCTCGCTTCTTTAGATAAAATGGGAAAAATTCTCGAACAGATAAAGGACGTGCTATCTAATATTTGCTCCGAAATGCAATCAGGCAACATGGACGCCGTTCCATTAAGAGCGCCGAAAGTAAATTCTCCCTGCCAATACTGTAATCTTAAACCAATCTGCCGAAACAAAATGGCAAAAAGCAAGCGTTAAAAAAATCTCCATAGCGAAAGCAGGGTAAACCGCTTTTTCTATGGAGATTATTTATTTTAGCGAAAATCGCTAAAGGATACCGTCAATTATTTGAGTTCAGCAAAATACTTGATAGTTCTAACCATCTGGCTTGTGTAGGAGTTCTCGTTATCGTACCAAGAAACAACCTGTACCTGATAGGTGTTGTCATCAATCTTTGCAACCATTGTCTGAGTAGCGTCAAACAAAGAACCGTACTTCATACCGATAACGTCGGAAGAAACGATTTCATCGGTGTTATAACCGAAGGACTCGGATGCCTGCGCCTTCATAGCTGCGTTGATGCTATCCTTTGTAACGTCCTTGCCTTCAACTACTGCAACGAGAATCGTAGTAGAACCGGTGCAGGTAGGAACTCTCTGAGCAGAACCGATAAGCTTTCCGTTAAGCTCGGGGATAACAAGGCCGATTGCCTTTGCAGCGCCTGTAGAGTTAGGAACGATGTTCTGAGCAGCAGCTCTTGCACGGCGAAGGTCGCCCTTTCTGTGAGGACCGTCAAGAACCATCTGGTCGCCTGTGTAAGCGTGTACGGTGGTCATGATACCGGACTTGATCGGGAATGCGTCGTTAAGCGCCTTAGCCATAGGAGCCAAGCAGTTGGTGGTGCAGGAAGCAGCGGAGATGATGGTATCATCAGCGGTGAGCTCCTGATTGTTTACGTTATAAACTATTGTCTTAAGGTCGTTGCCTGCGGGAGCAGAAATAACAACCTTCTTTGCGCCTGCGTCGATGTGCGCCTGTGACTTCGCCTTAGAGGTATAGAAGCCGGTGCACTCGAGAACAACGTCTACGCCAAGCTCGCCCCAAGGCAAATCCTGCGCTTTGGGAGAAGCGTAAATCGTGATTTCCTTACCGTCAACGGTGATAGAGCCGGGAACTACAACAGTCTTTCCGTCCTCTGCAAGAACAGAATCCTTATACTCAACTGTGTGTCCCTGAGCTACGTAAGAACCCTGAGCGGTATCATACTTTAAAAGGTGAGCAAGCATTGCAGGGCTTGTAAGGTCGTTGATTGCAACTACCTCGTAACCTTCTGCGCCAAACATCTGACGGAAAGCCAAACGTCCGATACGGCCAAAGCCGTTAATAGCAACTTTAACTGCCATTTTGATTTCCTCCATTTATTAATAAAATATTTTATGGTTTTACAATTACTAATTATATCACAACTTTTTTTACATTACAAGAGAATTGTATAATTTTTATCAAATTTGTAATCTTTAACCTTTTTTTAGGAAAATTTTGGCGCTTTTATCGGCATTTTTAACAAAAAATCTTTCCCGAAAAACCGACGCGGCAAACGAAAGCATTTTTGCTTTTCTAAGACGTTCTGGCTCTTTTACTATTCTGTATAACCATTCAAAGCCCAGCTTTCTTAAAATCCTTGGGGCGCGCTTGACCTTGCCTGAATATATATCGATGCTCCCCCCCAAGCCCACCATAAGCGTATCGGAAAGATATTTTTGATTATTATATATAAACTCCTCCTGCTTCGGAGAGCCGAGGCAAACGTATAAGACCTGAGCGCCCGAAAGAGAGATTTCAGATAGGACCTCTACTTCATCTTCAAAATACCCGTCGTGAGTTCCCGCAATTTTAAGCGAGGGAAATCTTTTTATAAGCTCTCTCCCCGCCTCTAAAGCCACTCCCTCTTTTCCGCCGAGAAGATAAAGCGTATAACCTTTTTTGGCGCACAATTCAGCCAAAGCCACGCCAAAGTCCACGCCGCAAATACGGCGAACTCTGCCACGCCCGAGCAAAAAAGCGCCGATAGAAACGCCTATCCCATCGCAAAGTGAAAGTGACGCTGAATTTAAAATCTTCAAAAAATCTTTGTTTTTATCGGCATATTCAATAATATTTGCATTAGGTGTGAAAATCCATCCGCCTCTGCCTGAAATTATCAGCTCCTCCGTTTTTTCGAGAGCTTCATCCATAGTCAGCGACATAACCTGTGTGTCGAGTATCTTTATCCTTTTCATTCTTTCCTCTTTTTCGCCCTTGACTTATCATTTGGTTTGTGTTAAAATGTAATATAGTATTGCAAACTATATGCTTCAATTGTTCTTCAGTTTCTTAATATTCCCAAAAGCGATACGACTATACGTGAAAGGTGTTAAAACTAATTTGCTATGAAAAATAAAGAAACGTTAAAGGATTGGCTCACCGAATTTCAGAGCTTCAAGGCGACGGAATGGGGGCTTCTTCCCGACATTGATTTATATATGGACCAGGTAACCAACTATCTGCGCCGTCAGCTCGCTCTGCAGGAAAAGGATGAAGAAAATCCTATAATCACCTCTAATATGATAAACAATTACATTAAGGGCGGTCATATAGACAGGGCTACTCAGAAAAAATATAACAAGGAGCAGCTTGCGTCACTCTATATGCTCTGCTCGATAAAGCAGTCGCTCTCGATAAACGATGCTTCTCTGCTTTTGTCCTCGCTCAAGGAAGGCAGCTCGACAGAAGCGCTTTACACGGAATTTATCCAACTCCAGAAAAGCATATCCACGCGTTTTGCCGATTTTATGGCAGACTGCGAGAGCAAAACGAAAAATGAGCTTTTAAGTACCGCGCTTTCACTTGCGCTCAGCTCGGTAGCAGAGCAGCTCTTAGCGGAAAAAATACTTTCTTTGTTCTATATTGAAGAAGACGAGCAGGAAAAGAAAAAGAAAAAGGAAAAAGAAAAGGAAAAGAAAAAGAAGAGCGAGGAAAACGAGATAGAGAAGGAAAAGAAAACAGAGAAAAAGGACGAAGCAAAATCCGAAAAAAACAAAACAAAAACAAAAACAAAAAAGAATAGTAAAAGTGAAAATGATAAAGAGGGTGAATGACATTCGCCCTCTTTTTTTGTAAACTTTAGTTTGTCTTTTTGAAAAATCTCTTGCACAAAAAAGAGATATATGCTATAATATATACAGGCAGGGTTACTGCAAATATATTTTTCGGAGGATTTTTAGTATGAAAAATTTAAGAAGACTTTTATGTTTGGCTCTGATTATAGTTACATTGTTTGCTCTTGTCTCCTGCAGTACATTCAAGCAGGTAAAGAATAACTTTGAGAAAAACGGCTACACTTACATAGAGCTTGATGAGGACAACTCATACGTCAAATCAATAAAAGCGGAATTGGAGTCGGGAGAAATTTCCTTTAACTTCCATCTTTTCTCGAAAAACGGTGAGCTTATTCCAAAGCTCGCGCTGATAATCGAATTTGACACGGATAAGGATTTAGAAAAGGCGATAGCGGAAAACGGAAGCGAAACGCTCAGGGGCTTCCTTAAGGATGCGCAAAAATCGGATTTCGTAAACGGAAACTGTCTGCTCTTCCCTCTCTCGTTCACTGAACTCGAAGCAATGAAGGATATTTTCAAGAAATAAAATTTCTTTATCCAAAAAGGTTAATGTCAATTATTAAAAAGACGTCTGTCTTGTATAAATTCCGAAGGAATCTGCAAGACAGACGCTTTTTATATTCGATTTAAATATTTAAACAGGAAACGTATGAATTTCATATCTATAAGAAACGAGACGACGATTCCGAGCGTGGCGCCAAAAAGCTTGTGTGAATTTTCGGCAGTCGAAACCGAATTTTTTCAAGCAAATATGGAAGCTCAATATGAAACCCTTTCGTTTTTACACTCTATCGACCTGAATAACAGCGAAAAAAGCCCTGTCAATCTGATTTATTTTCTTCTTTATGACATCTGACACTTCACTATCCTTTAATTTCACCTCAAAGGGAACGCATATATCGAAGATTAAATTGGTATGCGATTCTCCCTCAACGACTCGAAAGTCGTGTATCTGCATTCTGCTGTCAAACTCCGTCACTATCTCGACAACCCTTTGGCGAAGCTCGTTTATGCGTTCGTTATCCGTAATCAGCGGATCCATATGAATCGTACATTCAATGCCAAGCTCCTCGCGGATACGCTTTTCTATATTATCGGTCATATCGTGGCTTTTGAATATATCATGGCTCCCGTCCACCTCGATATGAAACGACGCTATAATATTATTCGCGCCGTAGCTGTGAATTATCATATCGTGAACACCAAGCGCCTCGGGATATTCGGATATCAGGTTCTTTATCGCCTCTACCGTTTCCTTTGAGGGCGCTTCTCCTAAAATGGAATTTTTCGTATCGTTGAGTATTTTTGCGCCTGAATAAATTATAAAAAGCGATACTATAATACCTACGTACGCATCAATGTCGAGCTCAAAAAAACGAAGAACCAAAACCGACGCAAGCGCCGCCGAGGTCGATACGGTATCGGAAAGGCAGTCTATTGCGGTGGCGCGCAGAACGCTCGACTTTATCGCCTTGCCCATTTTGTTATTAAAAAGATATAACCAAAGCTTTGCCAAAATAGAGCCGGTAAGGACGAAAACAGATAACATCCCGAATTTCGTTTCCACAGGGTTTATAATTTTATCAAACGAATCAATGATAAGTGTTATTCCTATATGCAAAATTAAAAAGGAAACTATCATAGACGCCACGTATTCAATTCTTGCGTGTCCAAACGGATGCTCCCTGTCTGCCGGCTTTGACGATATTTTAAAGCTTATAAGCGAGAGAAGCGACGAGCCCGCGTCGGATAGATTATTTATTGCGTCTGCGCTTATCGCCACAGAGCCAAAAAACGTGCCTACCGCAAATTTTGCAGCAGCAAGAAGAAAATTCACCACAATACCTACTATTCCCGAAAGTGTGCCGTATGCGCTTCGAACCGACGGACTTTGAACGTTTTTATAATCCTTAACAAACAATTTTAGCAAAAGCTTAGTCAAAATTATACTCCTCTCTTATCTTTTTCAATTTGGGTGGTAACGATTTAAATTTTTGCGCAATCGGTATAAAAAATATATTGCATTTTTTAACTACATGTTGTATAATATATCATATAGATGAATTTTTGTCAATGTAATAGTCCGCTTTAAAGTATTTTTTGTTATTTTTTTTAAAACAAGGAGATTTATCATGAAGAAAAATGAAACCACTATTGTTGTTATGGCGGCAGGAATGGGCAGTCGTTTTGGTGGCTTGAAGCAGATAGCGCCAATAGGCCCTAACGGAGAGGTCATTATTGATTACTCTGTCTTTGACGCTGTGAGAGCCGGATTTGATCATGCGGTGATTATAATAAAAAAGGAAATTGAGCACGATTTCCGTGAAATGGCAGGAAAACGTATTGAAAAGCTCATTGACGTTGAATACGCATTTCAGGAATTAGATAAAATCCCCTCTCCGTTTAAGGTTCCCGAGGGTAGAATTAAGCCATGGGGCACCGGTCACGCCATTCTCTGTGCAAAAGACAAAATTCATACTCCGTTTGCGGTTATTAACTCGGATGACTATTACGGCGTTTCCTCTTATCAATTGGTGCACGACCAGCTTATATCAGATGAAAAATTCTGTATGGTTGGCTTTGAGCTTGGCAAAACTCTTTCAAATAGCGGCACTGTGAGCCGTGGCGTATGTGAAATCGAGAACGGATATCTCAAGAGCGTAACCGAACGCTTTGAGCTTGATAAAAACAGCGGTGTTCCACTTGATACAACTGTTTCTATGAATTTTTGGGGACTCGAAACAAGCTTTTTCGAAAAGTTGGAGAAAGATTTTGTATCATTCCTTTCAGCAAAGCACGAAAATCCTCTCAAGAGTGAGTATTTTCTCCCCTTTATAATAGACGATATGATTAAAAACGACAGTGTTAAGCTCCGTGTTCTTCAGTCGAAAGAAAAGTGGTACGGCGTTACATATAAAGAGGACGCCGACGACGTTAAAAGGGCAATAAACGAATTGATGAGGAAAGGAATTTACGATGGCATATAATGTTTTAGAGGCAATATCGCATTTTCCTATCACTGTAAATATCGAAAAAGACATAAGCCACTACGGAAACGGACATATAAACGATACCTACCTGATAGTAGCCAACGAGGGCAAATACATTCTCCAGAAGATAAATAAATCCGTATTCAAATCTCCCGAAAAACTTATGGATAATATTCTTATGGTTACGGATTATATTGATGAAATCAAAAAGAAGTCGCCAGACTACGCTCCCGAAAAAATTCTTCACGTTATACGTTCAAATGACGGCAAGGCGTACGCGCTTCACAACGGCGAATATTTTCGTATGTATAATTTCATAAACGCCGTTTCCTTCGACCTCTCCAACAACGACATTCTGGAAAAGGCAGGAACAGCGTTCGGTGAATTTCAAAACATTCTTGACGGGTTTGACGCCTCTCAGCTTTTCGAAACGATACCGAATTTCCATAACACAGTATCTCGATTTTCCGACTTCAAGCGGGCAATCGATGAAAATCTTTCGGGCAGAAGGGATAACGCAAAGGAGGATATTGACCTCGCCCTTTCCTACGAGAGTGTAACCCACGCCGTCGTTGACGCTATGAAGGATAAAAGCGTTCCTCTCCGAGTTACGCATAACGATACCAAGCTGAATAACATTTTGTTTGACAAGGATACGCTTGAATTCGTTTGCGTCATTGACCTCGATACCATTATGCCCGGTTCGTTGCTTTACGACTTTGGCGACGCGCTTCGCTTCGGTGCTTCTTCCGCGGCTGAGGACGAGAGCGATCTCTCGCGCGTTTATTTTGAGCTTGATAAATTTGAAAGCTTTGCAAGAGGATTTCTTTCGCAGGTCCACGAAAAGCTGACCGAGAAGGAGATTGAGCTTCTTCCACTCTCGGTGCTTCTTCTCACGTATGAATGCGGTATAAGATTCCTCGGCGATTATCTGAACGGTGATACATATTTCAAGGTTGCATTCCCCGAGCATAACCTTATACGAGCAAGAAATCAGCTCAAGCTCGTCGTTGACATCGATGCCAAGCTCGAGCAAATGAAAAAAATCGTCAATAAAATCTTAATAAAATTAAAGGAGAACACGATATGAATATCATTGTATGCAAAAACTACGACGAAGTATCCGATACTGCTGCCAAAATCATTGCAGAAAGCATCAAAAAGAAGCCAAACTTTATTTTAGGTCTGGCGACCGGCTCCTCTCCTGTGGGGATATATGAACGCCTTGCGGAGCTTAACAAAAAAGGAGAGCTTGACTTTTCTACCGTAAAAACCTTTAACCTTGACGAATATTATCCCATTTCCAAGAAAAATGAGCAGAGCTATGACTACTTTATGCATTATAATCTTTTTTCAAAGATAAACATAAAGGAGGAAAACATTAATATCCCGAACGGCGAAACTACAGACGTTGAAGCAGAGTGCCGCGATTACGACGCTAAAATTAAGGAGAGTGGCGGAATTGACCTCCAAGTTCTTGGAATCGGTGGCAACGGTCATATTGCCTTTAACGAGCCGGACGACAAGCTGATCGCTCCGACACACGCAACTCCTCTCACAGAGGAAACGAGAATAGCAAATTCGAGATTTTTCGATAGCATTGACGACGTTCCCACTCACGCATTGACTATGGGAATGTATAGCATTCTGAATGCTAAAAAGATAGTTCTCGTCGCTAACGGCAAGGGCAAGCATGAGGCCATCAAAGCGCTCAAAAATGACGAGATTACAACGAAAAATCCCGCTACGTTCTTGAAGCTTCATCCCGACGCAACTATAATTTGTGACGAAGAAGCATATTACGAATGATTAAGGGGCTGTCTCAAATGCGAGTTTAAGAGTGTTTGAGGCAGCTCTTTTTCTGTGCCTTCAAGAAAAAAGGCTTGCAAAATAGAAAAAACCTCGTTTTGAGGCTAAAATGAGTATGACGAAAAGAGGATCGGCAAAATCCT
>JAZNBK010000018.1:0-11460 GCA_045587025.1 Eubacteriales bacterium
TAAATCTAACGGCAAAACTACTTGATTTTTGTTTCTCATTGTTGTATAATTATCTCGCTTTCTTGTGGATTTTTTGTAGCAATTAAATTATACAATAAAGCAAGCGGCAGCTCAATACCTTTTACGGTAAAAAGCTGCCGCTTTTTTCTTTTTTGGGCTATCTTAATGAGACAGCCCCATACGTATTTGTTTTAACGGTCTTTTACTATAATGAGGTTGTTTGAATTAACTTGACAAAACCCCTTTTAGTGTGGTACAATTATTTAAAATCAACCGATAAAATTTTGAAGCGAGAACTTTGACGTTTTAAGCTTGAGAGGGAGGATATATGAGAGGTGCTTCAATCGCAAAAACTAAAAAGCTCGTCTATACGGCGCTGTTTTTGGCGTTAGGTTTGGTTCTGCCCTTTTTCACGGGGCAGATAAAGGAGATAGGCGATTCGCTATTGCCCTTGCATTTCGTGGTCTTGCTCGCGAGCTTGCTGCTGGGCTGGAAAAGCGGGCTTGCGGTAGGCGCCGTCCTTCCGCTCACGAGAGGAATACTGTTCGGCATGCCGCCTATATACCCAAGTGGAGTGTGGATGACCTTCGAGCTTGCCACCTACGGATTTTTGACCGGCTTTCTCTATAAGGACGTTTTCGGAAAAGCCCAAAAAAAGCTTTTGGCGCTATATGGCTCTATGATAATAAGTATGCTTGCGGGCAGAGTGGTATGGGGAATTGCGAAAACGGTTATTCTCGGCTTTTCGGGGAAGAAATTTTTATTTTCCGCATTTCTTGCCGAGGGATTTGTGGACGCTATATGGGGAATAATTATACAATTGACGGCAATACCCGTTATCGTCGGACTGAACGAAAGGATAAAAAGAGGTAACAATTTATGAAAAAGGTGTTTTTTCCGTACGGTAAAGAGAAGATGTCGTTTGAATTTGGCGACGAGCTTGTGGGAGTTTTGACGTCGGGCATTGAGGAATACAAGCCGCTCTGCGACGAGCGCGAGCTTGTGAAAAAAGCTATGGAAAATCCTATCGGCTCTGCGCCGCTATACGAATTGGCGAAGGGCAAGGATAAGGTCGTGATTATTGCGAGCGACCACACGCGCCCCGTACCGAGCAAGGTAATTATGCCCCTGATGCTCGAGGAGATAAGAAGAGGAAATCCGCAGGCGGACATTACTATCCTTATTTCGACCGGCTGTCACAGAGGAACTACCGAGGAGGAGCTTGTAAATAAGTTCGGTCGCGAGATAGTTGAAAACGAAAAAATTTATATCCACGACTGCGACGAGCGGGATATGCTCGTTTGCATAGGGAAATTGCCGTCGGGCGGCGACTGCGAGGTTAACAAGCTCGCAATTGAAGCAGACCTTTTGGTCTCCGAGGGCTTTATAGAGCCGCATTTCTTCGCGGGCTTTTCGGGAGGCAGAAAGAGTGTTTTGCCGGGCGTGGCAAGCCGCGCAACCGTGCTTGCAAATCATTGCTCGGAGTTTATCGCTGATCCGAAGTCAAGGACGGGCGTTTTAGAGGGAAATCCTATACACAAGGATATGCTCTGGGCGGCGAAGCAGGCGAAGCTCGTATATATAGTAAACGTAGTTTTGGACGCGGAGAAAAAGATAATCTACGCCGTTGCGGGCGACCTTGAAAAAGCGCACAAGCAGGGCACTGATTTTCTTTCATCCCTTTGCGGAGTTGAGCCGATAGAGGCAGACATTGCAATTACCACGAACGGCGGCTATCCGTTAGACCAGAACGTCTATCAGGCGGTAAAGGGAATGACGGCGGCAGAAGCGACGGTCAAGGATGGCGGAGTTATTATTATGCTCGCCAAGTCGAACGACGGAATAGGCGGAGAGGATTTTTACAAGCAATTGTCCGAGGGCGAGATAAAAGAGACGATGCAGACCTTTCTCGCAAGAGACAGGGGTATGACCGAGCCGGATCAGTGGCAGACGCAAATACTTCTCCGCATACTGTTGAGCCATACGGTAATTTACGTTTCGGAGATGCCCGACGAGGTTATCGCGAAAATGAATATGATTCCCGCGCACTCGATAGGAGAAGCTATCTCGCGCGCGAAAGAAATCATAGGCAAGGAAGAGGCAAAGATTGTGGCTATTCCCGACGGCATAGGCGTTATGGTGGTAAAAAAATAAAGCCGTCAAGGCGGCTGTGGTGAAGGGCAAAGCTACGAGCAAAGCCCAAAAAGTGAAAAGAGAGCCGACAGGCACAGGAAGAAAACCTTTTGTGTCGCGGGCGGCTCTCTTTTTTTGCGAGGTAGGCAAGGATGCCTACCTCGCTTTTTGTTTTACGAGAATTGCGAGTTATAGAGAGAGTAATAGAAGCCACGCTTTTCGATAAGCTCCGCGTGATTTCCCTGTTCAATAATCGAGCCGTCCTTTACCACGAGAATGGTATCTGCGTTTTGGATAGTAGAAAGACGGTGCGCAATGATGAAGCAGGTCTTGTTTTTCATCAGCTCGGTCATTGCGTTTTGTATCTGTATTTCGGTATGCGAGTCGACGTTTGAGGTCGCTTCGTCGAGAATAAGTATCGGGGCGTTTGAAAGAAACGCTCGGGCAATGGTGATAAGCTGCTTCTGCCCCTTTGAGATATTTACGCCGTCGTCAGAAAGCACCGTGTTATATCCGTCGGGCAAGCCCTCGATATAGCTCGCTATTCTCGCCGACCGCGCCGCCTGATACACCTCTTCTTGCGTCGCGTTTTCTCTGCCGTATACGATATTGTCGTATATCGTCCCGTAAAAGAGCCAGGTGTCCTGAAGAACCATAGTGAAGGCGAGACGGAGGTCCTTTCGCTTTATATCGTCGGACGGAATTCCGTCCATAAGTATCTCTCCGCTCTGCTGGTCGTAAAAGCGCATCAAGAGGTTGATTATAGTGGTTTTTCCTGCGCCGGTCGGACCGACGATAGCCACCGTCTGCCCTTTTTTCGCATTTACCGAAACGCCCTTCAATATAATCTTATCCTCGGTATAACCGAACGTTACGTCGTTAAGGCGAACGTCGCCCCGAACGTCTGTAAAGTCCTTTGCGTCGGGCTTGTCCGGCTTTTCGGGGCTTTCGTCAAGAATGGCAAAAACGCGCTCTGCGGCGGAGAAGGCGGACTGGAACTCGTGCAGAATGTTTGAAAACTCGTTGATAGGGCCTGCAAACTTTCTTGAATACTGTACGAACTGCGCGACGCCGCCGAGGGTGATGAAGAAGGCGGACGTCTCAAGAATTGCTCCGTTTTGCGAAAACATATAAAGAATACCGCCCATAATAGCCACGAGAGTGAGGGAGATATTGTTTATGAGATTTATCGTGGGGAAGAGCAACGCCCCGTTATATTCCGCCTTATAGAAGGCGTCCATTGCTTCGCCGTTTATCTTGTTGAAGCGGGAGGAAATCTCCTCCTGTCTGCCGTACGCGGAGATAGTGCGCGAGCCGGTCAGCATCTCCTCTGCAAAGCCGTTCAGCTCTCCGTATTTTTTCGCTCTCTTTCGTGTGAGAGGGCGAACTATCTTTGAGCGATAGCGTGTAAAGAGGATAGAAGCAGGGACGGTTATAACGAAAATAAGTATCATCGGCCTTGATATCTTCCACATAAAGACGAGCGAGCCGACGACGGTATAAATACTCGTCATTACCTGAATAAGATCGTGCGAGAGGGTGCTGTTTATAGTGTCGATATCGTACGAGAGGTGACTTATGATATCTCCCGTCGCGTGAGTATCAAAATAGTTGACAGGGAGCGTCATCAGCTTTTCAAAGACCTGACGCCGCATTTTATAAATAATCCTCTGGCTCAGACGGAGCATAACGACAGAAAGGATATACGAGAGCAGAGCTGAAATAACGTAACAGCCGATCATAAGGATTATATTTTCCCAAACGGCAGAAAAGTCCACTCCGCCCTCAAGCTCGATAGCGTCGATAGCCGCGCCCGAGTATTTCGGACCGAGAAGGGAGAGCTGATTTGATAAAAGCGTGAGAAGCAGAGCGAAGATAAAGAGAGGCCACTGCCGCAGAACGTATTTGCTCAGGCGCAGAAAGATACTTTTTCTTGATTTTCTCGGCTTCTTGTCGTTTATTTTGTTATTCAAGGAAAGCACCTCCCATCTGTGAGTCGCTTATTTCCTTGTATTGAGGGCAGCTATTCAAAAGCTCCTCGTGCTTTCCCGCGCCGATAATCTCACCGTTATCGATAACGAGAATCTGGTCGCAGTTTTTAAGAGAGCTGACTCTCTGCGCTACGGTTATGACGGTGGAATTGGGGAAAGCGCTCGAAATCGCGCGCCTTAAATTTGCGTCGGTCTTATAGTCGAGGGCAGAGGAGGAGTCGTCGAGAATTAAAATTTCGGGACGCCCCGCTATCGCTCTTGAGATAAGCACGCGCTGGCGCTGACCGCCCGACAGGTTAGTACCTCCCGTTGATACGCTGTGATTATATCCGTCGGAAAAGGCGGTGATAAAATCGTGCGCCTGGGCGATTTTTGCCGCATTCTCGATAGCCGCTTTTGAGATATCACGTCCGAAGCGGATATTTTCTTCGATAGTATCGGCGTAGAGAAAGTCATTTTGAAAAACGACGCCGAACATAGAGGTCAGCTCCTCTTGCGAGTAGGAGCGCACGTCGCGTCCGTTTATGCGTACTACGCCTGAATTTACGTCGTAAAAGCGCATAAGAATACGCACGAGCGTGGATTTTCCGCTTCCCGTCGCTCCGATAATGCCGAGCGTCTCGCCCTTTTTCAGAGCAAACGAAATGTTTTTCAGGTCGTTTTTCTTTCCGAGATAGGAAAATGATACGTTTTCAAACGAGATATGAAGAGATTGGTCGCCTTTTCCGTCGTCCTCACGGTGAGTCAGCTCGCTTTCGCTCTCCATTACGAGCGAAATGCGGTTTGCGGATGCGGCGCATCTCGTATACATAACGAACATTCGCGAGAGGGACATCATCGCCATTGAAATCAGGGTAAAATATTGCATAAAGGCAATGACGCTCGTGGCAGACGAGGTCCCCTTTGAGACGTAATACGCGCTTACCGCAACGACAGCGACTATTCCCAGGTTCATCAATAGCGTCATAACGGGATTTACGACGCCCATAATAGTTCCCGCCGTTGTTTCCTTTTTCTTCAGAGTCGAGTTTGCTCTGTCGTAACGGCGGTTTTCGTAATCAATTTGCGAGAGCGCCTTTATAACGCGGATGCCCTGCGCGTCCTCTCGGACGACTCTTACCATTTCGTCGACCGACGCCTGAACTCCCGAGTAAAGCGGCACGCCCTTGCGGGAGAGGCTGTAAACAATGACAAATATTAAAGGGAGCGTGGCTATCATAACCAGCGCCAGCTTTCTATCCAAAAGCATAGTAATAATAGTTCCGCCAAGTAGCAGGATAGGCGCTCTTATTCCCATTCTCTGCATCATTCCGATGAAATTTTGTACGTTATACGTGTCGGAGGTGATTCTCGCCTCGAGAGAGGGAATAGTGAAGGCGTCGGTGTTCCTTGACGAGAGATGAAGCGTTCTTGAAAAAAGGTCGCGTCTCATCTGAGTAGAGAATATCATGGTCGTCCTCGCCGCCATTCTGTTGGCTATTACGTTGCCAAGGCAGGCGACGACGGCGCAAATCGCCATAAGAACTCCGTAAAACAGAATTTTGCTTACCTCGTTCGTTTTTATTACGTTTTCAAGAATATGGGTGAGCAAAAAGGGAATAAACAGCTCTGCCAGAGTACCGATAATCTTTATTAACGTACCTACAGTTATCCTTGCGCGCAGAGGCGACAAATATTTGAATATCCAGCTCATTTTTTCTCCTCTTGCCCCTCTATAATGGCTCTCGCCTTGTTTTGCATACGCTCCAACACCGAGTTGAATACGTCAAGCTCCTCCTTTGATATTCCGTCTGAGAGAAGGTCTATCCATTCGTTTGAAGCCGCCTTGACCTCGGGGAAGATAGATAGCATTTTTTCGGTAGGGCATACCGAGAGCTGACGACGGTCGCCCGAAAAAGAAAGGCGGGAGATATATCCCTTTTCTTCGAGATAGTTTAGGTTTCTCGCCACCGTGCTTTTGTTGAGGCAGAGCTCCTGCGCCAGCTCCTCCTGCGAGCGCCCCGGCTCTCTGCAGATAGCCAAAACGAAGGCGTAATGCCCCGTTTGCAGATCATTTGCCGAAATTTTGCTATGTCGGTATATCGCTTGTGAACGGCTGATGTTGTTCAGCGTTTTCATAAATTTTGCCATAACGTCACCTCTTGAAATAATAGTTGCATACGCAACAGTTTCGCCTGCAACTATTATAACAGAGCGATATATAAAAGTCAAGGGCGAGCGGATTTTATTCGTTGTTTTTTTGCCTTATGTTAAGGAGGCGCAGGGATCTTAATTAGTTAATTTTTGATAACAGGTTCAAATACTCGTCAAGCCCTTCGTCTACGTATTCTGCAATTAAGTCAATCATCGCTCCTGCATCATTGTCACGGTAAAAGGCGTCGAAAGCATCGTAGTAACGCTTGCGGTCTGTAAACTTTACATTGATAGGCGGAAATCCGTTGCGGATCAGTTCAAGATTGAGGATCAAGCGTCCCGTTCTTCCATTGCCGTCGATAAAGGGATGGATACCTTCAAATTCAAGGTGGAAGCGTGCAATACGCTCAACGGTTGTCATACCGATTTTGCGCTCTTCATTGGTGGCGAGCAGTTCACTCATTTTCGGTTCAATCAAATATGGCTGAACCGGCTCGGTATATGCCCCCATTATGCGAACGGGGATACGGCGGTACTGTCCTTTATCCTCGGGACGATTCATCAAAACGAGCGCGTGGATGTTCTTGATAACGTATTCCGAAAGATCAACCTCGTTTTTCGTAATTTCCTGCACATAAAGAAACGCATCACGGTGTCCTACGGCTTCAAGATGATCTTTTAATGGCTTTTGGTCGATAGTCATTCCTTCAAGAGCCATTGCCGTTTCTTTTAATGTAAGTGTGTTTCCCTCAATAGCATTAGAATTGTAGGTGAAGTCGATCATGAACTCCTGCGCAAGTCGCTCTACCTCGCCGGGCGTCAGAGGGCGCTTTGTCGAAAGAAGATCGCGCTTCTTTTCAATATCAAGTAAAAGTCCCGTTCTGCCTTTTCTTCCGTCCATAGGTTTTGCGGCGGTAGCAGGAATCATATAGAGATTTCCTTTACGGATTACACCGTCAATCTTTCCCTCCGCACACAAGACACGAACGCGGCGAGCGGAAATTCCCCATTTCTCAGCGGCTTTTGATACCTTAATATATTCCATCAGAGCATCCTCCTAATCTAAATACAATCTTACAAGGTACATTATATCACATTTTGGGAACAATATCAATAGAATTTTCAAATATTTTGTAAAACTATTATTCCTATTTTGCAAAATCCACGGAACAATTGAGCGGCGAGAGTTGAATATAATTCTCCTCACCGTGTGTTATTAAGTTAGTGTTTCAATATCAATCTGCATACCTAATCCCACCTCGCCGCGCAAAAAAGACCTAAACAAAAATCTGTTCAGGTCTTGCGTGTAAGTAATCTAAAATTTTGATACCATTTTACAATGGGTGCAACTTTTAGAGTTATGGGTGTAAAATGTTTGGAAGGGGTGCATTTGATTTGTTACAAAACTCACTGATAAATTAAAATTTGAAGGTTTATTTTAATTTCCCTAATTTTGCTGTATTTGCGATAACGATCAGCGTCGTTTCCGCATCAAGCACCTGCTCGGGATTGATATTTACGTTGACCATCTTGTCTTTCTTGATAGCGACAATATTGAAGCCGTATTTTTTACGGAGATTTAATTCGATCAAGTTTTTTCCGCACCATTCGTCCTTCGCGTCGATCTCAACCATTGATACATCTTTTGACAGAGAGATCATATCAATAAAGCCCGAGCTTAAGAGATTCTTGGCAAGACGGATTCCCGACTCGTTTTCGGGAAAAACCACTTGATCCGCGCCTACACGTAGCAATATCTTTTGCTGCATCTCGTTGGCACATTTTGCGATAACAGTCTTAACGCCTGCCTCCTTGCAAAGCGTGACCGCCATTACGCTTGCTTCAAGATTGCTCGCCATACAAACGATAACGGTATCAATATTGCCTATACCAAGACGGGAGATGACCTCCGCATCGGTCACGTCTGCGCATTTGCACACGGGCAGATATGCGGCTGCATCGTTTACGATTCTTTGCTCGGTATCTACGGCAATGACCTCCATACCGTTCTCTACAAGCTCTCTTGCCACGGCTTTTCCGTATCTTCCAAGTCCAAAGACTGCATATGTTTTCTTTGCTTTCATAATAATCTCCTTTATCCTATACTGATATCTTCCGTCGGCTCGGAAATGACGTTTTGACTTTCATTCTTGCTGCCAAGTGCCACAGCAAGTGATATGGGGCCGACTCTGCCGAAATACATAGTTACGATGATAATTAGCTTTCCAAACGTGTTAAGCGTTGCCGTTAAATTTCTTGAAAGACCGACGGTTGCTGTCGCGCTGACCGTTTCATAGACCGCATCAATGGCAGAAGCACTGCTCGTTGCCATCAAGAGTATTGTTGATGCGGAGCATATTGTAAGAAACGTTACCGCTACTGCAACTGCCTTTTTCACCGATCCCTCGGAAATACGGCGCCTGAACAAGGTTGCATTGTTCTTATTTCTGATGGTAGCGAACGCCGAGCAAACAAGGACGGCGATGGTTACTGTTTTCATACCGCCTGCCGTTCCCACAGGTGAACCACCGATCAGCATCAAAATAATAGATATGGTGGCTGAGGCATTTGTCAAATTTTCTTGCGGAATTGTTGCAAAACCTGCGGTTCTCGTGGTGACCGATTGAAGGAAGGATACTTGAATTTTATCAAACAGGGACATCTCACCAATAGTCAAGGGGTTGGCATATTCAAAAATAAATATGAGAAAAGCACCGACAAGAACGAGTCCTGCTGTGACTGTAACGGCGATCTTTGAGTGTAAGGTCAGATGCCTGAATATCTTGCGATTCTTTTGCGAACGGCTCTTAACGACACGAAGCACATCCCACCATACGATATATCCGAGACCGCCGAGAATAATGAGCGTGGCGGTTGCGACGTTGATCAAGGGATTCGTGGCGTAATTGCAAAGGCTGTTTTCAGCGATGATGTCAATGCCGGCATTACAGAAGGCGGATACCGAAGTGAATACCGATATCCAAATGCCCTTTGCGCCAAACTCGGGTATAAAGACAAGCATATACAGCAGAATGCCTATTCCTTCGATGATCAGCGTACCGAATAGCACGTTCTTGATGAATTTCGCAAGCCCCGACATCGTATTGAGATTGAAGGCATCCTGAATGAGCAAATGGTCACCGATACCCATTTTTCTATTGAAAAGAAGCATCAGTCCCGACATTATGGTGATGATACCAAGTCCTCCGACCTGTATCAAAAGCAATATGACGATCTGACCGAACACGCTCCAAGTAGACACTGTGGGAAGCGTAACGAGTCCTGTCACGCAGGTAGAGGTTGTTGCCGTAAAGAGCGCATCAAGATACGGCACGGCTTCATCGCTTGCGGAACTTATCGGCAAAGCCAAAAGGAAACTTCCCACGAGAATAGTCACGAGAAAACTTAGTAATATGATCTGCGTGGTTGAGAGTGTGTATTTCTTTTTCCTAACCATAAAATTTTCCTCAAAAAAACATAAAGGAACCAACGTCCTCTGCAGTCAGCTGGTTCCATTTATAATCATTCATTTTTGTAATTATATCACATTTTGCCGTTTATGTCAATATATTTTTATACAGCACGGAAACATTAAAAAGTTTTCTATAAAAAAGATGTTTTCGGGGGAGTGTTTACGGGATTTGAACTTTAGTAATTTATTTTATTTCTTCCCGTGTTCCGTCCTGATGAACGATAGTAACGAAAAATCTATCGGAATATTTATCGTTATAGGCGTGTTTTGTTTCCTTAAAAATCTCTATAATTTCTTGCCATGCACGATTGAATTTATGCGCAATTTTTTCTGCATTATAAAATTCAATATATGTGACGCCGCTTAACAATTGATCAGTTAAACAATCCCAAAGAGCATCAAGATTACCACCGTAATAATCAGGAAAATCAAGATCTCGTTTTAAGGTCTCATGGATCTCGATATAGTATTCAACTTCTCTGAAATCCACCTTGTATCTGTAGGTCTCTAACATAAATTCACCTCACTTAACTAATTCATAAAAGGTTTGCGCATGGTCATAGCTAATGAATATTAAGCCATCGTTAGAGTATAGAATTCTTTTGCTATTTCTGTACCCGTCAATAAAATCAAAATCAGCTTCACGCCAAATTCTGCCTATTTTTTGCGGGAGCTTCATTTCTCTGTTCAAGTAAATGTTGCCACCTATTCGCTTTCCGGGTAATACTTCTGCTAAATTGTGTTTTTTGGGTATCCATCCGCTGTGGCAGCTTCTTCTTTCGTAACGTAATCATCCGGTAACCGATGACGATATAGTAACCACGCATCAGCACCGTCAAAACCTCTATCGGTTGCAGTTCCCACCTCTTTTGTTCGCATTGGCACAACAGTGCATCTGCAATGCTCATGCACGGGCTGATAGCATTCTGCGCTGAAATCGTATATTTTACCATGCTTTTCGCGGCAATTCTGACAAGTTTTAATATCGAGATATATTGCTTGCCAATTTTTCCACGTTTGACTGTCCCCCTCTATGTACAGATCGGGGATGATGGTAATTGTGCTCATTTCACTTTTTCCTCCTTGCATTATACATCAAAAACAAAAAATTGTCAAATCCCTTTGCCTTGTGATTACAATGATGATAACATATCTTTTACTGCTTTTGGGGTCAACAGTCAAGGGGGATTTTCCAAAAATACAACAAAGGGCGAAGCGGTCTCAAAGAGGGTAGGTCGCTCGGGTCAAGTCCCACCTCGCCACGCAAAAAAAGACCTGAACAAAAATCTGTTCAGGTCATGCGTGGTGCAGGGGACGGGATTTGAACCCGCACGTTAAAACACAGGTGTCTGAGGCCTGCTTGTCTGCCAATTCCAACACCCCTGCAAATATTAAATTAGTTTTAATTTGTTTATTTTATAAAAGTCCTACCATGCTACGCAGACAAGTCTGCCTGCGACTCGCTTTGCTCGCGTGCATAAGTTCCACTGACGAAATCAAAGATTTCGAGTGTCACAGAAGTTCCAACACCCCTGCAAATATTAAATTAAAGTTTTACTGTTTGATTTGTTAATACAATATCCTACCATGCTACGCAGACAAGTCTGCCTGCGACTCGCTTTGCTCGCGTGCATAAGTTCCACTGACGAAATCAAAGATTTCGAGTGTCACAGAAATTTCAACACCCCTGCAAAATATATTGAAAAGGGAAGGATGCGAAAAGCTTATGCT
>JAZNBK010000019.1:0-26416 GCA_045587025.1 Eubacteriales bacterium
TTTTTGTTTTATTCAGATTAGTAACTACCGATTTTGTCAAAATGAAAGGAGACAAAGCAATGGATTACAGTTTGAAGGAAGTCGCAGGTAGAATAAGAGATCTGCGCGAGACGAAGGGATATACTCAGGAGGAGCTGGCAAAGCTCACTGGCGTATCGCTCGAGGAATACAAGATTTTGGAGGAGGGCGAAACCGACTTCAGCTTTACCTTTATCTATAAATGCGCTAAGGCGTGTGGCGTTGAGGTGGTTGACCTTCTTGAAGGAACGAGCACAACTCTTACCTCCTTTGCAATTACAAGAAAGGGAGAGGGTCTGAAAATCGTTAAAAAACACGGCGTTGAGTATAATAACCTTGCCCCTAAATTCAAGGAAAAGCTGGCTGAGCCGTTTTTGGTTAAATTCCCTTATCTTGAAGAGGAGCAAAACGTACCGCTCGAACTTAATTCGCACAACGGACAGGAATTTGACGTTATCGTTAAAGGATCTCTTAAGGTTCAGGTCGGAAATCATACCGACATCCTTCACGAAGGAGATTCGATTTTCTATAACAGTATTATTCCCCACGGCATGATAGCCGTTTCCGAGGGGGGCTGTGAATTCCACGCAGTAGTTCTTAATCCGCAGGACGGAACGGTAAGCGAGGAATATCCTGAAGCTCCCATGATTGCGAAAAAGCTTGAAAAAAGCACTGCTAAAACCGAGACCGTCGCAGACAAATTTGTTGAATCCTCTTATGATGAAAATGGCGTATTTAACGGTATTTCCTTCAAAGACGACGACAAATTCAATTTTGCCTTTGACTGCGTTGACGCTATTGCGGAAAAAAATCCCGACAAATTGGCAATGATGTGGGTTGCGAATGACAAGAGCGACAGGCGCTTCACTTTCAGCGACATGAAAAAGTATTCGGCTAAGACGGCAAACTATTTTGAATCTCTCGGTATCAAAAAGGGTGATACCGTAATGCTGGTTTTAAAAAGGCATTATCAATTTTGGTTCTGTATGCTCGCGCTTCATAAAATCGGTGCTATCGCAATTCCCGCGACAAACCAGCTTGTAGAACACGATTTTGAATACAGATACAAGGCGGCGAAGGTTAAAGCCATCGTATGCACTGCCGACGGCGACGTTTCTGCCGAGGCGGAAAAAGCGGCAGCAGCTTTCCCTGGAATGATTAAGATATTGGTCGGCGGTCAAAAGGACGGCTGGGGGGATTTCAACGTCGAAATGGAACGCTTCAGTACTCACTATAACCGTACCGAAAGCACTCCCTGCGGAAATGATCCTATGCTTATGCTCTTTACCTCCGGCACAACCGGATACCCCCGTATTGCAACGCATTCTTATAAATATGCTCTCGGTCATTATCCTACGGCTAAGCATTGGCACAACGTTAATCCTAACGGACTTCACTTTACAATTTCCGACACCGGATGGGGCAAAGCGCTCTGGGGTAAGCTCTACGGTCAATGGCTCTGCGAGGCGGGCGTATTCACCTACGACTTCGACAGATTCCATTCAGAAGACATTCTTCCGATGTTCGCAAAATACAATATAACTACCTTCTGCGCTCCTCCCACTATGTACCGCTTCTTCATCAAAGAGGACTTGTCAAAATATGACCTTTCTTCTATTGAATATGCGACAACGGCGGGCGAGGCGTTAAATCCCGAGGTGTTCAACCAATTCAAAAAGGCGACGGGACTTACCATCATGGAGGGCTTCGGTCAAACCGAAACCACACTCTCTATTGCAAACTTCGTCGGCTCTACGCCGAAAATCGGCTCTATGGGCAAGCCGAGCCCGCTTTACGACGTCGCCGTGCTCGATCCTGACGGAAACGAGTGCAAGACGGGAGACGCAGGCGAAATCTGTATTCGTGTTAAGGATAACGCTCCGTGCGGATTATTCATCGGCTACTATCTTGATGAGGAAAAGACGAAAGAGGTATGGCACGACGGATATTACCATACGGGCGACCAGGCGACAATGGACGAGGACGGATATCTTTGGTACGTCGGAAGAATTGACGACGTTATCAAGTCCTCCGGCTACCGCATAGGTCCGTTTGAAATCGAGAGCGTTATCATGGAGCTTCCGTACGTTTTGGAATGCGCTATAACGCCCGTTCCCGACGAAATAAGAGGACAGATAGTCAAAGCGACTATCGTTCTCGTAAAAGGAACGGTCGGCTCAGACGCATTGAAAAAGGAAATTCAGGAATACGTCAAGACGCATACCGCTCCTTATAAATACCCGAGAATCGTCGAATTCGTTGACGAGCTTCCGAAAACGATAAGCGGTAAGATAAGAAGAGTTGAAATTCGCAAGAACGATATGAACAAGGCGCAAAAGTAATATCAGGGAAAGAACAAACGACAGATGTATTTTGAAGATATTAAGGTAGGCACTAAAATAGAGATAGCGCCGGTAGTCATAAAAAAGGAAAAGATGCTCGAATTCGCAAGAAGCTATGACAACATTCCTCTGCATACAGACGAGGAATATGCGAAGAAAACGGTGTTCGGCGGCTTAATCGCGCCCGGAGTTATGTCCTTTATGTCGGTGTGGGAAAAGTTTTTAGAGCTTGGCGTTTTCGGCGATGAGCTTATTGCGGGAAAATCGACGAAAATCGAATGGATAAAGCCGGTATTTGCAGAGGACGTTTTAACGGGCAGCGCCGTAATTACTCGCTGCGAGGAGCGAAATTCAAAAAACGGACTCGTAGAGGTGACGGTTTACGCCTATAATCAAGACGGCGTGCTTGTCCTTACCAACGTGACCGAAGCGATAGTAAAAAAACATCCAAAGACGTAAAGATTTGTTGTCAACGAGTTCGAATCTACGTATAGTTTATAAAAGAGGGCGGAGAATATTTTTATTCTCTGCCCTATCTTTTCGGATATTTAATTTTATGCGGATAGCTTCAAGTCTGCCCTTCTTTTTTTGGAAATCAATTTTTCGCATAATATAGCTATTGATATATAGACAAGTGAGCAGATAAGAATTTTGAGGCAAAGCGATACCGCGTTGTCGGGGAGCGAAATTCTTCTGCATATATAAGAGCTTAAAAGCGCATTTAAAAGGGGCAAAATTATAGATGAAAAAATATCAAATTTGATAGATATAGCGTTTATCATTCCGGTAAAGCTCAAAGAAAAATTGAAAACTTCCGCTATTATAATTACCGCCACGTATCCAACTGCGCCCACCTTGGGTAGTATAAGCAAAACGAGCACAATGCTTAATATCGAGTCTGATATATTGACTATCATAGAATAAACCTGCTTGCCCATTCCCTTTAAAATCGCGTCGGTTATATGGTCAAGATACATAATTGGAATTATCGGAGCAAGCAGTCCTATATAAACGCCTGCCTCTGAGGAATTATATATGACCTCTCCAAGCGGTCTTGCAAAGGTAGCCATAACGCAGGCGCAGCCGATAGAAAAAAGGAGCGTATAGTGCATTGCATTTTCCGTCATTTTTGAAATTTCCGACACGTCCTTTTGGTCGTTTTTTTCGGCATATTCGGGGATAAGAAGCCCTGCAAATGCGGAAAGCGCAGCCATTGGATATAAAACGATAGGGATAGCCATACTGTGCAGCCGACCGTAAGAGGCGAGCGCTGACGCCTTGGATGCGCCACTCTGCGAAAGCGCCTTTGGAATTAAAATATGCTCTACTGTTACTAAAGCGGAGCGCGCGTATGCGCTCAAGGCGACGGGAATTGAAATTCCGAGCATTGAAGCGACGGGGAGATTCCTTTTGGCTTGTGGCTTGCTTTTATCCTGTCGCTCGTTATTAAAATGCTTGCGACGGTCTATTAAATACTCTGTAAATAAAAAGAAAAACGAGAAAAACTCGGCAACTGCGCCGCCACCCACAAGGGCCATACAGGAATATGTAATTCCCTTTGGCAAAAGCAGGGAAAGCGCGTATGACGTTACAGATATTTTAACCGCCTGCTCGAAAAGCTGAGAGCAGGCATTTTTTGAAACCCGTCTGACTGCCGTGAAATATCCGTTAAAGGTCGACGACAACGAAATCGGCACCAAGCTGACCGACAGCAGGCGCAGAGAGGGTATCGTTCTTATATCCGACAAAAGCACCCTGCCTATAAAATCCGCGCCGAAATAGAGCGAAAGCGAGGCAAGAGAGCCGAAAAACAATGAATAAAATACACAGGCAAGGAGCGCATTTTTTGCGCCCTTTTTATCGTTTCTTCCCAACGCTTCCGCTATAAGACGAGTCGACGCAAGGTTGACTCCCGACGTCGCAAGCGTAACCGCGAAGCCGTATATGCTTAAGGTGAGCGTAAAAAGACCTATTCCCTCCGCGCCAACCCTCTCGGTGATATACGCGTTGAAGGAGACGGCGACGGTACGCATTATTATAGCTGAAAAGGTCAAGGTCAGTCCGTTTGAAATAAATTTTGCAAGAGTTTTGTTTCTGCTCATATCATACCGCCGTTTTTATTCTGCTCTCCGCTATAAAGTATAGTATTACTTCTTCAAGCCGTGCACGAAGCCATCCGGCGCGGCTGAACAAATGTCTGCCGATATTACTCTGTTTTTATAGACGATTATGTTCGCATAGACCTTGCCCTCATAGCCGTCGTAATTGGTAATTTCGTAAGTATAGCGCGTTACCTTTTTCTTTTTATATTTTGAGATATCGAGCCCTTGTGATTTTTGAATTTCGTTATATCCGAGCATAACTCTGTCAAAATTTTCGGGGAGCGTGAAGCTCTGCTCCGAAATGGGCGCGCCGCTCACCTGCCAGCCGAAGCGTGACAAAAATGCTACCCTGTCGTCCTCGGTCTTTATTCCCGAATAATTCGCAGCCTCGGTGTACGCCTCTCCGCTTACGTTGACGCTCACCGGCTCTACCAGCGCAAACAAGGTGATAAGCACTACGAGCGAAAGCGCAATCGCTCCAAAAAATTTTATGGTACTCGCTCTTACAGAATATATAAACATAATATCCTCCCGATCGTGTGATTTGTATTTCAATAATATGCGAAGTGATGAGGAAATATGTTTTTATAGACGGTACGGCTTGAAAATTTTTAAAAAAACACTTGACAGGGGAAAAATAATATGCTAAACTGTATTACACACAATAGTACAACTAATACACAACTGAAGAATGGAGGATCAATGAGCTTAATAAATATTGATTTAAGAAGCAGAACGCCTATTTTCGAGCAGATAATAGCTTCTGTCGAGGAGCTCGTATTAAAAGGTCTTTTGCAGCCAAACGAACAATTACCTTCCGTAAGAAGCTTGGCAAGCGAGCTTGGAATAAATCCAAACACGATACAAAAGGCGTATGCTGAGCTTGAGGGACGCGGCGTTATCTATTCCCTGAATACAAGGGGAAGCTTTGTTTCTGGCGAAATCGGCGCGCTTCAGCGAAGAAGCAAGGAAGAAATGATTGCCAAATTAGAAAATGAATTTCAAGAAGCAAAAAAGAAAAATATCTCAAAAAGCGAAATAGAAATGCTTTTGAGAGAAATATGGGGGGATTCAGATGATTGAAATATTAAACGTCAGTAAATATTATGATAAATACCTATCGCTCGACTCGGTATGCGCAAATATAGATAGGGGCTCTATTTTTGGGCTCGTCGGAAGCAACGGAAGCGGCAAAAGCACGCTTTTACGCATCATGAGTGGCATTTTTAAGGCAGACGGCGGTTCTGTCCTTTATGACGGAGAGAATGTATTCGAAAACCAAAATGTAAAGAAAAGTATACTGTATCTTTCCGACGAGCAATACTTTTTCCCGAATGCTACTCTAAATGACATGAAAAATCTTTACAAAGCGCTTTATGAAAGCTTTCAAGAAGAAAAATACAAAAAGCTTTGTAATCTTTTCGCATTAAATCCCGCTCGCCGATTGAGCACATTCTCTAAGGGGATGCAAAAGCAGGCGGTTTTTCTGCTCGCGCTTTCCTGTAATCCCGACTATCTGCTTTGCGACGAAACCTTCGACGGTCTTGACCCGGTTATGCGTAATCTTGTAAAAAGGATTATCGCAGACGAGGCGGCAGAAAGAGGAATGACTACAATTATCGCCTCCCACAATCTGCGCGAGCTTGAGGACATTTGCGACCATATTGCCCTTATACACAAAAGCCGTATAGTTTTTGTAAGTGATATTGACAAAATGAAGGAAAACATACATACCGTACAGGCAGTGTTCTCGGATAATTTCAATCCTGAGTGTCTTTCCGACTTCAAATTTACGGGATACCGTCGCCGAGGCAGTATGGTTTCTATTGTATGCCGCGGAAGCGAAGAAAAAATCAGAACGGCTATTGAAGCCCTTAATCCTGAATTTTACGAGCTTATTCCGCTTACACTCGAAGAAATATTTATAAGTGAAATGGAGGAGAGAGGATATGACTTTTCAAAGTTTGATATCTAAGTTTTATTCATCTAAGTATTACGCTAATATTATGCGCCGTAACTGGTCTCACTCATTTATTTTCTTTATAATACTGTTTCTTTTCATGCCCGTCGCTATGCTTTTAAACATAAACAACGCGCTTAGCAACACCTATTGGGAATATGAAAGAAAAATATTGGACATTGCGGAAATAACCTCAAGCAGTTTTTTGATACTTTGGGTTTTACTCTCGGTTGCTTTTGCAGTTTTCAGCGGCATAAGCTTTATGAGTTTTCTGTCCGACAGAAAAAAGGCGTATCTCTTTCACAGCTTCCCCGTTAAGAGAAGCGCTCATTTCGTTTGCCACATTTTGGCGTGCTTTTCTAACTTCTTAATTTCGTTTATACTTAACGTTTTAATTACTCTTTTCATTATTCTGATAAAAGGAGTTGCTCTTGAGATTGTTCTGCGCTCATTTTTGGGCTCGGTATGCATAGTATTAATTTACTATATTCTTGCGCTATCGCTTACCGTGCTTGCCTCTGTCCTGACGGGACAAAAAAGCTCTGCATTTGCCTTGCTGCTCGCCTTCGGCTTTTTGCCGTTAGGGCTGTACGCTTCCTTCGTGCTGTTTATTACCTTCCACAGCAAATACATCAATGTTGAATACTATTTAAGCGGAGAAATACTAAAAAATCTTTCCGCTGTTGTCAGAGCTTTTTTCCTCGCGGTGAACGAGTTCCGCTACACTGCGCTTGAGGGAATCATAACCGTTTTGGTTTCGATAGGTCTTTTAGTAGCCGCCTACTTCATATATAAAAACAGGAAGGTAGAGGGCGCGGGAACGCCTATTATTCACCGCAGATTTGGTGAAGTTCTTAAATATTTGGTTCTCTTCCCTCTCACCTTTTTCATTGGCTGGCTATTCTTTATGATAGGTGCGAAAATATATTTCTGGCTCTATTTCGGCTTTGTTTTCGGCGCATTTCTCGTGCTTATATTCTTCAATTTGTTTTTATACCGCAATTCAAGAAAGATGTTCTTCGGTCTTAAGGGATTTTTAATATTCCTTGCCGTATTTCTAATCGCTTTCGGCTTATGCTATCTGAATACAGGCGACAACATCCCAAGTGAAAGCAGGACTACCTCTATCGAAGTGAAGATAGACAGGGTGGGCTACATCTTCAAAGACGAGGAGAATATCCGGCTTATTACCGAGCAAGCGCAAAAAATGCTCGATGAAGCAGAAGCGGGCGACTATGTTTCGGGGTACATCGACATATTGTTCAAAAACAGATTTTTAATTCCAAACGCAAAGAGTATTCCTACATTTTCAAGAGTTGAGTATCGTAACCTTATGTTTACATTACTGCACAGTAAAGAATATTTGGACGCCCACGAAAAAAAGGTGTCTGAGCTGCTAAGCAATGGGAACAGAAGCGTTTACATCTATCTGTCTTCGTTCGACTATTACAAAACGAAGCAGCATGAAATAAGAGTAACCCAGAGAGAGCTGATTAACGCCTATCTCTTAGACCTTCGTAATCCGAACCGATATGACGGACAGTTTATTGCGTCGGTATATTTGGACGGTATATCCTTTGACTTATATACGAGCGATGAAAACGTCCTGGATCTCACCTTTGAGGATTCTAAAGGTAAAACGATTGCCGACCTCGTTGATGAAATCAAAAGCTCCTTGAAGGAAAGGAGTATCACGGTCACGGTAATGGATACTAAAAGCGGAGTTGGTAAAGAATATACGGGCGAAGAAGCGTCTGAAATCTGCCTATCCTGCGTTTCCTTCGATAGCTTTAACGACTACGTAGACGAGCATCCGAATTTTTCAGAGGAATATCAGGTACACGTAATTTTACATGAAGACGTATATGAGGAGGGCGAGGAAATAGATGGAATCTATTATAAGCAATCCTATACCACTCGCTTTATAAGAGGAAAAATTCCGCAGTTTGTCATATCTGATTTTAACGAAACGGCTATAAATTAAATTTTTGTTTCATTCAAATAATTTGAGAACACTTTTTGTGGCATAGCATAGTATGATAGCGTAGGGCAAAAGCCCTCAAAATCATGGAGGTTTACATTATGAACAACAACTGTCTTTGCCATCTTTTTGATGATAACTGCACCTGGATCATCATTATAGCACTTATCGTGCTTTTCTGTTGCTGCTGCGGCTAAATAGCTCTCGGGCTTTCGGGAACACCCGAAAGCCCTTTTTCTATCATTTTTTGTATTCTATATATTTTTCTTTCCCTGATTGACTTTTTTATAAATTATGATATAATAATTAAATACTATTAAGATAGGTGGAGAAAAATGTTCAAGGTAATTCTGTGGGATATAGACGGGACCGTCCTTAATTTTAAGCTGGCGGAAAAAAATGCTATAAAGTCGCTTTTCAAAGAATTTTCAATCGGCGAGTGCAGCGATGAGATGGTAGCGCGATATTCTAAAATTAATGATAAATATTGGAAGATGTTAGAGCGCAAGGAGATATCGAAGGAAGAGGTATTAAGAGGACGCTTCGTCGAATTTTTTGAAAGCGAGGGAATCGACTTTTCCTCTATTGACGAATTTAACTCTTTATATCAGGTTCGGCTCGGAGATACTATCTGTTTTTATGATAATGCGTACGAGATTATATCGGAATTAAA
The DNA here is from genome assembly GCA_045587025.1 of Eubacteriales bacterium. Lineage (GTDB taxonomy): Bacteria > Bacillota > Clostridia > Oscillospirales > CAG-272 > UBA1740. The sequence continues at coordinate 9,077 of JAZNBK010000019.1, forward strand.
AGGAAAAATAAAGCAGTACGCCGTTACGAACGGAACGAAAAGAGCGCAGTCGAGAAAGCTTAAGCTTTCGGGTCTTGATCAGCTTTTTGACGGTGTGTTTGTTTCAGACGAGATAGGAATTGATAAGCCGGACGTAAGATTTTTCGATGCGGTTTTCGCTAAAATAGGCGACGTAAAGAGAGATGAAATCATCATTGTCGGAGATTCGCTCACGAGCGACATCAAGGGGGCAAACAACGTTTCTATAAAATGCGCCTGGTATAATCCCGAAAATAAGCAAAACGACACTAATCTCAAAATTGATTACATAATAACGAACCTGAACCAAATAAAAGAAATAATAGAATAAGGTATATAAAAATGAAAAAAATATATTCTTCAATAGACGAGCTTGTCGGTAGAACTCCGATTTTGAGGTTGTCTAACATAAAAGAACATTTCAATTTGGGCGCCGATATTTTGGCTAAGCTCGAATATTTTAATCCTGCGGGAAGCATAAAGGACAGGGCTGCCAAAAATATGATAGAGGATGCCGAAAAAAGCGGTATTCTGAAAAAAGACAGCGTTATTATAGAGCCGACCTCGGGTAATACAGGAATAGGCCTTGCGCTTATCTGCGCTACTCGCGGATACCGTCTGATAATAGTTATGCCCGACAATATGTCAAAGGAACGCATCAATACTATGAAGGCGTATGGAGCAGAGGTAGTTCTGACCGAAGGCACACTCGGAATGAAGGGGGCAATCGAGCGGGCAGAAGCTCTTTCTCAGAGCATACCGAACAGCTTTATAATGGGGCAATTCGAAAATCCTGCGAATGCAGAGGCGCATATTCTGACGACAGGCCCTGAAATTTGGGACGATACTGACGGTTGCGTAGATATCTTAGTCGCAGGCGTAGGCACGGGCGGAACTATCACGGGTGTCGGCAAATATCTGAAGAAGAAAAATCCAAGCGTCAGAATAGTAGCCGTAGAGCCGAACGGGTCTGCCGTGCTTTCGGGAGAAAAAGCCGGCTCGCATAACCTTCAAGGCATCGGGGCGGGATTTATCCCCGAGCTGCTCGATACCGCTATTTATGATGAAATAATCAGAGTAACCGAAGATGACGCCTATAATGCAGGTCGGCTTCTTGCAAAAGCTGAAGGCGCGCTTGTGGGAATTTCTTCAGGCGCTGCCCTGCACGCAGCAATTACTCTCGCAAAAAAAGAAGAAAACAAGGGAAAGAATATAGTTGTAATACTGCCTGATACAGGCAACAGATACCTTTCGACCTCAATGTTTTTATAATGTAAACTTTTGTTTGCTTCCCCGTTCTTCTCAAATCTATATGCAAGGAGGGAAAAATGCCAAACAATTTATATGCAAGATTAGGCGTAGAATCTCCCGTCGCGGTCGTTGTAATTTCGATAGCCATAATGCTTTTCTTTGGCTTCGCAATGACGAGAATTACGAAGAGATTACGGCTACCTAACGTTACTGCCTATATCATATCAGGCATAATTATAGGCCCCTTCTGCCTCGATTTAGTGCCCACAAGAGTTGTGGAGGGTATGGAATTCCTCTCCGACATAGCTCTTGCTTTTATAGCGTTTAGCACGGGGGAATTTTTCAGATTTTCGGCGTTAAAGAAAAACGGACTTAAAACTACCGTTATTACCTTTTTTGAAGCGCTTATCTCCTCGGCTTTAATTTTTATCACTACATATTTGATTATCGGACTTCCCTTCGTTTTCTCGATAGTATTATCCGCCATTGCGGCGGCAACGGCGCCCGCCTCTACTATGATGACGATACGCCAGACAGGCGCGAAGGGAGATTTCGTAGATACGCTTTTGCAGGTTATTGCGCTCGACAACGTAATCGCTCTCTTTGCATACAGTATTGCAATTTCCATTTCAATTTCTTACCTTGGAAGCAGCAGTATGAGCTTTTCGAGCATAATTACCCCTATGCTGAAAAATATTGCGGTAGTGATTTTAGGCGGGCTTTTCGGATATATTATGAAACTGCTTATGTCTAAGAAGCGTTCGACAGACAACCGACTTATTATAGCTATCGCCGTTCTTTTTTCACTTTGCGGCGTTTGCGCACTTCTCGACATATCACCGCTTCTCGGATGTATGTCGATGGGAATGATTTATATAAATATCACGGATGATACGAAGCTGTTCAAGCAGCTTAATTATTTTTCTCCACCGTTTTTGATGCTGTTTTTCGTGCGTTCGGGTATTTCCTTCAAGCTCGGCGACCTGTTTAAAGCGGGTAGCGTCGGAGGCGCTTCCATCTTAATCGTCAGCTTAGTTTACTTCTTCGTCCGCATCTTAGGAAAATACGGCGGCGCATTCCTTGGCTCGCTTTTAGCAAAAAAGCCGAAAAACGTGAAAAATTATTTGGGGTTGGCGCTTATACCTCAGGCAAGCGTAGCGATAGGTCTCGCCTCGCTTTGCGCACGTGCGCTCGGCGACGAGGTCGGCGAAATATTGCAATCGATTATCGTTACGGCAGGTATACTTTACGAGCTGGTGGGTCCTGCTTGCGCTAAACTTTCTCTTTTCCTTTCTCGTTCATACGCAAAGGACAAAACCACGGAAATCGAGGTAGAGCCGATAGATGCGGACGGTAAACAGAAAAATTCTCTTGAAATTCTTATAGAAAAGATAGATAAAATAAAAAAAGAGCTCCCCCAGCGCTCAATCTCGGAAGAAGAAGAGGCGTTTGACGAGGAAGCCGAGGAATTTTACGAGATGCACCGGCCGTTTATAAGGAAGCATTTTATAAATAGAAATTAAAAGGAGTTACATATTATGAATATGTTTACCGTTGCTACCGACCCGTTTTCGAAGCTGCTTGGCGAATGGTCTGTAGAAATTAACTTTTTTTCGGTATTGTTGCGTATTTTCGTTTCTCTTGTTCTTTCTGCAATAATAGGATGTGAGCGCTCCGAAAAGCGCCACGCCGCAGGTCTGCGTACCTTTATTTTGGCTTCGCTATTCTCTACTGTCGCTATGATACTCGATATTTCAACGAGTGGTCAGTTCTTCCTTATTTCCGCTGCGTCAATCATAGGAATTGCAATCATAAGCAGTAATTCAATTCTTTTCAGCTCAAGAAATCAGATAAAGGGACTTACGACATCCGTAGGTCTTTGGGGCTGTGGTATTCTCGGACTTTCCGCGGGCGCCGGCTTTTATGCTGTAACTTTAATAGTTTTTCTTACCCTACTGTGCAGTCTTTCCATATTCCCGTCCATTGAGGCATACTTAAAAAACCGTTCAAACCACTTCGAAGTACATTTGGAGCTAAAAAACAAGAACAACCTTCTTGACTTCGTTACGGTAATAAGACGGCTCGGACTCAGAATTGACGACATTGAAATGAATCCCGCTTATATGAATTCAGGGCTCAGCGTTTACTCAATATCGGTTACCATTATCAGTCCCGAGCTTAAAAAATATAAAACTCATAATGAAATCATAGAAGCCCTTCGTTCCTTGGAGTTTGTTTATCACATTGAAGAAATGAATTAATACGCATTATAGTACTATTATAAAAACGGCTTGCTCGGGTTTGCAAACCGTTTTTTAAGTAATTTTAATTATGGTGGTTACATATTCAAGCTGGGAATCTTACTTGCTATTTGTCGGTTTTTAAATTCCTTTTCATCAGTAACTTCTCGAATTATTTTTATGAAATCAGGAAATAATATATCCTCAAGCTCGCTTTCAAGCTCTACTTCCATAATAGCGACGCTATCCCAAAAGGGATAGATATCTATTTCGATAGTATGTCCCACATAATAAAAGCTTTTTCTCGTTTTTATAACGGTATTAAGCGCCTCGTCCTTTTCCTTCATATAATTAGCAAATTCGCTCTCGGAAATTTCTATTTCGTCCTCTATGCAGGTAACGTTATTTATGCGGCGCTTCTCCGTTTTAGTATAAGTAATTTCGCCGTTTATTTCCTTTCTTCTTACTCGGCGAACAGAATTATCGCAAGAAACAAGATAGGTCTGCTCGATATCCGCTCTCTTATAATCCTGCATTTTGGAAATGACTGCAAAATCGGGCATTTCTATAAGATACTTTCTCTCAATTTCAAATTTAACGGCTCGGTCATTCATTTTCTATCCTCACGATTAGTTATATAAAATAATCTTTTTAATAATTTCAAAAAAACATTGACATACGTGGAAAGTTATGCTATAATTTTAAATGTTCTAATTTCATATATTGGGATATAGCCAAGTTGGTTAAGGCACAAGACTTTGACTCTTGCACTCCGTTGGTTCGAGTCCAACTATCCCAGCCAAATCCCCGAGGACTTGTCCTTGGGGATTTACCTTTTCACTTTTCACTTTTCACTTTTCACTCTTCACTTTTCACTCTAATCCCCTCGGGGATTTGGCAAGGTAATAAGTAATAGTGAATAGTGAAGAAGTAAGGTAGCTTTTCGCCCAGGCGAAAAGCTTTTTTATATTATATTCTTTTTTTACTGTATTTTTACAGAGCAAGAGACGTTGATTGTTCTCTTTTGCCGCTGTCGCTTTCACCTGATGTAGGCAGCTTTGGCGTTTTTTGCTTTCCTGAAGGCTTGAATATAAAGAAGGATAGCGTTCCTATCAAGAAAAACGTAATATAGATGAGCGGTTGGATAACGGGATACACCGTCATATGTCCAAAATTCAATTTATAATCGAACAGCTTGCCTGCAAAGGGTATCAATCTGGCGGCGGTCGCCTGATCGAACATAAACAGGTAATTACAGTAGAAATAATCCGAGCCGGTCCTTGCCCATATAGCGTTAAACCACGTTCCGATTATAAAAATACACAAATAGTATATAGAAAAATTGATAGCAAAATGCTTAAAATCTTTTTTCGTAATGGGCTTGAATATGCCCAACGTCATACACAGAATAGGCGCGAGAATTACGTTATGATGCTCGACGATATAATGAATATTTCCTTTTGACAAAATACCGACGGTGGTCTCTGCATCTAAAACGAACATCGCAATTACGCCACCCGCGACGTTTATCAAAAGATTAAATAAAAACAGATTGCGACTTTTGAAAATTACGGAAATTAACATTATGTACGCCGCAAGATTACACAGCTGTAACGGCATACGCTTACAGGTCAGCTCGCCTAACGACGAAAAGAGCTGATTGAATTGCAAAAACAGAGACAAAGCCAATATCAAGACGACAATATATCTGTCCTCGTAGCTTTTTTTTCTAAAAATCAATGTTAAAATAATACCCTCGGCAATTAAAACCAAAATCCAGCTTATGTGCAAAGCCGAAAATCTGCCGAAGATGAGGTTGGAAAAGGTGTTAAATATACCTTCTAACGCGTATATCGGCAAAATCGTAATGATACTGCATAAAAGTATTGCGACAAAAGCAGGAATTTCGCTTTTCTTGAATTTTATAAACGTCCAATCGTCTATCAGCAACATTAAAATGCTTGCAATCTCGGCAAAACAGATAGCGAAAAACATAATTCCTCTGAAAAGCTCGTTGTGCATAAAAGAGGAAACGTATTCGGGCAGATATCTGATATCGACTATGCCCGTCCCCAAAGGAGATGTATAGCACTTGATAATATCACTAAACAAGGACATATAAATCAACGAAACAGGTAAACAAAAGTATACAGCAATTTTCTTAAATACCTTTTTATTAACAGTAACGGCAACGGGAAGGACTACGAACGAGGCGAAATGAAACCATCTGATTATCATCTGAAAGGCGCTAAGCCGTTGTCCCGCCGCTAAGTGGTGAATTCCTATTACGAAGCTATCAGGCAGAAAGACGTTTATAACCGTAAGAAACATAAATATTAATAAAATAATTTTTTGTATCTTGTTCGTTTCTTCCATACCCGAAAATAATTCCTTTCACTACCCAAATACGATATTGATTTTAAGCTTGTTTTCGACATTTCTCGTAAACAATTCTCATTTATTGGCAAAAATATTATATCATAATATGCAGAAAAAGTAAAGGTTATAGCGAAAAAGCAAGGTAGCTTTTCGTCTGTGAATCATTTCTTTTTCATCAGCTTTGAGGTTTTTGCTATAACGATTTGACGAGCGCTTTTCTTTTTTTGGCGCATATCGCCCTTTTTGCTCTTCGCCTTGGGCTTTTTTGCTCCGCTTCCCGTCGTTTTTTTGGTAGGTCTGTTAACGCCGCCCGACTTTGTGGGGTAATCTCTTATCAAACAATTGGGAGAATTACCTATTAAGTCCTCTCTGCCTGCGATTTTAAGCGCTTCTCTTACGAGAGGATAATTCTCTCTTTTCGTATACTGCAACAGCGCCCTCTGCATTTGCTTTTCCTTATAATCTCTGCAGACGTAGACCTCTTCGTTTGTCATGGGGTGTATTCCCGTATAATAAATGACGGTGGAGATAGTACCCGGCGTAGGATAAAAATCCTGCACCTGCTCGGGAGACAAGTTCCATTTTTTAAGGTAAAGAGCCATCTTTACCGCATCCTTCATAGTAGAGCCGGGGTGGCTCGACATAAGGTAGGGGACTAAATACTGCTCGAGCTTATGTTTATCGCAGAGCGCAAAATATTTATCCTTAAACTCCTCGTAGACCGCTATGCGCGGCTTTCCCATATAAGCAAGCACGTTGTCTGAGCAATGCTCAGGGGCGACCTTCAGCTGTCCGCTTGTATGGTGTGAAACAAGTTGGTCGAAAAATTTGTCATCCCTATCGTAGAGCAGATAATCAAAGCGTATTCCCGAACGTATAAACACCTTTTTTATTTTTGGTAACGCTTCTATTTTTTTAAGCATTTCCATATATTCGGTATGGTCTACCTTCAGATGCTTACAGGGAGTTGGCGCAAGGCATTTTCTGTTTGGACAAACGCCCCTTGTTTTCTGAAGGTCGCAGGACGGATAGCGGAAATTAGCGGTAGGGCCTCCGACGTCGTGTATATATCCCTTGAAGTCGGGAAGCTCGGTAATTTTCACTGCCTCGTCAAGCACGCTTTGCTCGCTTCTCGAACGCACCTCTCTGCCCTGATGAAAAGCGAGGGCGCAGAAGTTACAGGCGCCGAAGCATCCTCTATTATGAGTAATTGAAAATTTAACCTCGCTAATTGCGGGTACGCCGCCCTCTTTTTCGTAATCGGGGTGATAGCTTCTCGTGTACGGCAAGGCATAGACCTTGTCAAGCTCTTCCCTCTCAAGCGGCGGCATTGGCGGATTTTGGACGAGTATTTTTTCTCCGTAATATTCAACTATCGCCTTGCCGTTTACCGAGTCGGTGTTCTTATATTGAAGGGCAAACGCTCTTGCGTACGCCCCTTTGTCGCTCTTCAGGGTATCGTAATCGTAGCCCTCTTCATAGTCGTAATGGATTTTTTCGCCTTTTTTGCAGAGATATACGCATCCCCTTACGTCGTGAATTTTCTTTATCGGAACTCCCTTGTCGAGTAGCTCTGCAATACGGCTTATTATTTTTTCTCCCATTCCGTAGGTGAGAATATCGGCGCGGCTATCCACAAGAATACTCCTGCGCACCGAGTTATCCCAATAATCGTAATGCGCAAAACGGCGCAAGGACGCCTCAAGACCGCCGATAATAATCGGCACGTCTCCGTACGCCTCTCTTATTCTGTTACAATATACTATCACGGCTCTGTCAGGGCGCTTTCCCATTTTTCCGCCTGCCGTATAATAATCGTAGCTTCGCTTCTTTTTTGAAACGGTGTAATGAGCGACCATAGAGTCGATATTTCCCGCCGTTACGAGAAAGCCAAGACGAGGTCTGCCGAAGGTCTTGAACTGCTCACAGCTTTTATAATCCGGCTGTGACAGGATAGCCACCTTATAGCCCTGCGCTTCAAGCATTCTCGATATTATAGCAACTCCAAAGGACGGGTGGTCTACGTAGGAATCGCCCGTCACGTACACAAAATCTGGGGCATCCCAATTTCGAGCTATCATATCATCTGCATTTATCGGCAAAAAATCTTCTCTGTTCATAATATCTCCTAATAACTGTCGATATAATACATAGACACTTATGATACGCGACGCGCCATAAGTGTCTATCACACTATCTTAAATGGAAAAGTTATCCAGCTCTACCTCTTTTTGAGTTGAATCCCTCATGTCACGAAGCTGCGCCTTTCCGCTTTCCACCTCGCTGTCGCCAATAATGAGCGTATAGTCGGCGTTGAGTTTGTTTGCGTACTTCATCTGCGCTTTTAAGCTTCTTCCCATAACGTCGCACTCAACGAAAATACCGTTTCTACGCAGTCTTTCGGCTATTTCAAGCGCCTTTACGCTCGCCGCATCTCCGAGAGACGCGATATATAATTTGGGATTTACGATATCTATTTTATCCTTACCGAGCTGCTTCAACGCGAGGATAATGCGGGTGATACCCATAGCAAAGCCGATGCCCGAAAGCGCGGGACCGCCAAGCGATTCTACGAGCCCGTCGTATCTGCCTCCGCCGCACACCGTGCTCTGCGCTCCGATGCCCTCCGCTATAAATTCAAATACTGTCCCCGTATAATAGTCAAGTCCTCTTACGATAGTAGGATCTACGGTATACGGAATATTCATAACGTCAAGGCACTTACAAAGCTGGTCAAAGTGGTTTTTGCATTTATCGCATAAATGCTCGAGCGTCTTTGGCGCATCCTTGGCAATTTTTGAGCAAATACTGCTCTTGCAGTCCAAAAGGCGAAGCGGATTTGTTTCCAATCTCTTATTACAGGTCTCGCAAAGCTCCTTCTTATATTTTGAAAAATAAGAAACCAAAGCGCTTCTGTATTGGGGACGGCATTCCTTACAGCCGATTGAATTAAGATGTAATTTTACGTTATCAAGCCCAAGGCGACGAATTACAGAGGATGCCAAGGAAATAGAGGTAGCGTCCGCATACGGAGAATTGCTACCGAACATTTCAGTTCCGAACTGGAAAAATTCACGGCTTCTTCCCGCCTGAGGCGCTTCGTGACGAAAGCAGCTTATTATATAATAAAATTTTTGGGGCATGGTGTCTACGCATTTTCCATGCTCGATAAGAGCGCGCGCAACAGATGCAGTCCCCTCAGGTCTAAGAGAAATAGAACGGTTTTCATCTCTGTCTATAAAGGTATACATTTCCTTCTGCACGACGTCGGTGGTATCGCCCACACCTCTTACGAAAAGGTCGGTATTTTCAAAGGTGGGAGTACGGATTTCACCAAAGCCGTAACGCTCCGCCTCCTCACGCATAACGCTCTCAATATATCTGAATAACGGTGTTTCCTCCGGCAATATGTCCATTGTGCCTTTAATTTTCTGTATCATTTCGGTTTCCTTTTCATTTTATTATTATTATTCTTCGAATGAATGCGCGGCATCGAGAAGCTCGTACAGTCGCTCATCCTCGCCCAACCATTTTAACATACCGAGCACCGCCTCAAAGCCGGTCGCCGTGCGGTATTCCTTTGCCGTCATGTGCTTCGGCTTTTGCAGGTGTCCCGAGTTTGAGGCGCGACGGAAAACGTCCTGCTCGTCCTCAGTGAGCTTGTCCTTAATTTTTTCATATAAAAGCGCTTGCGATGCGGCGTTTACGTATCTGTTCGCCATATCGTGAAGCTCGCCCGAACGGGACAGTCCCTTTTTTACGGCATTCGTTCTTACATACAGACTATGCACCGAATCACCTAAAAAGGCAAGAGCCAAAGAGCTAGGCAGTTCACTGTGATTTATTTTTGCCATAGTACTTCTCCCCCGATCGTTCACTAACAATATCTATAGAATTATATCACATATTTAAATAATTATCAATATGTTTTTGCAAAAAATGGAATACTAAAAGGTTTAAAACAAAGCCGTAGCCGGAAATCGTTCGATTACGGCTTGAATTTTTCAAAAAAAGAAAGGAAAAAATAAAATGTATTCGCACTTTTAGTGTACAAATACATTCTAACATTCAAATTTTAAACTTTTTTCGACAAAGGTATTGACAAAGCATTTTATATGTGTTACAATACGAAGCGAACAATTCCTGTGAAACCTTTAGGATTTCAAAAACTGAAGGTGGAGGGAACTCCGGAGAAGTCCGCAAGGGTGCCGAAGGTGCAAGGTTTTACCGAATCTCTCAGGCAAAAGGACGGAGCGAAAATTTTCCTGTCTTTATGAAGGTTTTTTTCATTCATTTTCGGAGTTAAACGGTTTTGTTTAACTCATTTTTTATTTTAAGGAGGTCTAAGGATATGTTTGAATCTTTAGAAAATCTTTTATTGCCTATCGTATCGAAGGCAAATGCTTACTTATCTGACTACGTTTTGATTTTTTTACTTGTCGGCGTAGGTCTTATCTTCACAATTGCGACTCGCTTCGTGCAGATTCGCTGCTTCGGTCAAGGGCTTAAGCAGGTTTTTGGAAAAATGAAATTAAAGGGCGAAAAGAACAAGAGTGGTCTCAGCTCGTTCCAAGCGCTTGCTACCGCTATCGCGGCTCAGGTTGGTACAGGTAATATAGTTGGTGCGTCAGGCGCTATTCTCATAGGCGGTCCAGGCGCTATCTTCTGGATGTGGGTAATCGCTTTTCTTGGTATGGCTACCATTTATGCTGAGGCGGTTCTCGCTCAGGAAACCAGAATTGCTGATGAAAACGGCAATGTTCACGGCGGTCCGGTTTACTACATAAAGCGCGCATTCAAGGGTGGTTTTGGAAAATTCCTCGCTATCTTCTTCTCTATTGCGGCGATCCTCGCTCTCGGATTTATGGGAAGCATGGTACAGTCGAACTCGATAGCTGAAGCTACCTGTAATGCTATCGGCGTAGAATATACTCAGTGGGGCTGGATAATCGGTATCGCACTCGCTATAATCTCCGCTTTCATCTTCATCGGCGGTATTCAGAGAATTGCCTCGGTTACCGAGAAGATGGTTCCTATTATGGCAAGTATATTCCTCTTGGGCGGTCTTGTAATTCTCGTATGCAGAATTCAGTATATTCCTACCACGTTTGGCGCTATCTTCAAGTACGCATTCACACCTAACGCCATTATCGCGGGCGGAATCGGTTACGCACTCAAAACTGCTATCAGCCAAGGTGCTAAACGCGGACTCTTCTCGAACGAAGCAGGTATGGGTTCTACCCCTCACGCTCACGCTCAGGCAAACGTAGAGAAACCTCACGATCAAGGTGTGGCTGCTATGATAGGTGTGTTTATAGATACATTTGTTGTTCTTACAATTACCGCCCTTGTAGTTATATCCACCCTTTACGTTGGCGAAGGTGGTCTTCTGGCAAGCGGCGCAGGTTATGCTGACGCTATCGCAGAGGCAGGTATTGCTAAGACAAACGCTATGCAGCTCGCTTACCAAGCAGTCTTTAGTAATCCTAATATCGGCAACGTATTCGTAGCAATTTGCCTGTTCTTTTTCGCTTATTCCACCATCATCGGCTGGAACTTCTTCGGCAAAATAAACGTTCAGTATCTCTTCAAGAACTCCAAGGCGGCTACCATAGTATACTCTGTTATCTCTATTGGATTCATCTTCCTCGGCACTACGCTTAAGAACGATCTCGTTTGGGAGCTTACAGACTTCTTCAACTACTTGATGGTTCTTCCTAACGCTATCGCGCTTGTCGCCCTTGTAGGAATCGTTTCCAGCTCAGCAAAAAAAGCAAAAGCAAAAAAGGCAGAGAAAGAAAATATTAACGCGTAATGCCTAAATAATATCTGAAAAGTCGGGGGCGACGTCAAACGCCTCCGACTTTTATTCATTATTTTATGAATATATTCATTTTGACAACAAGTTGTATTCATTTGTTTCTCCGTTTCTTTTTGTGTATTTTGTTAAACACCTTGCTAAAACAACGGTTTTTTGTGCATTTATATTATATTTACGTCTTATTTTACATTTGTTTTGTGCAATCATACAAATCTGAACATTATTCAAAAAAAGTGTTGACAAATGAATATTTATGCGTTATAATAAATTCATCAAACAGATGAGAAACAAAAAAATAAACATTAACTCATCGAAAAGGAGAATATTATGAAAAAACTTTTATCCATTGCATTAGCAGCTTTGATGCTCGCTTCTCTTTTCTGCTTCGTAGGATGCGGAAAGGACGAAAGCAAACTTGTAGTTTACACCGAGGCGGGCTTCGCTCCCTATGAATTTATCTATAACGGCGAAATCGTCGGCGTAGACATCGAAATCGCAAAAGCAGTCGCAGCAGAGCTTGGCAAAGAGCTCGTTGTTACCGACGTTTCCTTTGATACCATTTGCACCGCTGTTCAGAACGGCAAGGCAGACCTTGGCGCAGCAGGTATCACTATCAGACCTGACCGTGCAGAGCAGGTTGACTTCTCTATCCCCTACTCCTCCACAGAGCAGTACGTTATCGTTAAAACAAGCGACACCACCACTGCTACACTGGAAGACCTCAAGGATAAGACGATCGGTATTCAGCAGGGTACTACCTCCGATATGTTGATCGAGGATCTCATCAATGACGGAACTCTCGGTAGCGCTACTATCACTCCCTACACGTCTCCCGCAGTTGCTGCAGCTTCTATCGACAAGCTCGACGCAGTAGTTACAGATAAGCTCACAGCGCAGCTCATCGTTGCTAACAGCGACTCCCTCAAGACCTTCCCTCTCGTTAAAGCAGACGGAACTCCCGCAGCAGAGGTTGAGGAATACGGCATTGCTGTAACGAAGGGCGACAAAGAGCTTCTCGACGCAGTAAACAAGGTTCTTGAAACTTTGATTGCCGACGGCACAATTGACAAATGGGTTGAAGAATTCTCCGCAAAGGCACAGGAAGTTGGAGCTTAATTTAATATAATATTACAGCGGGAGACCGGCGGCCTCCCGCTTACTTGTTTATAAGATAGAAAGGAAATACGTATGTTTGACAAATTAGTAAATGGCTTTGTCAAAACGTTTATCGCGGAAGACAGATACAAGCTCTTTTTAAACGGCTTCAAAAACACTATTCTTATCGCTATCGTTGCTACCGTTATAGGTGTTGTTATAGGCGCTATCGTGGCTATTATCCGTGTGTTTAACAAGCAAACGGGAAAGCTCAAGATACTAAATAAGATATGCGAAATATATACTACGATAGTCAGAGGAACTCCTGTAGTAGTTCAGCTTTTGATTACGTACAATATCATTTTCGCTTGGTCCACGAGAGCCGTTTTGATAGGTATGATCGGCTTCGGTCTTAATTCGGGCGCTTACGTCGCCGAAATTATGCGAGGCGGAATTAACGCTGTCGATATAGGGCAGACAGAAGCGGGACGCTCGCTCGGACTATCCTCAATCACCACGATGAAAAGTATCGTTTTGCCACAGGCAATAAAGAACGTATTGCCAGCTATAGGTAATGAGTTCATTTCTCTTTTAAAGGAAACCTCGGTTATAGGATTCCTCGGAGTTGTAGACCTTACGAAAGCCGCGGAAAGAGTTATTTCACGTACAATGAACGTCTACTTCCCTTATATATCAATAGCGCTCATTTATCTCGCTGTTGTATACGGGCTCAATTACCTGTTCAAGAAATTAGAAAAGAGGTTGGCTAAGAGTGACAGATAAGAAAATTATTATTGACGTTAAAAATCTTTACAAGACCTTCGACGGCACTAAAATGATTTTGCAGGGCATCAGCTATCAAATAAAGAGCGGAGAAAAAATCGTAATTGTAGGTCCGTCGGGCGGAGGAAAATCCACGTTTCTACGTTGTCTCAACCTGCTTGAAAAGCCCACCTACGGAGAAATTTGGGTAAACGGAAAGCTTATCACCCCCGTCGATCCCTATTTACACCCCGAGGTTATAGAAGCTTCTAATACCTACAAGAAAATGGCGGGAACTAAGAGCGGAGCCGAGATAATTGCCGAAATAAAGGAAAAAGACCTTTTAAATGAAAAAAACGAAGGCGCTGAATACAAGGCGCTCATGAAGAAAATTTATGAGAACAACAGTATTCAGATAGACCTCGCCCGTCAGAAGATGGGAATGGTATTCCAGCATTTTAATCTGTTCCCGCATATGACAGTTAAGGAAAACATAACGTTCGCTCCCGTTAAGCTCAAGCTAAAAACGCCCGAAGAGGCGAGCAAAAGAGCAGACGAGCTGCTCTCACGCGTAGGACTTCTCGAAAAATCAGACGCTTATCCGAGCCAGCTCTCAGGCGGTCAGAAGCAAAGAATTGCTATAATCCGCGCGCTCGCAATGGACCCCGAGGTAATGCTCTTCGACGAGCCGACAAGCGCTCTTGATCCCGAGATGGTAGGCGAGGTTCTCGACCTTATGAAAGACCTCGCAAAAGACGGTATTACGATGCTTGTAGTTACTCACGAGATGGGCTTTGCCAAAGAGGTGGCAGATAGAGTTCTCTTCATTAACGACGGAACAATCACAGAAGAGGGAACGCCCGACGAGGTGTTCAAAAATCCCAAGCATCCGCGACTTCAAGAATTCTTGAGCAAGGTGCTTCAATAATTACAAAAAAAGCGAAAGCAAGGCAAAATGGCTTTCGCTTTTTCTTTTTTTCGTCATTACGCTCGGTGAAATTCAGATAAAATTGTCTCGACAAACGTATTTCGCTTTTCTTCTCCCCTTAAATCAAGGGCGACTCTTCCCTCTTTCATTACGCAAAGGCGGTTTCCGTATTTAATTGCGTCTCTCAGGTTATGCGTTACCATGAGCGCTGTAATTTTTTTGCTATATACAATTTGCTCGGTCAGGCGCATAATTTCATCAGCCGTTTTTGGATCGAGCGCCGAGGTATGCTCGTCAAGGATAAGGACGTCGATAGGCGTCATCGTCGCCATAATGAGCGACAGCGCCTGTCTCTGTCCGCCCGACAGAGCGCCCATTTTTACGTCCATTTTATCCTCAATCCCAAGCTCTACGCTCGAAAGTATTTCCCTATAAGATGCTAAATCCCTTTTGGAAAGACCTCGCGAGAGGTCGTATTTCTTACCTTTATTGCTCGCCAAGCTCAAGTTTTCCGCCACCGTCATAGCGCACGCAACGCCGTTTTTGGTATCCTGATACACTCTGCCTATTTTTCTTGCGCGAAGGAATTCCTTTTGCCCGGATATATCCTTGCCGTCAAACAAAATCTTTCC
Source organism: Eubacteriales bacterium (assembly GCA_045587025.1). GTDB lineage: Bacteria > Bacillota > Clostridia > Oscillospirales > CAG-272 > UBA1740. The sequence goes on from JAZNBK010000019.1 coordinate 24,203, forward strand.
CTCGTCCGCTTCAATAGTCCCTGTAATGAGATTTAAAAGAGTGGTCTTTCCGCTTCCGTTCCCTCCTACGAGCGAAACGAAATCTCCGTCCTCAACCTTAAAATTGAAGTTATCAAATACGACTGTCTCCGATACGCCGCCGTCTCCGAATTTTTTATATATACCCACAAGCTCTATCACAGCGTTTCCCTCTCGGTCTGAATAATTTTGTTTTTCCTTTTCTTCAGGAGCGGGCTTTTTTCGAGCGTTGAATTGAAAATCAAGATAAGCGCAAAGCTGAGCGCATTCATAAGCTTTAGATACGTTCCGTTTTTATCCAAAAGCGTGAAATAATTCAAGCAAAGCGAATAGATTATCCCGCCTATTATTACTTTTGTAGTGGGCTTTACTATTCTTGCCCTTGAAAACAAAGCGAGGCCGATTATTACCGAGGCGAGCGCAAGTACGACCTTTCCTGCGCCTGAGGTGTTATCATAGTTCATTGTGAGTTGAGCGTAGAGCGCTCCCCCAAGACCGACAAGCCCATTTGCGAGCGAAAGTCCTAAAATTTTATAATTCCCCGCATCTCTGCCGAGCGAGGTTACAAAACATTCATTGCTACCCGTGGCTATAAGCATAAAACCGAGCTTGGTCGAAAAAAACAGATCGAGCCCTATCTTTATTGCCAGAACTATCAAAAGCAAAAGCAAAATCACGTGAGTATCGTTCATAACGCTATGACCTTCATTAAATATTCCGTCAAAACCGTGCGCCGTATAGGAAAAATTCGTAGTAGGAAAGCCGTTGCCCGTAAGTATAGTCGTGAGCGCCAACGTACCCGACAGCAGCCCCGTCATCACTATAATTCCGGACAGTAGCTTACTTATCCCGAATTTCACGTGAAGCGCGCCCGTTATTGCGCCCATAACCATACCCGAAAGGAAGCCGCCGAGTATCGCTAAAGACGGAGGAAATGACAATTTATAAATCAATATCGTGCCGACTACCCCGCCGAGCGGAAAAGTTCCGTCTGCCGACAGGTCGGGGAAGTCTAAAATTGAGTACGCTATATACATTCCGAGAGCGATTATTGCGTAGCAAAGCCCGAGCTGTATACCGTACACGGTCGTGTTCAAAAACAACATAACTATCTCCTTCAATCTGCTTTTACGTCGCTTATCTCTATATCGCTTGGCTTCTTAAGCTCGGGAAAGCGATCAAGCACCTCGCTGTTGTAGCAAAAGAAGGTTTGATTTTCCATAGTTCTCGGCGCTACCTCATCAGGCGCTTTACCGTTTAAAATTTCACCTGCCTGCGCTCCCGCCATACGCCCTACCGTTATATAATCTATAGAGGCAGAAGCAAGACACCCTGCCCTTACCTGCTCTATTTCGCTTCCAAAAACGGCAACTCCTGCGTTATTTGCGATAGAAAGAATATTCTGTAGCTTTCCAACGATAGTATTATCGAGAAGATTTACGATGCAGTCGATATTTCGGCTTATAAGGGCGTTTACCTTAACGTCGATAGTCGTAACGTCTGAGACGACCTCCTCCTCTATTGTCATTCCCTCATATTTTTTCGATGCGTCCTTTAGTGCCGCAAGCTGTATAGAGTCGCTCGATTCCTCAGTGGACATAAGAACGCCTATCTTCACGTCAGGTCTACCGTAAAACGACGTGACAAGCTCGAGCTGAGCATTAAAATCGGGAATATCGCTTGTGCCTGTCATATTCTGAAAATTGGCGACCTGCTCGGCGTCGGTAACGGCGCAATAGACGATAGGCGTGTCTTTTCCTACCGCCGCCGTTGCTGCGTTTATTGCGGCAGGCGTCGCTATCGCTATTATAATCCTTGCGTTACCGTTTACCATCTTTTTTGCCTGAGCCAGGGAAACCTCGGACGCAAAATTACTGTTGACGTATTCAATGTCATACGAATTCAAATCAATTTCTTCGCTTAGCGCTTCCATAATTCCCTTATAACAATTATTAAGCGACTCGTGAGGCCCGAATTGAATTATACCTATCGTTTCCTTTTCATTTTTGCAAGACGTAAATGAAAATACAGTAAAAACGAATATTAATACCAAAATTAAAGAAATAATTTTTTTCATAGCTTTCATCCTTATTATTTTATATTATTTTATATTTATTTGTATTTTGTAATTGTTTTCTTTTTTTGCCATCGCAGTTTTCCCATATCTTTTCTCCTTAAAATAAAAAACGCCCAAAA
>JAZNBK010000020.1:0-27258 GCA_045587025.1 Eubacteriales bacterium
AAACAAGTTCGAGCTTGATATTACTAAGTATTCTGAGCTCACAAGTGTTGGAAAGAATGTTGTAAACGAGGCGTTGAAGAACTACAATATTGGTGATAACGAAGCAGAAATTAAAGATGTTTATGAGACAGCAATCGAAGAAGCAATTGAAGTCGAAAACAGCTTAATAGATGCGGCAGGCGAACTTCTTGAATTCTTGGGTTACCAGACAAGAACGGTAAGCTACCCCGGACTTCGTTCTCTCTACGGAATAGACGTGGCTACTCTTGAGGAGCTTGAAGCAGCAGGATATGAAGTAATCGTCGGTGCTATTATGGCGAACGCAGCGAATAGAACAATCGAAGACGTGGTAGTTCCCACAGTAGACGGAAAATACAATTCCGCAGCATTCGAGGATCATTCCTGCAAGACGAACGGAATGTCTATTATCGAGGTTTATGACGGAACTCAGGCAGAGGAAAAGAAGGTAGGAAAATTCCTTACAGACGATGGACCTGTTCTTAATTTTGCATACACCACGACCTTCAAGAGCGACGTGTATCAGACGGCTCAATATTATCAGGCAGACCTTCTTTACCGTGGTTACGCAGTAATTAAGGATGCAAAAGGATTAGAATTTATTATTTATGCAGATATGACATCAGAAGCTGTTGGCGGCGGTGAAAACGGCGAAGCAGTTTCTCTCGAAGAACTTTCAAGATATATGTATAATGTGGGTTACACCTATGATATGATATATAAGGTTCTTAACGAAATAGACGGCACAAGCTATCAGGGCGCTACCGTTGCAGGCCATAATATAGGCGAATTTGATGTTGTATATGAAAGCTCCTTTCCCGGTTCGGGAAAGGAGTTTTCTCGGCAGATTAATGAAATTCTCTATTCCGTGCTCGGAACAAATCTTGCCGTGCGTTCTGATGCGGAGCCCTCTCCCACAGGAAAGCCCTATAAGATTTATCTGAAAAACGACGATAGCAAGTATGGCGTAGTTATAGAAGACAACGACCTTATAGTTTATTATAACGAGACAACGGGCGCACTTGCAATCGAAAAATTTGAGAAGATTTTTGCAAATTGGGAAACCGAGAAGGTCGTAGTTCCCAGAAATTATTCCGATATCGAGGCGGCAGATACGTATAATCTCGTTTTCCTCGGCGACAGCAATACCGCATACGCGTTGATTATGACTGTATACGACGCATATCTTCAGTCGCAGTACGGAAACGCATTCATAAACGTTAATAACGCAGGCGTTTCAGGTCAGCGCGCGCAGACCACTAATTACACCACGTTTGGTAGCTATACGTATGCCAGCCGCTTAGAGCGTGAGGTGCTTAACACAAATGCGGACGGCGTAATTGTCGGCTTCGCTATAAACGATTTGGGCAGCGCAGGTCTTTATTCCTATCCCTCTTCATTGACGATTGGCACTAAGGTATATGAAAGCAAGGTGGCATTTGATGCAGTAACTGATGATGAAATTGAAGCAATGATACAAGCTCGTCTTTTGGAAAGCAGTTCTATATCAGAGCGTAATACTTATTTATATCATATGGAGTCGGTTTACACGCAGGCGCACGCAAAGGGAATTGACGTTATTTTTGCATCTCCCGTTATGTATGACGAGGACCGCGCGCTCCACTCTACAAAGAATTGTTGGTACGGTATGAAATATGTATTCCCTGAAATGGCGGCAGAGCTTGAGATCTATGCAAGTCAAAACGAAGGGCTCCGCTTCGCTGATTACTATACGACAGAGCTTAAGCTCAACGCGGCGTTAAAGGCGACGGCGGCTGATGGTGAATACGTTTCTATTATGGGCACAGACAGAACTCACTTTGACGGTTACAAGGGTCCGTTCGCTTGCGTATACGGCGCTATCGGTTCGCTTGTGGGCACTCCTGTTGCAAACGGTGTGAATTACCGCGACCATATGGCGAGAGTTGAGATCAATGCGACCACAGGCGCGCAGAACGCTTCGGGCGCAGCTGTTGAAAACTTAGTTGCTACCGAAGATGGCGTTACCTTTACCTACAAGCCACAGGGCGTTTCTCTCTATGAAACAGAGGAATTTAAAGCAGCTCTTGAGCTTATCGGCGAAGGAAAAGAGTATTTTTCTGAAACTATAAAGGTAGAAGGACTTAGCGAGGGCACGTATACATTGAAGCTCGACGAGCATACCGTAGGCAGCTATACCGCTGCTCAGTTGGCGGCAGGTGTCGATATTGCAAACCTTGCGACCAACCCCCAGACAGCTATTGCTAAGCAGATTTGGGACCTCGAGGTTTTGAAGAGAGACCTTATCATAGAGATAAGAGACATGCAGTACGTATTTGAAAACGGTCTTATCAAGCGTGGAATTACAGATGAGTCCACAAGAGATGAGGTAAACGCTGCGATACAGGACATTATCAATACCGAGAGCGCAGGAAGCTACTTGCGAGTATTGGCTGAGAAGTATATGGTGACATACGACAATCTTGACGAGATGAACGGTGAGATAGCTCTTTACAAATCACAGATAAAAGAGCTTGTAAGCGACCTTTCATACGAGGTTCAGATTACAAAATAATAACTTAAAAGCAAAAAATGAGACGCCCGACAGCGAGATGTCGGGCGGCTCTCACTATCAGCGTATGCCCGAAAGCGAATTCAGCGCAGACAAAGCATTTATGAAATCTTTTGTTGTCATAAGTGCTTTTTTGAGTTATTTTTTCGTTAGCAAGCAAGGGTTGTCTTTTATTCTTTTGCTTTTCACGCCTATATTTTTGAGTTTTTTCCATAGATTGTTGAAAAAACTGTGGTGATATGGTATAATATAAGCGCATTTACAAACAAAGAAAGAACCTTATGAATTTATAAAAACAGAGATAGCATAAAGGAGAAATCAATATGAGATTTTATGAGGATTTATCCCACATAAGCGAGAACAGAGAAAAGCAAAGGGCGTTTTATATTCCCGAAAACGAGGGGGCTTATACACTCTTAAACGGCGAATGGGATTTTAAATTCTACGAGAGAGATTACGAGGAAGGCGAGATAGAAAAGGAATGGAAGAAAATCCCCGTTCCGTCCTGTTGGCAGATACACGGCTATGAAAACCCCAATTACACGAACTCGGCGTATCCCTATCCCGTTGATCCGCCTTACGTCCCTGCAGAAAACCCAATGGGCGTTTACGCAAGGGAATTTGAAATTTCCGATATCGAAAGAGACACCTATATCGTTTTCGAGGGCGTCGCCTCCTGCCTTGAGCTTTACGTGAACGGCGAATACGTCGGATATTCTCAGGGAACTCATATGCAGTCCGAATTTGATATTTCAAAATACGTTAAAAAGGGAGCAAACAAGCTTCTCGTTAAGGTAAGAAAATGGTGTAGCGGAAGCTATCTCGAGGACCAGGACTGCTTCAGGTTCAGCGGAATTTTCCGTGACGTATATCTACTTTCAAGACCGAAGGGACATATAAAGGACATCAGTATAACTACTGAGGATAACAGAATTTTAATCGACTTTGAGGGCGAAGCTGAAATTACTCTTTGCGACGGCGACAAGGAGCTTGGTGTCAAAAATGCGAGTGGTAAAGCAGAGTTTACAGTAGAAAAGCCCGTTCTCTGGAATGCGGAAAAGCCGAAGCTTTACACCTTGCTCTTTAAGTATAAGGATGAAATCATAAGACAAAAAATCGGTTTTGTAACCTATTCGATAAACGAAAAATACGAATTTTTGGTGAACGGCGTTTCGGTTAAGCTAAAGGGTATAAACCGCCACGATACGCATCCCGAGAAGGGCTGGACTATGAGCGACGAGGAGCTGAGAAAGGACCTTATCCTTATGAAACAGCTCAATATAAATACGGTAAGAACCTCTCACTATCCTCCCACCTCGAAATTCCTCGATATGTGCGACGAGCTCGGCTTCTACGTAATGCTTGAAACGGATATGGAAATTCACGGATTTACCTGCCGTGAGGCAGGATATCTGGGCTATGACTGCATAGATAATCCTCTCTGGATTTCTAACCAGAAGGAGTGGCTGCCGTCATTTATGGACAGAATGGAGAGAGCGTACGAAAGAGATAAAAACCATACCTCTGTCTTCTCTTGGTCTATAGGAAACGAGAGCGGCTTTGGCGACGCAAACAAGGCGATGGTAGATTACCTTAGAAAAACCGACAAAAAGCGCTTGGCGCACGCGGCGGACGCTTCTCTTATGTCGGAGCTTAGCGGTGATAAGAGTTTGGCGGACGGCTCCGACCTTCATTCGAGAATGTATGAGAGCGTTGAGCATATTTCCAAGCTCGCCGAGGACGACAGCATAGACAGACCGTACTTCCTCTGCGAATACGCTCACTCTATGGGTAACGGCCCCGGAGAAATGATTGACTATATGGAAGCCATTTATAAATATCCGAAGCTTATCGGCGGTTGCGTATGGGAATGGTGCGACCATACCGTTATGGTTGACGGCGTGGCGAGATACGGCGGCGATTTTGAGGGTGAAAAAACGCACGACGACAACTTCTGCTGTGACGGGCTTGTGTTTGCTGACAGAAGCTTCAAGGCGGGCTCGTACAACCTCAAGGCAGCGTATCAGTATATGAGCTGCGAGCTTAACGACAACAAGATTTTGCTAACTAATCTTTACGATTTCACAAACCTCAACGAATATACGCTTAAATATGAGGTAGAGCTTGACGGAGAGGTTATAGAGAGTGTAAGCGGTCGTTACGACGTTGCGCCGAAAAGCTCGATAGAGCTTTCCTTTGCAATGCCAAAGAGCTGCAAGCTCGGCGCATACGTGACGGTAACTCTGACAGACGACACGGGCTACGAGGTAGCAATGAAGCAGATGCAGCTGCCTGTTGCGTGTGAAAAGCTCGAAAAAGCTCCTGCAAAGAAGTCGGAAATTATCGAAGAAAAGAATAAAATCACAATAAAGGGCGAGGACGCTTCATATACGTTTTCCAAGCACTCGGGAATGCTCGAGAGTATTATAATAAACGGCGAAGAGCAGCTCTGCGCTCCGACAGAGATAAGCGCATGGAGAGCGCCTACCGACAACGAGCGTAAGATAAGAGTGAAGTGGGTATGGCACAACATCTGGGAGGGCGAAAATATCGACAGATCGTTTATAAAGGCGTACGATTACACGGTAGGTGAAAACTTCGTCAGCTTTAACGGAAGCGTTTCGGGTGTTGCCAGAACCCCCTATTTCAGATACAAGCTTACATATACGCTTATGGAAAACGGTGAATTGAAGGTAGAGCTTTGCGGCGATATTAAGGACAGCTGTATCTGGCTGCAGCGTCTCGGCTTCGACTTTAAGCTTGCATATGATAAGGATAAGTTCTCCTATTACGGAATGGGCGAGCTCGAAAATTATTGCGATATGAATTTACACGCAAGAGTGGCTAAATTTGAAAGTGATGCAAAGCGCGAATACGTAAACTACATAAAGCCGCAGGAGCACGGAAATCATACTAAAGCGAAGGAATTGAGCTTTAAGGGTGGACTTTCCTTTACTGCTGATACAGAGTTTGAATTTAACGTTTCGCACTATAACAGCGTCGTTATCAAGAATAGCGGTCATACAGACAAGCTTGTAGAGGACAATTCGACGAACGTAAGAATTGACTATAAGAATTCGGGCGTCGGCTCGAACTCCTGCGGTCCTGAGCTTATGCCGAAATACCGTCTCTCCGAAAAACACATTGAATTTGCATTTTATGTAAACAATAATATACAATAACAGTTGGAGTTGATAAAAGAGAAGTGTTTTTTCTGACATTGAGCCAGATGCTGATGATGGCGACCTTAATCGCATTAGGATATGCTTTAAGGAAGAAGAAAATAGTTCCCGAAAATACGGGAATAGCGTTGGCAAAGCTTGAAACCTATATATTTTTGCCGTCGCTTAATATAATTAATATGTTGAGCTATTGCAACGTAGAAAGCTTTAAAAAAAGCACGGAGCTGATTATTTACGGAGCCGTTATTATCCTGATTGCTATTGCTATTGCTTATCCTGTATCACGCCTGTTTATACGTAAATCCGCAGGTATGGAGCAGGAGTATCAAAGAAATATTTACAAATACGCATTGACGTTCGGAAATTACGGATTTATGGGGAACTTTATCATTTTGGGAATGTTTGGCGATGAAACGTTGTATAAGTATATTATTTTCTGCCTGTTCAGCACTCTTCTTTGCTCAACCTGGGGATTTTACGTGCTTGTTCCGAAGGAAAATAAGCAGGTTATGCAAAATCTCAAAAAGGGACTTCTTGCCCCTCCTATGATTTCCCTTCTGTTAGGTATAATTTTAGGTATTCTCGGCCTTGCAAAATGTTTCCCCGATTTTGCTATTAACGCGTTAGAAAGCGCTTCAAAATGTATGTGCCCGATAGGAATGGTTATGGCAGGCATTATAATCGGCGGATATAACTTGCGGGAAATTGTTTCGAACAAAAAGGTTTACATAGTTAGCATTTTAAGACTTATAGTATTGCCGAGTGTCTTTTTGCTATTGCTGAATTTGCTTGGCGCAAGCAAGGAAATTATGATGTTTGCTCTGATTTGCTTTGGCACGCCGCTCGGAATGAATACAATCATTTACCCTGCGGCATACGGCGGAGATACAAAAACGGGAGCTTCAATGGCTATAGTTTCCAGCGTGCTATCAATAGCTACAATTCCATTGATGTATTACGTTTTTATAGAGCTTCTATAATAAGAGCTTGACAAGTAATGTTTACGTTCTTGACGATGCTAAGAACTTAAAAGGATCAGAAAAAGAATGCAGTATAAAATAATTAACGGCGCCGTTTACTATGATAGCGATATGGTTCTTGAAAACATTGATATAGAAATCAATGAAAACGAGAAAATTGCTATTGTAGGAAGAAACGGATGCGGAAAAACCACTCTGCTAAAGGCGATTATGGGCGAGCTTGAGCTTGAGTGTGGGACGGGGGAAAATGAATTTCGCATAGTTAAGGCGGGAAATCCTGAAATCAGCTATTTGCGGCAGACCCCCTTTGAAGACGAGAGCTTGCCTATGATTGACGAGGTACGCAAGGTTTTTTCAAATCTCATCGATATGGAAAAGCAAATGCAGACGCTGCTTGAAAAAATAGAGCAGGGCGACCAAGACAGTATAAGCGTTTTTTCGAGCATTAATGAAAGATATATAGCGTCAGGCGGGCTTACCTACAAGAAGGAATATCAGTCTATGGTTCGTCGCTTCGGATTTTCCTTACAGGACGAAAAGCGGCCGCTTTCCGAGTTTTCAGGCGGACAGCGCACGAAAATAGCATTCATAAAAATGCTCCTGACAAAGCCCGACGTGCTTCTTTTAGATGAGCCGACAAACCACCTTGACATAGAAACGATAGAGTGGCTTGAGCAGTATTTAAAGAGCTATAAATCTACCTTGGTGATCGTATCGCACGACCGAATGTTTTTGAACAGAATCGTAAACAAGGTATATGAAATTGAGTGGGGCGAAACCAGATGCTACAAGGGTAATTATTCGGATTTTGAAAGACAGAAGCGAGAAAACTACATTAAGCAGCAAAAGGACCACGACGCTCAGATGGCGGAAATTCAACGGCTTAACCGTCTGATTGAAAGATTCAGATATAAGGCAACGAAGGCGAAGATGGTCCAATCCAAAATAAAGCAGCTCGAGCATATGAAGATTATTTCGGCGCCCGACAGATACGATACAAAGACGTATAAATCAAATTTCCAGCCGAAAACACAAAGCTCAAGACAGGTCTTAAGCGTATCCAAGCTTTTAATTGGCTATGACAGCCCTCTTGCCGAGGTTTCCTTCAATCTTGAAAGAGGGCAGAAAATAGGTATCATAGGCGGAAACGGAATTGGCAAATCGACCTTGCTGAAAACGCTTATGGGAAGGGTTAATGCTCTTTCGGGGGAGTATAAGTTCGGATATAACACCGAGCTTGCATATTTTGACCAGCAGCTTGCGCAATTAAGCGGAGATGATACCGTATTCGATATTTACGCAAGAGAGTTTCCCTTTTTAAATGATACGGAGGTGCGAAGCGCACTCGGCGCATTTCAGTTTTCGGGAGATGACGTTTTCAGGACGGCGTCCACGCTTTCGGGCGGTGAAAAGGTTCGTCTTGCGCTGTGTAAAATGCTCAACAAGCATCCAAACGTGCTTATTTTAGACGAGCCGACCAACCATATGGACATCATAGGCAAGGAGACGCTTGAAGAAATTCTGACGAATTATGAGGGGACGGTAATTTTCGTTTCTCATGACCGATATTTTGTCAAAAAAATAGCTGACAGGTTGCTTGTCTTTAAAGACGGCAGAGCAGAGTATTTCGACGGTAATTACGAAGAATACGAGCGAAAGAAAAGAGAAGCGGAGAACCTTCTGCAAGAAGAACAGGAAACTGCTCTCATCGAGGAGAAAAAGCCGAAAAAGGAGAGAAATTTTTCTCCTAAAAAGGAGCTCGACAAAAAGAAGAAAAGAGTAGAAAAATTAGAAGCGTTGATAGAGGAATGTGAAGTCCGAATAGAAGAATTAAATAAAAAGACCGAGAGCGAGCTCGTCTGTTCCGATTATCAAAAGCTTACGGAAATTCAAAGCGAGCTTGACGAAATCAGGAAAAAAGAGAAGGAATACGAGGACGAATGGACGGCGCTTTCCGAGGAGCTTGAGAATTAATCTCTCTTATATGGGAGAATAGAACGTTTGAATTTCAAAAGCGGCGAAAGATATGGTAAAAAATCATTATTCTGAAAAAACTATTGAAATTCGCGACAAAATTTGAGATAATAATACTATGGACGTTTAAGGAAATTTGATTAAAAATTATGCCGAAGGGAACATATTGAGGGGCGTTCATATCGCTTCTCGCGTTTAATGCTTTATGAAACAAAAGAAAAATAAGAAGTGGATAAGACCGCGGCACACCGTGGTGAGATTCCTGCTTGCGCCGTTATTCCATATATACGCAAGGATTATATACGGCGTAAAAATAGAAAAATATAAGGGAGATAAAAATCAGCCCTGCTTTATACTCTTTAATCATCAGACCTCATTTGACCAGTTTTTTGTGTCGATTGCTTTCCCAAAGCACGTTTATTACGTTACAAGCGAGGATTTGTTTTCAAAGAAATGGATTTCACGTCTGATAAGCTATCTTGTAGCGCCGATTCCGTTCAGAAAATCCACTTCCGACGTTGCGGCAATTAAAAATTGCTTCCGCATTATGCGAGGGGGAGGAACGATAGCGATGGCGCCGGAGGGAAATCGTACATATAGCGGAACGACGGAGCACATGAAGCCATCGGTTTCTTCGCTTGCGAAGGCGTTGAAAATGCCTGTCGCGTTTTTCAGAATAGAGGGTGGATACGGCGTTCAGCCACGATGGAGCAACTGTATAAGAAGGGGAAAAATGAGGGCGTATTTTTCTTCCGTCATTCCTTATGAGGAATATAAGGACAAAAGCGATGAAGAGCTGTTCGAGATTATAAAAAGGGAGCTCTACGTTGACGAACGAGAGGACTCTTCGAATTTTAAAAGCAGGAGAAGCGCAGAATTTTTAGATAGAGTAATCTATTATTGTCCCTATTGCGGACTTTCGGAGTTTCATTCGAAGGGAAGGATAATTACCTGCAAGCGATGCGCCCGACAGATTGAATACACACAAAACAAGCGCCTCGATGGAGTTGGCTTTGACTTCCCATACACCTACGTAAAGGATTGGTATGACGCTCAAAGCAGCTTTGTCCTTCAGCTTGACCTCTCGCCATACGCAGAAAAGTCGATTTTCGAAGATTTTGCGGGATTTTACGATAACATATATTGTGATAAAAAAATTGTAATAGACAGAAGGGCGAAAATCAGTATTTTTGCCGACAGATTTGAAATTTTAACAAAAAGAAACAGGTTTGTTTTCAATTTCGATCAGGTTTCCTCTGCAACGGTGCTTGGGAAAAACAAGCTGAACATCTATACAGGGAACAAGATTTATCAGATTAAGGGAGATAATCATTTTAATGCCCTGAAGTATCTGAACATATATTGGCACGCAGTCAATACGAAATCAGAAAAGGGCGAGCCGCACTTTTTAGGGCTTTAATTGCGTATAAAAATATTACAAAGAATTTCACGGAGGAAGAAATATGGATAATGTGGTGACAAGCTGGGATTTTACCCTTGCTAATTACGATGTTGTTTGGGACGTGCTTTTCCAAATCGGACTTCTTTTGGTTTTTCTGCTTGTTGGTAACATTTTGAGGAATTACGTTCCTTTTTTCAAAAAATGCTTGATTCCGTCTGCTTTGATAGGCGGATTCGTCTTGCTTATTGTAAATATCGTCTTCAAGCATTGCTTCAAGATTGAGCTTGTAGATTTGCATTGTATGCAGGTAGTTACCTATCACGGACTTGGGCTTGGCTTTGCGGCTATGACGTTAAAAACCGAAAAGGCGAAAATGAAGGTAGGAAAATCTCAGGTTTCCGAGTTTGCCGCGTTACAGGGCGGAGTGTATATGCTTCAGGCCTTCGTTGGACTTGGAGTTACCATAATTATCTTTTTGCTTACCCGTTACGGGAAAACGGTTGTTTCATACATAAGCGGCTTGCTTTTACCGCTTGCGTACGGACAAGGTCCCGGAAACGCGCTTGCCTGGGATATTAACTTTACAAACGAGCCGGCAACAGAGTTTTCGGGAAATGGAAGCTTTGGTCTTTCTCTTGCTTCCATTGGCTTTATTGTAGCTTCTGTTTTCGGTATATTCTACATCAACTACTACAAAAAGAAAAAACAGTTGAATATAAGAGAAGCGTCGCTATATAAAACCGAGCATATAGACCTCACCAATCCAAGCGGAAATGAAATTCCCGACAGTGAGTCCGTGGATAAGTTTTCGGTTCAGGTGGGATTCGTCGCCGTCGCTTATTTAATAGCGTTTGGAATTATGTGTCTGCTCGGAATTCTTTCGGATTTCACAAACAGCATTGCGTGGGGCTTTAACTTTATGTGGGCTGCTATCGGCGCAATTATGATAAAGCTCGTGGTAAAATATTTGAAAAAGCGTTCCTGGATGAAGAGGGAATATATAAATAATTATCAGATGGATAGAATTTCCGGATTTGCCTTTGACCTTATGATTGTTGCGGGAGTTGCGGCAATTGAAATTCGTGATATAAAGAATTACATTTTACCGATAATTATTTTATCGGTTATCGGAGCAGTAATAACTTATGTTTACATCAAAAAGACGGCAAAGCATTGCTTCAAGGGCTTTGAGCATGAATTTTTCCTTATGAGCTTCGGCACCTTGACCGGCACCGTATCGAACGGAATGATTTTGATGAAGGAAATAGATCCCGAGCTTAAAACGCCTACGTCAAGCTTGTATATAAAATCAACCTTTCCTGCGATGATTTTAATAGCTCCGTTACTGTTTTTGCTTAATTTCGCGGGTTCTTCTCTGGTTAATTCCATTATAGCTTGCGCTATCTTTTTCCTGCTCTGGCTTCTCTATACCGTGTATCTCTTCCGTCGCAAAATCTTCTTTAAGAAGTATAAGGATAAAGAGATAACAGTCTGGAGCGAAACACAGGACGAGGAGTAAACATAACTTTGCTTTTAAATAACAAAAAAGGCGTTCGCCACACGGCAAACGCCTTTTCTCTTTCATTTTTGTATGCCGTAAAGCATACTTATCGGGTCTTGGAATAAAGGAATTTCAGGGGGCGAGAATGTGAAGATCCAGAATAAAACCGCAATTGCGCAAAAAGCGAGAATAGCGCCTTTTGAGGATTTGCAATCATAGCCCTCTTTATTAAAAGCTTTTGTTTCCCATAAATAAGCGATGGCGGCGGAAATAAAGAAAACTGCAATGTTCACGTAGTCGGGCGATTTTCCGAAAATTCCGTTATAGGTGTAGAATAATACAGGTATCAGAACAAGGCCGAGAAGCGTCCCCTTTAGCTTGATACACCAAAAGGCGCTGTACTGCTTGCCTATAAAAAAGCTTTCTATAATCGCAAATAAAAGCATAGGAAAAAACAAGAGCTTCATGTGCTCCCAGGTAGATTCATTTACACCCGAAAAAAGAGCGGCAAAGCTACTATTGATCCAATCATAGAGGAAATGCAAAATCGTACCTAAAAAAGAGGTGAAGGCAAAGCCCACAAGCTGCCACAGGCCCAAATTGCTTTTTTTGTTATCCATAATAAACCTCATAAAAAGAGTTATACTGTATTATATTTTTGCCGCTACAAAATTATGCGTATTCCGAAAAGGTTTTTGTCATTTCTTTTAGTAAATAGCATTGAAAAAAGCATCAAAAAGAGGTATAATATGAGAAGTAGAAATTCGTTATAAAACGGGGGTATCTGATGAAAACGAGAATGTCGGCAAAATTTTGGTTTGCGTTGGTTTTGTTCGGTTTAATGGGGCAGGTCGCGTGGACAATTGAAAATATGTACCTGAACGTGTTTATATATAAGATGTTTAATGCGTCGGCGTCACAAATTTCGGTCATGGTTGCCGCGAGCGCAATCGTGGCGACTCTCACCACGATTTTTATGGGAGCGCTCTCCGACAAGATTGGAAAGCGGAAAATATTTATCTGCGGCGGCTACATATTTTGGGGGATTTCAATTCTCGGCTTTTCACTGATAAGGGCAGACCTTATAGGCGGAATTATTCCTGCCACAATGACGCTCTCTTCGGTTTGCGTTTCGCTCGTAATCGCCTTTGACTGTCTTATGACCTTCTTCGGCTCAAGCGCAAATGACGCCGCCTTTAACGCGTGGCTGACCGATAGCGTCGATTCAAAAAACAGGGGCGCAGCCGAGGGGATAAACGCAATGATGCCTCTCGTCTCGATTTTGGTCGTATTTGGCGGATTTATGGCGTTTGACTTAAATCTTCAGAAAAGCTGGGTGACAATTTTTACAATTATCGGCGCAGTCGTTATACTTATCGGTATACTCGGCTTTTTTATAATAGAAAATCCACAAATCAAGGCGTCTGAGGGAAGATACCTCGGCGACGTTATTTACAGCTTTTTGCCTTCGACTGTAAAGAATAATGCGCCACTTTATTTGTATCTTATCTGCTTTTTGCTTTTTAACGTTTCCATTCAGATTTTTATGCCGTATCTCATTATTTATTACGAGGTATCGCTCGGCATGGCGGACTACGTTTTGATAATGGCGCCTGCGGTCATTGTCGCTTCCGTCGTTTCGGCAATATGGGGCAGAGTGTATGACAAAAAGGGCTTTGCGACATCTGCGTTTATCTCGCTTGCGGCGCTCTGCGTCGGATATGGGCTGCTCTTTGCGTTTGAGTCGAAGGCGCCCGTTTTCGTCGGCTCGCTTTTTATGATGTGCGGATTTTTGTCGGGTATGGCGGTTTTTGGCGCAAAAATCAGAGATTTAACACCTGCAGGACAGGCGGGCAGATTTCAGGGGGTGAGAATTGTTTCGCAGGTCTTAGTCCCCGGTATCTTAGGACCGTATATAGGAAAAACGGTGCTTTCAAACGCCGAGCTTATCTTAAATTCAGACGGTACGACTTCATTTATTCCTAACCGGAATATATTTATGGCGGCGTTGGCGGTCGCTGTCGTTACTATCATCGTTACGGCTGTTATAGCGCATTTCTCGGGAAATAAGCCGCGATTAAACAAAAACCTCAAAACGCCGTTTGAGGATGACGAGCGCTCGTGGGCAGAGGAATATCCCCGTCCGCAGTTAAAAAGAGAGAGCTATTTTTCTCTTTGCGGAGAATGGGAGCTGTTTTCCAAAATTGAAAATAACGAGGAAAAAATAGGCAAAATTACAGTACCGTTTCCGCCTGAGTCGAGAATTTCGGGCATAGAACGGACAAAAAAAGAGAGGGAAAAATATATTTACCGTCGTACCTTCAATATCGAGGAGGGCTTTAACCGTGGCAGAATTTTGCTCAATTTCGGCGCGGTAGACCAAAAGGCGCAGGTGAAAATAAACGGGACGAGCGTCGGCTCTCATATAGGAGGGTATCTGCCCTTTTCGTTCGATATTACCGAGGCGGTGAGGATAGGCGAGAATATAATTGAAGTAGAGGCAGAGGACGAGCTTGATAAAGAACTTCCTTACGGCAAGCAATCTAAAAAACGGGGCGGAATGTGGTACACCGAAGTATCGGGAATCTGGCAGACGGTCTGGCTTGAAAGCGTTCCCCAAAATTATATAAGCTCTCTTAAAATCACGCCTACCCTCGACAGCGTTACGATATGCACGAAGGGCGGAGAAGATAAAAAGCAAATTATAGTTTACACAGAGGAGGGTGAGGAGCTCTTTGAATATGAGGGAGATACGATAACCCTCTCTCCCAAACAAATTCACTTATGGACACCCGATACACCTTATCTCTATAATTTTACGCTTACAGACGGCGTTGACACCGTTTCATCCTATTTCGCTTTACGCACCGTCGGTATTGAAAAGAGAGGGGAAAGGTCGGTTATTTGCCTGAACGGCAAGCCGATTTTTTGTCACGGTCTGCTTGATCAGGGCTATTACAGCGACGGAATATATCTGCCCGCCAGTCCGAGGGGCTACATTTTTGACATTCTTAAGATGAAGGAATGTGGATTCAATATGCTGAGAAAGCATATTAAAATCGAGCCGGAGCTCTTCTATTATTACTGCGATAAACACGGGATGCTCGTATTTCAGGATATGGTTAACAGCGGAAAATATAATTTCTTTTTGGATACCGTCCTGCCAACTCTTGGTTTAAAGCGAGGAATTTCGCACAAGCCATCGAAGAGGCGCAGAGAATTTTTCGAGGAGCATTGCGAAGAAACGACAACTATTCTTTACAACCACCCGTCTGTAATATATTATACTATATTCAACGAGGGCTGGGGACAGTATGATGCGGATAGGTTATATACGCAATTAAAGGAGCTCGACGGCACGCGAATATGGGACGCCGTTTCGGGCTGGTTCAAAAACCAATTGAGCGACGTGGAGAGCGAGCATGTATATTTCAAAAAGGTCAAGCTCAAGCCGTCCGAAAAACCGATAATACTTTCCGAGTTCGGCGGATATTCCTGCAAGCTCGACGGACATTCATTTAACCTCGATAAAACCTACGGCTATAAATTTTTAGCTTCAAGAGAGAAGTTTATGCAGGCGCTTCGTGAGCTTTATGAGGGGGAGGTGCTTCAATCGGTCGGATCAGGGCTGTGCGGAGCAGTACTCACTCAGGTGAGTGACGTCGAGGATGAAACGAACGGGCTTTTGAGCTATGACAGGCAAATACTTAAGGTTTCGCCGAGTGAAATGAAGGAGCTATCGAAAAAGCTATATTCAGAGTTTGAAAAATATATTTAAAACCGTTTAAAATATACCATACGGGAGAAGGGCGGCTTCGCTTGTAAAATTAAATCATGAAGGTCGCCTGTGTACTTGAAAAATTCCTGTAAAGGTGATACAATATATATAAAACAAACGAAGGGAAAACAAAAATATGGAGTTTAATATTAACCATCCGATAATTTTCGTTATTGTTGGGATTATTATAGCTGTGGTTCTTGCTCAGTCCGTGTATTTTCTTGTAAAGTCTATTCGCAGGGCAAGGAATATCGGAATGGATATGAAAATAATCAAAAAGACGGTAAAAAGCTCTGCGATTTTTACCGTTGCCCCCGCGGTTTCTATTGTAATTGCGGTGATTTCGCTCTCTCAATCTCTTGGAATACCGCTTCCTTGGTTGCGGCTTTCTGTCGTCGGCTCGCTTTCATATGAGGCAATTGCGGCGACAAACGCTGCGTCGGGTATGGGAAAGACGCTTTCTGATTTTGTCGGAAACATGGACGCCATGTCATACATAACGATTACCTTCGTCATGACGCTTTCTATTATGGTTGGAATATGGCTCGTCCCCGTTCTCGGAAAGAGAATTCAGAACGGACTGATTAATTTTGAAAAGAAGGATGCAAAGTGGAGCAATCTTCTGCAAAACGGACTCTTTATAGGAATGATTTCCGCATTTGTCGGATACGTATTTTGCGACGTTTCACGGTTATGGAGCTCGATTGACGGCGTTTATACCAATAAAAACGGGGAGATGTTTTCCTCTACGTCGGGGCTTGTTCCCGTGCTTGTAATGCTTGTTTCCTCGCTTGTTATGGCGAGCTGCGGTATTCTTTTGAAAAGGTTAAATTGGAAATGGCTCAATGATTACGCCCTGCCAATCAGTATGGTGCTTGGTATGGTGGCTGCCATTCCGCTTACCAATTGGTTAGGAGGCGCTTTGATATGATGAAAAATAAAGAGCTTACGTATATGGATAGCGTCCACAGGGATGGACGGATTTGGAATATTACCGTAATGATTATCCTCTTTGCTTTTCCCGTCGCTCTCTGTATAATTTTTTCAGCACTACCAAACTGGACCGGCTTGGTGAAGGGGCTTTTTGCGACTGCGCCGATGTATTGGGCTGTCGGAGTTATTGAAACTATTACGTATATTCCTATGCTTGGAGCAGGTGGCTCTTATCTGTCATTCGTCACGGGAAATATTTCAAACCTGAAGCTCCCCTGTGCGCTTAACGCCCTCGAGAATGCGAGCGTAAAGCCACAAAGCGAGGAAGGCGAGATTGTTTCTACAATAGCGATTGCTGTGTCCTCTATCGTAACTACCGTAATAATCATTTTAGGCGTTATTCTGATTGTGCCGCTCAACCCAATTCTTTCCTCGCCTATAATCAAGCCCGCCTTCGACCAAATGATTCCCGCGCTTTTCGGTGCGCTTGGAGTTGTGTTCGTTTCCAAAAATGTAAAGCTCGCGGCGGCTCCTGTTCTGCTTATGCTCGTATTATTTATTTTCGTACCCGCGCTTAATGCGGATACCGTTGGAATTATGGTTCCCGTCAGCGTGCTGTTTACCCTTGCATATGCAAGATTACTTTATAAAAAGGGTTGGATTTAATTTATGTTGGGTTATTATATAGGATATGGCGCGTTAGCTGCGCTAATCGTTTTTCTGACAACTATAGTTGTCAGCACGCTTGCGTTCAAGCCGAAGAAGGAAGCAGAGACAGCTTCTGAATGTGAGGAGCTCGACAGAGAAAAAATAATTCGGAATCTGCAAGAGCTTGTAAAATGTAAAACTGTTTCAAAAAGTGCCCGTGACCAGGAGGACGAGTGTGAATTTGAAAAGCTTTATGCTCTTTTGCCTGAGCTGTATCCAAACGTATATAACAGATGTGAGCTTATAAAATTTGAGGACAGAGGGCTTCTTTACAGATGGAAGGGAAAAAAACAGGGCGAGGCGTCTGTTTTGATGGCGCATTTTGACGTCGTTTCCGTAAATGAGGAGCTTTGGCAGAAGCCGCCGTTTGAGGCGATTATCGAGGACGGATATATGTGGGGGCGAGGAACTCTGGACACAAAGGCGACCATGAACGGAATTCTCTCTGCGGCAGATATTCTCATAGAAAAGGGCTTTACGCCCGAAAACGATATATACTTTGCCTTTTCGGGTGGCGAGGAGGTAAACGGAAACGGCGCGGTAAATATAGTTAATTACTTCAAGGAAAACGGCATCGAGCTTTCAATGGTGCTTGACGAGGGCGGGGCCGTCGTTGAAAACGTTTTTCCGGGTGTTTCTGAGCCCTGCGCAATGATTGGAATTGCCGAAAAGGGAATGATAAATCTGAAGTACAAGGTAGCATCAAACGGCGGGCACGCCTCTGCGCCAAAGCCACATACGCCGGTAGGCATACTTTCAAGCGCCTGCTGCAGAGTAGAAAAAAAGCCGTTTAAGGCGCATATATCGACGCCTGTTGCAAAGATGTTCGACACGCTGGGCAGACATTCAAGCTTTGCGTACAGAATGATTTTTGCTAATCTGTGGTGCTTTAAGCCGATACTTGACCTGTTTGCGAAAAAAGCGGGCGGAGAAATGAACGCTCTGCTTCGCACTACGGTCGCCTTCACTCAGATGCAGGGAAGCGATGCGCCGAACGTAATTCCTCCTTCTGCGAGCATGATTTCAAATATGCGGCTCAATCCGGAGGACACTGTTGACAGCGCATTTGAGTATATTAAGAGGACCGTTAAAAACGATGATATAGAGCTTGAGGTTTTGTATTCGATGAACCCGAGCAGAATTTCTGCGACCGAGTGTGACGGCTGGCGCAGAGTGGCGACTGCCGTTTCGAGCACGTGGCAGGGGTGTATAGTTACTCCCTATCTTATGGTGCAATGCTCGGACAGCCGCCATTACGGCGTGATTTCCGACAAGGTTTATCGCTTCTCGGCAATGCGCCTGACAAGTGAGGAGAGGGCTGCAATTCACGGAAATAACGAAAAAATAAAGCTCGAAAACATATGGCTTGCAGTAGAGTTTTTCTTACGGCTTATAAGGCAGTGCTGAGAAAAAGCTCGGAAAGATAAAAAGAGGTAAATATGTATAAAATCATAAGAAAAAAGGAGTTAAATCCGACGGTTATTCAAATGGAAATTGAAGCTCCCCTTGTAGCTAAAAAGGCAAGGGCGGGGCAATTCATTATTCTTCGTGTTTCAGATGACGGGGAAAGAATTCCTCTGACCGTCGCAGGATATGACAGAGAAGAGGGCAGTGTAAAAATAATTTTTCAGGTGGTGGGCGCAACTACCGCCTTGCTGGGAGCAAAAAAAGAAGGCGAATATATTTCTGATTTCGTCGGACCGCTCGGCGTTCCTACCGAAACCGAGGGTGTTGAGAGGGTTTGCGTCGTCGGAGGAGGCGTTGGGTGCGCTATCGCGCTTCCCGTTGCGGAGGAATTTCATCGTCTCGGCGCAAGCGTTACGAGCATAGTCGGCTTTCGTAGCAAGGACCTTTTAATTCTTGAAGAAGAGTTTAAGGCAGTCAGCAATTCTCTTACCGTAATGACCGACGACGGAAGCTACGGCAGACAAGGCAACGTTACCATGCCGTTAAAGGAGCTTCTTGAAGGCGGACAAAAATTCGACAGAATTATAGCGATAGGTCCTATGATAATGATGAAATTCGTAGTAGAGACCGCAAGACCGTATCAAGTTCCTGTCACGGTTTCTATGAACCCGATAATGATAGACGGAACGGGTATGTGCGGTGGCTGCCGCCTTACGTTGAATAAGGACGGTAGAAGAATTACGAAATTTGCTTGCGTAGACGGGCCTGATTTTGACGGCTATGAAATAGATTTTGATGACGCTATGTCAAGAGCAGGCATGTATAAGGATTTTGAGCGCCACGCATACGAGCAGGCGTGTAATTTGTTGAAGAAAGGTTAATAAGATGGCAATTCTACAAAAGAAGCACGAAATGCCTACGCAAGCACCCGATGTGCGCGTCCGCAATTTTGACGAGGTTGCGTTAGGTTATACGAAGGAAACAGCAATCGCAGAAGCGAGTCGATGCCTGAACTGCAAGAACGCTCCGTGTGTAAGCGGCTGTCCTGTAAATATAAATATCCCCGCCTTTCTTTCCTTGGTAAAGGAATCTAAATTTGAAGAGGCGTACAATGAAATTACAAAGATGTCATCCCTTCCGGCAGTTTGCGGACGGGTTTGCCCTCAGGAAACGCAGTGCGAATGTAAATGCACGTTGGGCATAAAATTTGAGAGTGTCGCAATTGGCAGAGTAGAACGCTTCGTTGCGGATTATCATAATGAAAACGGAACAAAGAAAATAAAGGCCCCGGATTCAAATGGTCATAGGGTTGCCGTCGTCGGCTCAGGGCCGTCCGGACTTACCTGCGCGGGCGAGCTTGCCCGTCGGGGTTACGAGGTGACAATATTCGAAGCGCTTCACACAGCAGGAGGAGTGCTTGTTTACGGTATTCCTGAATTCCGACTTCCAAAAAGTATAGTTGCGAAGGAGGTAGATGGATTAAGGGAGCTTGGTGTGAAGATAGAAACTAACGTGGTTATAGGAAAAACCCTCACCATAGACGAGCTTCTTGAGGACGGCTTTGAGGCGGTATATATCGGCTCGGGCGCAGGTTTGCCTAATTTTATGGGTATTCCCGGCGAGTCCTTGAAGGGCGTGTATTCCGCAAACGAATTTTTGACGAGAAGCAATCTTATGAAGTCCTATGAGGACACTTCCGCTACCCCTATTATGAAGGGTGGTAAAATTGCGGTTGTGGGCGGCGGAAACGTCGCAATGGATGCGGCGAGAACAGCGCTTCGTTTAGGTGCTGACAAGGTATATATAGTTTACCGTCGTTCCATGGAGGAGCTGCCTGCCCGCGCCGAGGAGGTAGAGCACGCAATTGAGGAGGGCGTTGATTTTAAGCTTCTCTGCAATCCCGTGGAAATTATCGGTTATACTAACAGAGAAAACCCAAGAGATGAGAGAAACGGCTTTGTAAAGAGTATAAAATGCGTAAAAATGGAGCTTGGCGAGCCGGATGAACGCGGACGCAGACGCCCTGTAGTAATTGACGGCAGTGAATTCATATTAGAGGTGGATACCGTTATAATGGCGATAGGAACGTCTCCAAATCCCCTTATTAAAAATACCACCGAAGGTCTCGAAACGCAGAAATGGGGAGGAATTATCGCAAACGAGGAGACGGGCGAGACCTCACGAGAGGGCGTTTTTGCAGGCGGAGACGCCGTCACGGGAGCGGCGACCGTTATATCCGCTATGGGCGCAGGAAAGGCAGCAGCAAGAGCAATTGACGAAAAGCTGAGGAAAAAATGAAATTATATCGCCGAGACCAACTTAATGACGATTGTGAAAAAGTAAACAATTGTTTATGCTTGCTCGGCGATGTTTTTTGCTCAAATTTCCTTGACAGGAATAATAAAAAGTGGTATAATGTGTAAAATAGTATAGAAGGATCAGTTAGCTTATAATATGCTACTTCCTTTATAGTTTTTCGGAGAAAAAAATGAAAAAAATTGATAGTGTCGTATTGAAGGAAACTAAATATATCTCATTTTGGATAATAATTTTAAGCGCTCTTATGCAGGCGATTTTTCTCATTATCGGAAAATGGGATTATACCGTTCTGCTTGGAAACGCTCTGACGGGACTTGCTGCGATACTTAATTTTTTTCTATTGGGAATTTCAATCCAGAATGCAGTAGAGAAGGAAGAAAAGGATGCGAAAGCTTCAATGAAGCTGTCACAGACCTATAGATTTTTGTTTATCGTTATTATACTTGTTTTGGCGTTTGCGCTGTCTTGCTTCAACACGTACGCCGCTATAATTCCGTTGTTCTTTACACGGATTGCAATTGCTTTCAGACCTCTTTTTGATAAAAAGACGTCTTAATTTTATTAAATTTTTTTCTGGGAGGTGAATACGGATGAAATCTAAAAGTCGCGGCTTTGCGATAATAGACGCCTTGCTGTTATTGATGATGGCTTTGCCTATTGTTTTTTGCATCGTTTTGAAGGTGCTTACCAAGCCGATAAGCGAGGGAATCAGCATTACGGGTGCGCAGGTTTATTTTTGGGTTCCTATGCCGCTTCAGGATTTGCCGATTACAGAGGCCCAGATAAATTCCTTTATGGTTATGATATCAATTTTTGCATTATGCCTCTATATGACGCACGGGCTTAAGGTGAAGGCGGAAACCAGACGTCAGCACGTTGCCGAATGGATAGTGGAAAAGGTTACGGCGATGGTTCGTGAAAATATGGGTGACTTTTTCGTGGGTTTTTCCGCTTTTATCGCTTCGATTATCGCGCTTTCCGCCTTTTCGAGCTTGCTTTCGCTGTTTGGACTTTATCCGCCTACGTCGGATTTGAATATCGTGGCGGGCTGGGCAGTTCTGGTATTCGCTCTGATAACCTACTATAAGTTCAAGGGCGGCCCCGTAAAATATTTAAAGAGCTTTGCGGAGCCGGTTCCGTTCCTTGCGCCTATGAATATAATAAGCGAGGTGGCGACGCCGATTTCCATGTCCTTCCGTCATTACGGAAACGTCCTGTCAGGACTTGTTATTTCTGCTCTGGTCGCGTCGGGCTTGCAGGGTATAAGCTCAAAACTTCTCGGATGGCTGCCGGGCGCGCTAGGTGAAATTCCGCTTTTCCAGATTGGTATTCCCGCCGTTTTGTCGGTCTACTTCGATATTTTCAGCGGATGCCTACAGGCGTATATATTCGCTATGCTGACTATGATGTACGTGTCGGGCGGATTTCCTTTTGATGAGTACCTTTTGCGAATGGAAAAGAAAAATAAGAAAAACAAAAATATAAATATAAAAAACAACACAACGGAGGTATTTTAAAATGTTAGAGCTTGCTATTGGTATTATTTTAGGTGGATGCGCTCTCGGCGCAGGTGTGGCTATGATTGCGGGTATAGGCCCTGGTATCGGTGAAGGAAACGCCGTTGCTAAGGCGTGCGAGGCAATAGGACGTCAGCCCGAATGCAAGGGTAGCGTTACCAGCACGATGCTTATGGGTTGTGCCGTTGCCGAAACAACAGGTCTTTATGCGCTTGTAATTGCAATTCTTCTGATATTCGTAGCGCCTAATATGCTTGTTAAGATTCTTTTGAGGGCAATCGGTTAATAAGGAGAGCTAATTATGCAAACTTTAGATGTCATTTCTGTCAATCTGTGGCAGATATTGATTTCTCTTATAAATCTCGTTTTGCTTTTCCTTATACTCAAAATGTTTCTCTTTAAGCCGGTGAAAAACGTTATGGAGCAACGCCAGAAGCAGATTGACGACCAATACGCTATGGCGGAAATGGCGGAGAAGCAGGCGAATGAAAACCGCGCCAATTGGGAGGAAAAGCTCTCATCCGCAGAAGCGCAGGCAAACGCTATCATACAGGATGCGACCGACAGAGCCAAAAGCCGCGGCGACAAGATAGTAGCCGAGGCGAGGGAACGCGCTGACGGTATTCTGCGTACTGCCCAGAATGAAGCCGAGCTCGAGATAAAGCGGGCGTCGGAGGAAATAAAGCGAGAAATCGTAGAGGTTTCAGGCGCGCTTACCGAAAAAATGCTTGAACGTGAAATCAATAAAGAGGATCACCGAGATTTGATTGCCTCCTTTATTGAAAAGATAGGTGACGGCAATGATTGAGATTGGTAAGGAGTACGGAACGGCGCTTTTTATGCTTGCCTGTGAAAAAAACGAGCAGGATATATGCGCGAGCGCCTTGGCGGCGGTCAAGGACGCCTTCCTCGAAAATCCGCAATACACGGAGCTTTTGTCATCTCCGAGTATTTCCTTGAAGGAACGGCTTGAACTTATCGAAAATTGCTTTTCAGACCATCTTCCCGAATACGTTCTTTCGTATTTGAAGCTTATGTGCGAAAAGGGAAGAATTCAATATCTTCTTCAATCGGTAGAGGAATATCAAGCGCTTCTCAACGCCTCAAAGCATATCGTCAGGGCGAGAATAACGAGCGCTGTCGAGCTTACCGACAGTGAGAAGAAAATGCTGATACAAAAGCTTGAGGCGCAAGGAAGAAGCAAGGTTTGCGCGGAATATTTCGTTGACGAGAGCTTGCTTGGCGGTTTGACCGTTGAGATAGACGGAAAAATTATGGATGGTAGCTTACGCCATCGCTTACACGAGGTAAAGGAAGTGATTAATACATGAGCACAAGACCGGAAGAAATCAGTAACGTAATCAAAGAACAAATTAAGAATTATAAGTCAAAAATAGAGATGAAGGAAACCGGAACGGTTATTCTGGTTGGAGACGGTATCGCGCGTGTTTACGGGCTTCGTGAATGTATGGCGAGCGAGCTTCTTGAATTTGAGGACGGAAGCTACGGAATGGCGCAAAATCTGGAATCGGAAACGGTTTCGGTCGCATTATTGTCAAACAAGAATACCATAAGAGAGGGCTCTACCGTAAAAAGAACGGGCAAGGTTCTTTCCGTTCCCGTAGGAGAAGCGATGCTGGGCAGAGTAGTGAACGCGCTCGGAGAGCCGATTGACGGAAAGGGACCTATTCTTACGAGCGAGTTCCGTCCTATTGAATCGGAAGCCCCCGGCATTATAGAAAGAAAAAGCGTATCGGTTCCTCTCCAGACGGGAATTAAGGCGATAGACAGTATGATTCCTATCGGACGCGGACAGCGCGAGCTGATAATCGGCGACAGACAGACGGGAAAAACCGAAATCGCTATTGATACGATTATAAATCAGAAAAATTCGGACGTTATTTGTATTTACGTGGCTATCGGACAAAAGAACAGCTCGGTGGTACAGTTAGCCAATGAGCTTGCCGCTAACGGCGCGACAGAGTATACGATTATAGTATCTGCGTCCGCCTCGGAATCCGCGCCGCTTCAGTACGTAGCGCCCTATTCGGGATGCGCAATGGCAGAATATTTTCGTGAGCAGGGAAAGGACGTTCTTATCATTTACGACGACCTCTCCAAGCACGCTGTCGCTTACCGCGCTCTGTCGCTCCTGATACGCCGTCCTCCCGGACGCGAGGCGTACCCCGGAGACGTTTTCTATCTTCATTCAAGACTGCTTGAACGCGCTGCGTGCGTTTCTCCCGAATACGGAGGCGGCTCTATAACAGCGCTTCCCTTGATAGAAACACAGGCGGGCGACGTTTCCGCATACATTCCCACTAACGTAATTTCAATTACCGACGGTCAGATATTCCTTGAAACCGAGCTGTTCCACGCAGGCGTTATGCCCGCGATAAACCCCGGCATCTCGGTCAGCCGAGTAGGCGGCTCTGCGCAGCTCAAAGGTATGAAAAAGGTATCAGGAGAGCTTAAGCTTCTCTATTCTCAGTATAGAGAATTGCAGGCGTTCGCTCAGTTCGGAAGCGACCTTGACGCCGATACTAAAGCGCGTCTTGCGCTCGGAGAACGAATAGTAGAGGTTCTGAAGCAGGGAAGAAATGCGCCCGTGCGCGTAGGATGTCAGGTCGCTATCGTTTATGCCGTAATAAACGGTTACCTTAACGAGATTCCCGTAAAGGAAGTAAAGAATTATGAAATCCGACTCTACGAATTGCTCGAAAACAAGTATTCCGATTTGCTTCTGCGAGTAGAGGCGGGAAGCTGGGATGATAAGGATATAGAAGAGCTTGAGAAGGCGCTCAAGGAGATGAAGAGGTAGGATATGGGCGCTGATATCAAACAACTGCGTACACGAATTAAAAGCGTAGATTCTACACTCCATCTGACAAAGGCAATGGGACTTGTCGCGTCGTCCAAGATTCGCCGTGCGACCGATTCCATGAATAAGGGAAAAGAATATGCAAGGGCGCTTGAGGAAACTATTTTACTCTTGACCTCTCAGGAGGAATGTAAAAAAGCTCCATATATGTCACTTCGTGAGGGCGACAGAATACGTCTGGTCGTTATAGCAGGCGACCGAGGACTTGCGGGTGGATATAACGCGAATATTTTTCGTTTGCTTCGAGAATATCCGAATGCGCAAATAATTCCTATCGGAAAAAGAGCGTGCGAGCGCTTTGGAGAGAAAACGAAGCATGCCGAGGGGTATTCATATTCCGACGCAATGTCTCTTTCAGCCGACATTTGCAGAGATTTTGTCGAGGAAAAATTCGATAAACTCGGAATAGTATGCACGAAATACAATTCGCTTATGTCGCAGGATGCATACGTAAAGTGGCTTTTGCCCTTGCCCTGTAATAATGAAGGGGCGAAAAGCAGCGCAATTTTTGAGCCGGATGAGCTCACCGTACTGAATTCGATTATACCTGATTATATCGCGGGAATGATTATCTCCTGCGTAAAGGAGAGCTTTGCGTGCGAGGTAGCCGCGCGTCGCGTCGCTATGGATAGCGCAGGAAAGAACGCTCAGGAAATGATAGACGCGCTTGGGCTCGAATACAACCGAGCAAGACAGGGCGCTATCACGCAGGAAATAACCGAAATTGTCGCAGGAAGCGGCGTATAATTTGAGAAAAGGAGAATTTGAAATGTCAAATAAAGCAAAAGGAAGCGTTTCGCAGGTTATGGGACCGGTCGTTGACGTTACCTTTGAGGAGGGCTTCCTTCCCTCTATATACAATGCGTTGACAATGAAAAACGGCGACAAAACGCTCACCGTCGAGGTCGCTCAACATATAGGCGATAACATAGTGCGCTGTATCGCCATGTCCTCGACTGACGGCCTTAAGCGAGGAACGCCCGTTACCGATACGGGTAAGACGATTAGCGTGCCCGTCGGCAGAACCACGCTTGGCAGAATTTTTAACGTTCTCGGAGACGTCGTGGATAACATGCCGTATGATGACAACGTAGAGCATTGGAACATTCACAGAAGCGCGCCAAGCTACAGCGAGCTTTCTACCTCTACCGAAATACTTGAAACGGGAATAAAGGTAATCGACCTTATTTGTCCCTATTCAAAGGGTGGAAAAATCGGCCTGTTTGGAGGCGCCGGAGTTGGTAAAACCGTATTGATTATGGAGCTTATCAATAATATAGCAAAGCAACACGGCGGACTTTCGGTTTTCACCGGCGTAGGAGAGCGTACGAGAGAGGGAAATGACCTTTATAATGAAATGAAGGAGTCGGGAGTTCTGTCCAACACCACTCTGGTGTACGGTCAGATGAACGAGCCGCCGGGAGCGAGAATGAGAGTTGCGCTCTCGGGACTTACAATGGCAGAATATTTCCGTGATGAAGAAAATCAGGACGTGCTTTTGTTCATAGATAACATTTTCAGATTTACTCAGGCGGGAAGCGAGGTTTCCGCTCTGCTCGGACGAATGCCGAGCGCCGTTGGTTATCAGCCGACACTCGCTACCGAAATGGGAGATTTGCAGGAGCGCATAACCTCGACCAAAAAGGGCTCTATAACCTCTATTCAGGCTGTTTACGTTCCTGCCGACGACTTAACCGACCCTGCGCCCGCCACCACCTTCGCGCATCTGGACGCGACGACTGTTCTTTCGCGCGCAATTGCGTCACAGGGCATCTACCCCGCAGTAGATCCTCTTGAATCCAGCAGCCGTATTCTCTCCCCCGAAATTCTTGGCGAAGAGCATTATAACGTGGCAAGAGAGGTTCAGCGAATTTTGCAGAGATATCAGGAGCTTATGGATATTATCGCCATTATGGGTATGGATGAGCTTTCCGACGAGGATAAGCTGTTAGTTTCAAGAGCGAGAAAGATTCAGAGATTCCTGTCCCAGCCCTTCCATGTCTCCGAAAAGTTCACGGGCTTTGAGGGCGTTTACGTGCCCCTTTCCGAAACCATCAGAGGCTTTAGAGAGATTATTGAGGGCAAGCACGACGACCTGCCCGAATCG
>JAZNBK010000021.1:0-7486 GCA_045587025.1 Eubacteriales bacterium
AGATATCCCATTCCTTTAAGGAAGTAAGGTCACTTGTAGACTACGAGTTTGATAGGTCGGAGATGTAAGCACAGTAATGTGTTCAGTTGACCGATACTAATTGACCGAGGGCTTGAACATCTGTTTTGCAAAAACAAAACAATTCAGGCACAATTTACTTGAGCTTTCGTTTCCCAATCTTTATTCGGTTTTCAATCGGTATTTGTTGCCGAGAGAAATATGCTTCTTTAGCTCAGTCGGTAGAGCACCTGACTGTTAATCAGGTTGTCGTTGGTTCGAGCCCATCAAGGAGCGCCAAAAAGCAAGTCTTCGGACTTGCTTTTATTTTTTGCGCTCCGCAGAGGGGCATCTCCCGACGACTCGTTTGCTGCGCAAACTGTCGTTGGTTCTCTCCGGTCGCCGTCGTGTGTCGTATCGCGTCGACTCGGTACACTCGTCTTGCGTTACTCGCACTTTGGGCGACACCGTTTGCCGAAACGATACTCAATCGTTTCGTCTGCACTAACCCATCAAGGTGATATTGAAAAATGTCTGATTTTGTGGTATAATTATGGTAAATATAAGGTTTGGAGAGAAAAATGATAAATTTATACGAATTGTTAGGAATTAATAAAGAGGATTTTTCTAAATACAAAGTTCATTTTGCAACGGGTTCAACCGACAAGAAGAAACCGTATAATGTATTCTTGATTAATGAATTTAAATATTGGCAAGAGTGCCAGACAAATAAAAATTTCGGTCGTCCGTATATTGTGTCTTTAATATATTATGAAAAAGATATATGGATGTTTGGCGGTATTTATAGGGTTTTGCCGGACAAGCCTATTCCAATAGAAAATAAGAACGGCTGGAAAGGCTGGAAGTACGAAACCGAATTGACTAATATGGCTAACGAATATATCGGTAGAGCGTTTTTTAGATTTAAGAAAGAGTTTCGCGCGTCTTATCCTACATTAGAATTAGAGCCGAAAAACTGTACGCCTATTGCCGAAATGCCTATTTCTCATATATTGGATAAACGGGTTGCGCTCACAGACTTTTTAGGTTTTGATAAAGTTAACATTGACTACAAAACCTTAAAACACATCGTTTCTGATAATATACTCTCGTGGAAATCGGCGTTATCAAACGTGAAAGGTATTTATTTAATAGTCGACACGTTTACAGGTAAGCAATATGTAGGGAGTGCATACGGAGACGACTGTATATGGCAACGTTGGTCTGATTATGCGAAAGATGGACACGGCGGTAATGTTGAACTTAAAGCACTCCTTAGTGCAAAAGGCGAAGAATATAAGTATAATTTTAAGTATTCTATACTTGAAGTTTGTAATATGAATTTGGGGAATGAATATATAATCGGACGAGAAACGCATTGGAAAGAAGTTTTACTTACAAGAATATTTGGTATGAATAAAAATTGATTTAATTCAGCAAAAGCAAGTCTTCGGACTTGCTTTTATTTTTCGCTCCGCGGTGGGCGTCTCTCAACGACTCGTTTGCTTTGCAAACTGTCGTAGGTTCTCTCCGGTCGCCGTCGTGTGTCGTATCGCGTCGACTCGGTACACTCGTCTTGCACTGCTCGCACTTTAGGCGACACCGCTACAGCAAAACTTGTTTTTTGTTTCATCGACGCGCTTAAAAGCTGAATACATACGGTAAGAATGAAGCCGACGTTATTAACACAAACAAGTGTAGAATAAGGTCGGCTTTTTTATTGACTCAAATTTTAAGGAGGTGGTTGTAATGGACAATTCACAAGAAATCAAGCGTGAGAAAGCCGGAGTTGTACCCATTAAATTTATTTATGACTCTCCAAATCATTCTTTAAAGGTCGTTGGTGATAAAAGGGAACGGCTTGTTCTGTATTCGGAAGGTGTGAGCCCGACTTCTTTTTTGAAAATTCTTGAAAAGTACATCTGATCAGAAAAGCCAACCGAGTTCGCAACCTCGCAAATTGTGGCGTTCGTTCCTGCAAGCAGTTCCTTTGCTTTAGAGATTTGTTTTTTTATGATGTACTGCTTTGGTGGAATTCCGCAACGTTTTGTAAAAAGTCTGGTGAAGTAGGCGGTGCTCAGGCATAGTTCATTTGCCAGCTTGCCAACAGTCAAGCCGTTAGAAAAGTTATAATCTATTATTTTTTTTGCAGTAGTGGCATAATTTAACTCGTTTTTTGCGTCAGAACCGTCGAATAAGATAGAGAAAAATTTATATATGAGAGAAATCTGTATAAATTCCGAGGAAACCGTTGAACTATCCATTGCCGTGTAAAGCTTTTCCAAAACTATTTCCAGCTCACGGTATTGAGAAACGTGCATAATAGGGTTTTCAGCTCGTATATTAAGCCTTGTCATAAAGCTATCTACAGCCTTTCCGTAAAGACCAACCCATTGAATGCTCCAGGGGGTAAGTGCTGTGTAGTGTATTTTTTCGCCCGGATGCATAACGAAAAGATCGTGTTCTTTCAATAAAATTTCTGTTTTTCCGTGCAGTATCGCTTGCCCTTCATTGACAAGTACAATCAAATAATGATCGTTGATTCTGGGGCCATATACGTGATTGATGGTGTTTACTCTTTTTCCGCAGTAGTATATACCGATGTCGGCATCTGTGTGGATGTGACTTTGATGCTCAAATATCGTTTTATCTTCCATGGCTAATCTCCAACTGATAATTATATTATTATTATACCGCAAAAAGTCATAAAAGTCCATATATATAACAAAAAAATGTATAGAAAATAAAAGCGGCATGTGCTATACTGTTTTTATAAATATTAAAAGGAGCTTTCAATATGCAGCTTGTAAAAACAGAAGAAGGATTTATTTTTGAATCCGATAACGTGAAGTTTAGCTTTTTAACGGATAATTTACCGACGGCAAATGGAGAGATATACGATTGCCTTGCCAAAGGAAATATACCCGTACCTACCATACAGCCGAAAGATAGGTTGCTTTTACCCATTGACGAAGGTATTGCCATAACTGCGGATAGAAAATACGAGCCCGGTGAGTTTGACTGTGATAATATAAAGGGTCATTTTTGCGGTCGCGGGGGAACTTTAAGCATGTTTATCGTCGAGCGCGAAGGCAAATTTTTGCTTATCGTACTGCACGACGGAGCAAATGCTACGTATAGCGCGAGAAGAATTGACGGTATTTATAGCCTCGGAATGATGACAGAAGAAGAAACCACTGTCAGCTACGGTATATTTGACAAGTTATCCGATGCGTGTAAATCTTATCGAAAAATAAAGAAGGTATCTCCCTTAACGCTTGGGGAGAAACGTATAAAAAATCCAAAAATTGAAAAGCTTATCGGCGGTGCTGTTTTTTGGCTTTGGAACGAAAATTACGACGAGGTAATGTATTCCGACAAAGAAAATAATTTGCCGGCGGCGGTTGGTGATGAAATTCTGAAATCAGCAAGGAAAATGAAGGATTTCGGCATTGACAAGGCTCTTTTTGGTATATTTTTTAATGACGATTCCAAATACGTCAGAGAGCTTTACGAAAAATACGGCTATCTTGCTACACAGTATGACAATTATTCGGACGTATTGGACCCGAGCTTGCTTGATATTATTCCGAACAACCGTGTAAGAGTCTGTGACTATACGAGAAGGCGAATGAAGGATTATCCGGAAGGCGTAAAAGTTAATCAGGATGGAACGCTCGCTCTGGCATGGGCGCTTAAGGGCTTTGACGGTGAATATCATCACCAGAACAAACTTTGTCCTAAAGTTGCAAAGGAGCGCATAATGGAGGAGCTTCCACTGATACTGAAGGAATATCCCTTTTATGCAGGTCGATTCATAGACGTTTTGGGAGGTTCTGTGGAAAACTGTTACAGCAAGGAGCATCCTCTGACTTTTAAAGAAAGCATAAAGGTTAAAACCGAGTCGTTTGCTTTTCTTGGTGAAATAGGTCTTATCGCCGGAACAGAGGACGGTTTTGAGGATATAATAGACGGTCTTGTTTATTCGGAAGGCTTACACAGTCCCGTTCATTTTAGAAACTATGATTCGGGAAGAAAACACGCCCACACCTATGATAATGAGCGCGCGGAGCATATTCGTAAGCAGATGCTTGATCCGTCCTGCCGTGTTCCTCTTTGGCAGCTTGTATATCACGACAGCATGATAATTTTGCCTTATTGGGGCGACTCTACAGGTAGCTCCAAGGAGCTTCTTAAGCACAAAATTCTCTTTGCTTGTCTTTACGGCTGTGCACCGCTGTACTCCTGTTTTATAAACGATTTTGAAAATTCTTTTGACGAGATAGTTTCGAGTTATAAGAAAATAACGGAGATCCATGAAAGAATAGCAGAATTGCCGATGACAGATTTTGAGGTGCTTAGTAAGGATTACAAGCTTCAGCGAAGCGTTTTTGGCGATAAGTATGAGGTCATTGCTAATTTTTCCGATGAGGATCGCTTTTATAATGGAAACGTGGTAGGAGCAAACGATTATTTCTTTGGAGATTTGAGATGAAACACTTAATAGTTGCAGGGTTATGTACTTTGGCGACTGCCAAGGTTACGGTGCAGGGGGCTTATTCAAAGAAAAATATAAAGACGGTTAGTGATGCGACACTTTTCAATGGTTTGATTTTTTTCTTTGCTGCACTCTTGTTTTTAGGGCAAGCGATCTATGGCGATTGGGAAATATGGCTTTTCAGTGTGATGTTTGGAGCATTGAGTGTCGTGTTTCAAATCTGCTACTCGAAGGCACTGTCGATTGGAAATACTTCGGTAATTGTCTTGATTGTAAACCTTAGTATCCTTATTCCGATAGCGGTATCCGTTTTTGCCTTTAAGGAGAGTCTTTCCGTATCTCGTATGATCGGTATTTTGTTGACACTTGTGACATTTTTTGTGGTTGTGGATGTAGAAAAAACGAAAAAGCACAACCTAAAATGGATATTGCTTGCAATGGCGGCGATGTTTGCGAACGGAGCGATTGGAGTAACACAGAAGCTGTTCGGCAAATCGGAGTGGAGTGCTCAAGGCGGAACTTTTGTTTCACGCTCCTATATCGTAGCCGCTGCGGTGTCGATGGTTGCTTATCTGCTGCTCAAGCGCAAGGAGCCTGTAAGCCGAAAGCTAACACACGTTATATTCTGCTATGCAGCCGTTACGGGTATCATTCTTGCGGTTTTCCAATTGTTTAACACATATGCTATCACCACTGTAAACGGCACGTTCCTTTTTCCTGCTTATTCCGGGGGCTGTATTATCTTATCAACGATATCAGGGCTTCTGATATTCAAGGAACGCTTGAATGTAAGACAAATAATCGGTATTACCATAGGAGCTGTTGCATTGATACTTATGAATTTTTGAAAGTTTTGCGGTGCTTGGTGCTTTTTGCACACGCGATTTTGCACAAGACGTTTCTATTGACTTTCACGGGGCGATATGATATAATATCGTTATAAAATGTTTATATGTCGATTAAGGGGAGAAGAAATGGAAATAATTATTATCATTTTGCTTTTAATCTCTATCTCGCTGTCGGTTTTTCTGCTACTTAAGTCACGCTCCGACAAGGGTAACACCGCAGTGCAGATGGAGAAAAAGGATAAGGATGAGATTATCGGCGCGTTTTCATCGAACGTGTCTATAATATCGGGCGCACTGCGTGAATCCGCTGACAGCTCCTCGAAGGAGGTAAAGGCGAATCTTGAAAATATGTCCGAGCGAATCAAGGATTCGGGAAAGACCGCAGAGGAGCGCTTCGTTCACATTGAAGGCAAGCTTGAAGCAAGCCTTGAGCAGATTCGTCAGACACTTGAGCGCAACATTCAGACTATGCAGTCGAACAATGAAAAGAAGCTTGAGGAAATACAGAAAACCGTTGACGAAAAGCTGACCAAAACCCTCAACGACCGCTTTGCGGAGTCCTTCAAGATACTGACCGACGAGCTTGCTAAGGTGAGCAAGACGATAGGCGAGATGCAGAAAATCTCCTCCGACGTCGGAAACCTTACGAGAATGCTATCTAACGTCAAGACCACGGGTATCCTCGGTGAAATTCAGCTCGGCGCGATAATAGACGAAATTCTGACGGTCGAGCAGTACGAAAAGAACGTAGTCACGAGCAAGACGAGCCGCGACCCCGTTGAATTTGCGGTGAAGCTCCCCGGCGGTGACGACGGAGAGGTGCTTCTGCCGATAGACTCGAAGTTCCCCTACACGATTTACACCGATATGCAGACGGCATACGAGGAGAACAATTTCGCTGAATTTGAGGCGAAGAAAAAGCAGCTTGTAAATACCGTAAAGTCGATGGCGAAGGATATAAAGGAAAAGTACGTAAATCCGCCGTACACGACGAATTTTGCGGTGATGTTCCTGCCTATTGAGGGGCTTTACGCCGAGGTTGTGAAGCTTGGACTCGTCGAGGAGCTTCGCGCGAAGTACAGCATCACCGTCGCAGGCCCTACGACCATGGCGGCGCTTCTTAACAGCCTGCAAATGGGCTTCCAGACCCTTGCGATACAGAAAAAATCAAACGAGGTTTGGTCAATTCTCGGCGCGGTAAAGGCTGAATTCGCCAAATTCGGTAAGATTATCGAAGGCATTCAGAAGAAGCTGAACGGCGCAAGCAACGACCTCGACCAGCTCCTCGGAGTAAGAACGAGAGCCATAGACCGAAGCCTCAGAAGTGTGGTAGCGGCGACCGACGAAACAGACGCCCTCGACACACCCGACGCCTAACAGCCTTCTCCTACCGTTCAAGATTGGATTTTCGCAGTGTCGGTAGGGGGCGGCGCCCTCGACGCCCCGAAAGCCTTCCCCACGAGGGGGGCTTGGGAAAAAGGCGGGAGCAAGCCCTCGCCCTACGGGGCGTATGCTCGTCAGCCTGCGACAGTAACCCTCTACAAAAAAGGCTCTCCCCTTGGGAGAGCTCCCGCGATGGCGGGTAAGAGGGAATACTCACCCCTCTCCGTCCGCCTTTGGCTGCCACCTCTCCCGTGGGGAGAGGCTTTGGAATTTCAACCCTAAAAACACGGATATATAAAGTTAGAGCGAAGATACCGGTTAAAGTATCTTCGCTCTTTTTTTGCTATTTTAAATAGCGCAACCCATTTTTTAGCTGAATCTGAAGAACATCTTCTGAGTTTCAACCTCAGGGTCGTTATCACCGACTTCAGCCGAGGTGGTGATTACGTCAGGATTCTCCTGAAGCTCAAGCTCGGGGACTTCGTAATTCTTTTTCATATTTTATACCCCCTTACTTTGGTAATTATTTGCCGCTACGTTGTAGAGATAAATTGCTTTCGCGAGATTCGTGAGAGTTTCCGGCATAGCGTCGCCTGCATAGAGTATAGCATCAACGCACGAAAGCACGCTGAGTGAAACGGTGCTTGCATTGTCGCCGTCGGTGATGGTGAGGGTTACCTCTTCATCAAGACCTGCGGGATTCACGCCGTCGATAAGCACGTAATACTCGCCGTCGTTCTCAGACGCATACTTGGTAAGA
>JAZNBK010000022.1:0-46516 GCA_045587025.1 Eubacteriales bacterium
TATGATATAAATTCCTCGCGCCAAGCATACTACACGCCCAAAGGGCATATCGCATTGAAGATATATCGCACGCAGCGCGCGTATATCACAAATCCCGCGAGGGATTTATATCGCTGCGTAGTGCCCTTAAGGACACTACGCATATGCTTCGGAATTTTTTGGTGAAGACAAGTGGACTTGAACCACCGACCCCCTGCATGTCAAGCAGGTACTCTAACCAACTGAGCTATGCCTTCTTACTTCTTTAGTAGAATACCACAAAAGAGGTCGTTTGTCAAGAGGTTTTCTCTTGTTTTTTATTTTGCCGAAAAAACCGAGAGCGTTTTTCAAAACGCTCTCGGTTTTTGTGTTCTTTTGTTTCCTTTATATCACCTTTGAAGCTTCGGCTTTACAAGCGCAAAGAAGAAATCCTTTGTTCGAGCTACGACCTCACGCATATCTCGCAGGATTTGTCCTCGATATTCTCTTACGTCCGCAGAAACGCCGTGCGCCTCCATTCCGAACTTCTGCGCTATGTAAAGCGCGCGATAAAGGTGATATTCCTGAGTAACTATAATTACCTTTTCCGTCTTGAATTCCTCTTTTGCCCTATATACGCTCTCGTAGGTGGAAAAACCCTCGGGATCGCACAAAATGCTCTCGCTCGGCACTCCAAGCGACATGGCGTATTCACGCATTGCGCCAACCTCGTTGTAGCTGTCCGTGTGGTCCCCGCTCATAATTATATATTCGCTAACGCCAAGCTCGTAGAGCATAACGCTCGTTTTAACTCGGTCTGCGAGCATATCGCTCGGCGTTCCGTCCGGCTTCAAGCCGCAGCCAAGCACGAGTATATAATCCGAAGAGGGTATATCCCCTTTGGTATCTAAAGAAACGCTTCCCTTCGTTTTGCCGATAACTATTGCGTTTATGCAAACTATGGTTAGCAGAAAGGACAAGATCACAGCCGTCAGTATATAGAACGCTTTTTTTATTTTCTTCATTTTTCTTGCCTCCAGAACGAATACGCAGAAGAAAAGCTGAGCGCAATTCCGTCCGTGCCAACCTGAGCGACCGAAAGCTCTGCATCCTTTTTCGGCAGAGAAATTTTCAGCGTGTCAATACTTATAAATTCGGTATCGGTCTTTTTTTTATTTACGTATACGACGCTGAATTCGGTGAAGCCCTCGCCGTGAATATATAACTCCTCGCCTATAACCGAGGTGGAATTTATCTTTATATCGCAAATCCCCATTTTAATATCCGTTCTGTTATATGCGTCCTCGCTTCCGTAGATATACCCTTCTCCGTAGAGAATATCGTACTCGATAGCCCTGAGCTTTTCCTGATACTGCCCTTCGCTATAACTCTCCCTTTGGAAGTGAAGCTTGTGCGTGTTTCCTATCTTATATCCCAACAGCTCGAAAACGGTCGATGAAAGCTGATACGCCTCGACTGCATCTCCCTCTTTTCCAAAATCGTTTTCATAATTCGTCCAAACGACGTATTCAGTCGTGAAAATATTGCCTTTTGAGAGGTCCTCGTCATCAATTTCAAGTCCGGGCAAGTGATCTCCGAAAAGAACCACCATAGTCGGCTCCTCAATTTGCGAAAGCGCCGATATCAAAGCACCGACAAAGGCGTCCGTGCCGTTTATCTGATTTACGAAATATTCAAAGGCGCAGTCCTCCCTCTCATCCTCAAAGCCCTCGAGCTTGATTTTTTGCGTTTCGTCTATTACCTCACGAGGATATTTTCCGTGTCCCTGAACCGAAACCGCATAAACGAAATCGCTGCCCTCGGTAGAGTTAAGTGCCGCAAGAATTTGCGAGGTGAGAATAGCGTCCTTCGCCCAACCAAGCGGATTTTCCTCGTAATTCTGCATATATTCAAGAGAAGTATAGGTATCAAAGCCGAGCGCTCTATATATCTCGTTTCTGTCATAGAAGGAACCGCTGTGATTATGGATAGCGTGAGAGGAATAACCGAGATCTCGGAACAAAAACGCCATGCTCTCGCAGGGTTGTCTGCTTAATACCGTTTTATAGGGATATTCTCCCGCGCCAAAATGAGAGATGTTCATGCCCGTCAAAATTTCAAACTCGGTGTTCGCCGTACCCGCTCCCAACGACGGCACGGTGAGAAGTCCGTTAAGACAGCTCCGCTTCAGCTCGGTAAAAACAGGCGTCGGATCTGACGAAAAGCTTATATCCTTCAGATATTTCGCATCAAAAAACGCCTCAAGCTGTAGAAAAATAACGTTCGGGCGCAGATCCGAAAGAATCTCGTCCTCGCCAAGCTCCGCCTTTAATTCCTTTATATATTGCTCGCTATAATCGTTCGGTCTCTCTACGCCCCTGTCTATCACACTGCGTGAAAAGCAATAGGCAAAGCCGTACTGCTCGTAATCCTCTGCCAAATTCCCGAAATCGTCGGGGAGAACGTCATGCGAATTTGCATATGCGGTAGTAATTAGCGTTAAAGCGAGAATAGCCACGACCACGGGAACCGTCTTTAAATACCTCACCTTGCTGCGAGGCAAACGGCGCCAAGCCCAGACACAAACGAAAATAAAGAGCAAAATTGCAACGCAGATAAGAATGAACTGCCAGACGCTCAAATATATCCACATAATTCCCCAAAACGAGTCGAGCAAGGCGATATCAATAAATCCGATAGGAGTAATTCGATACCCGAGAACGACGAAGTTCGTAATTCCGAGCGCAAGCCATAGGGCAGAAACTACCCCTATCAAGAGATACCTGTTCGAAAAAAGCATAGAAATCGACAGAGTGAGCAAAATGATGAGAGTATTATACAAAAAGAAATGCGGATTTTTAAATATGTATAAAAGCCCTTCAATTAAAGAGCGTCGGCACAAAATTTCAACGACAAGGCACAGAAAAACCGAGTATAACAGATAAGCGGCAACGGTATGCTTCTGAAAAAAAGCATCCACCCTGCCGAAAAATCTCTTTATATTGTCTGAACATGCTTTAACGTTTTTCATTTTTCTCTCCTTTGCGTCAATTTTGTTTCTTGTTTGATTTTAGCACAACAAGATGAAAAAATCAACAAGTAAATTTAAACATTATAAAAGAATATCGCAAGGCGAAAAAACCGCCCAGCTTCCTTTCGGGAAGCTGGGCAGAGGTCTGATTCTTCGCTATTTGATTAAGTCCTTTTATTTGCTCGGATCGCCAATTATCATTATGCCGGTGATATCAAACGTAGGATTTTCCGACGGAATTCTGGGCGACATCGCGCTATTCGTCAGCTTTGCGGTATATTTACCCGCGGGAAGCTCGTTCGTTACGAAATAATGCTTTCTCTCGTACATATCGCAATTCATACTCTTTACAAGCGCGCCGCTCTCGTCAAATATATCCACCTTAATTATTGCGGGGTTTGCCCTGTTGATGCTCGTTTCAAGCTCAAAGCCAACGCCCTCAAAGTCGAAGCTGATAGTCGAGCCAAGAGTAGACGTTACGCCGTCCTTGCCCCAGCCGGCTTCGCTACCCTCTCCATACTTTACGTCGTATTCGGCAAAGGGATATAGCGTGGCGTTTATCTTGCTTCCCGCAAACATCGGCTCGCTCGGCATATAGCAAGCCCCTGCGTTCTCGGTGTCTGCCCCTGCAAGTCCCGCCTTCACCGACTGCCAGAGTATCTGCGCGTACAGCTTCTCACCCCTGCTGTTCGGGTGAACGGTATCGTTCATATAAAAATCCCAAGCGCTCTGATTTATCCAGAGAGAACTTAATTTAAAGGTTGTATCTACGACGGGCACGTTATAATACGCTCCCACGTCAAGCATTGCCTGCATGAACGCTACCGGCTGTCCGTTCAGCATTTTCTTTATTTCATTATCTCTACCGTACATCAAAAATACGATTTCCGCATTCGGATTAAATCTGCGTATCTTCTCTATCATTGACTGATAGTTAATTGCCGATTCTTCATAATTTATGCTGTAGGGCGAATCGTTCGTGCCGAGGGTGATGAATATCAAATCGCAATAGCCCATCTCGAGCAGCTCACTCTCAAGGCCGTAAAGTCCCCAAGTAGTAGTGCATCCGCCCTGAGATTCGTTCTTCATTTTAATATCCGCATTTGGATATTCCTCTTTTATAAATTCAAGGAAATAGGTCGTAAGCGATACCACCTCCGGTCTGAATGCCGGAACAGAATCTCCTAAAAAGCCGATGGTAAGCTCGCCCTCGGCAAGACGCGCGGCAGAATTGGGGAGAGTAAATACCGGCTTCTGAATGTAATCCAAAAGCTCGACGTTTTTCTTGTCCCCTATTTCCGCGATAAGCGCATCTACCGCCTGCTTCTGACCGCCCATGCCTGCGCCGTACAAGTAGATCTTCTTTCCGTTCGGTTCTATCTCGCACAAGCCCTTGTCGTTATTTTCCTCGCTTATGTAAAAGCCGATTTCAGCGTGCTCGGTAACAATCGAAAGCTTTTCTCCCGTCAGCTCCTCTAATTGTTTTTGCAGATAATTTGCCGCGTGGACGCACCCATACGTCTTTCCGCTCAGATATATCTTATAGTTTCCTATATACTCGCCGTTTAAAATCAATCCGCCGAGCTTATACTGCGTTTCCTTCGAAATTTCCTTGTCTGTCATATCTAATCCCTCATCAAAAAAGTAGCCGCAAAGAATCTCGACCGCCTCTACCATTGATTCCCTGCTACCGCCGTTAATAAACAAATTCCTGTCTGAAAAAGCGACCTTGTAGCTGTCCTTCGCGTAAACCTTAGAAACAAAATCTCTGTTAGCGTTTCCAAAAACGATTTCCTTGCCCGAAGGCGCCTCGGCGTCGGTCTTTATTTCGAGCTTAACGCCGTAGTTTTCCTCAAGGCGTTGATTAAACAGCTCTGCCGCCGATTTGCTCGCGCCGCTACCCGACGTTATGATAGTATAATCCTTGAACTCCTCTGCCGCTATTTTGTTTTCCTCGGTGCTTGTGCCGCCGCACGCTACAAGGAAAAGCAAGGTACAAGCGACAAGCGCAATCGTTAAAATGATTTTTCCTGCTTTCATAAATTTCTCCTTTTATATTTTTTATTCTTTGATTTGCGAACAGAATGTAAATAATTATATGCAACCAAAGCGACGAACAAAAGTCCTATATATCCGCTTGTCGGATATACTACAGAAACCAGCTCGGAAAATCCCGCCAAGCTTCCTGCAAACGCAACTACCGAAATTACAGTGACGA
Source organism: Eubacteriales bacterium (assembly GCA_045587025.1). GTDB lineage: Bacteria > Bacillota > Clostridia > Oscillospirales > CAG-272 > UBA1740. The sequence continues at coordinate 5,208 of JAZNBK010000022.1, forward strand.
ATATTATATAAGTCCCCCTTTTCTGCGCTATCCTGACCTTCGCCCTCAGATAGTAGGCAATAGCCACCGAGGTGGCTACCGAGGTAGCGAACATGGCGCAAAGGAGAAGCAGAGAAAAGACGAGTCCCGTCCGAGCGTCCGTTTTTGCGGCGTATGCTACCATAGGCAAAGAAAAGCTCACAACGTCAAGAGAAGAAAACATCATAATGATAATAACTGCGGCTATCGCCATAAGGATAACCGTGCCGAGCAGAACGCCGAGATAAAGCGTTCTTTTGTTCTTGATGCGCCCCGCCATAACGGAAAACACACCGAGAGAGCAACCGGCGTTATAGGTCGCGTTGTTCAGAGCGGAAAGTGCCCAATTCGAGAGCATTGGATTATCTCCCGCCCCCTCTATCCGTTCAAGCTCCGCTAACGTGAAGCGGGGAGCGGTAAATACGCAAAGCCCCAAAATAAAAATCAGAATGACAGGCACGAAAAGCGAAAAAACTCTCAAAAAACCGCTGACGCCCGAAAGGGTTACCAAGGCGACGGCAAGGCAGAGCAATCCGCTCCCGATATAATGAGGGACAGAAAACGCCTGCTCGGTAAGCGAACCGGCGCCCGCCGCCATAACAACGTAGGTGCAGAACATAAAGAACATCGTCACAGCGCCGACGAACATACGCAAAAGCGGACTTTCACGCCTTATGATAAGGGCATCGACCTCGCTTATCTCCTCTCGCTGCGCGTATCGGAGCAGCATAACCGTGACCAGATACAAAACAAGAAAGCCGAGTATCATTCCGAAAAATGCGTTTTTGCCGAAAACGCCAAAATATTGCCACAGCTCCTGACCTGAAACGAAGCCGGCGCCAAGCAGATTTCCCGCTATGGCAAAAGCAAGTCCAACTATTCCGAGCTGCTTCATCTAACGCATCCTTTCATCTAAAACAAGCGCCCTTGTCTTGTAAATATTTATTTACTTATATTCCGGGAAGATACGTCTCGTTTCTGTATACATCGTGCTATATGCTTCCTCTAACAGTCCTTCAAAATCCACCTTTTGAAGCTCTGCCATCACCTTTTCAAGCTCGGGCTTCGTCTTTGGGTGGCGAGGCGTAAACACCGTACAGCAGTCCTCGTAGGGCAAAACCGACGTTTCAAAGGTGTCTATTTTTCTCGCAATTTCCACTATTTCTTCCTTATCCATGCCTATGCAAGGACGGAAAACAGGTATTTCCTTAACTACACTGTCGGTAACGTTCAGCGCCTCTATCGTCTGACTCGCCACCTGTCCGAGCGACTCGCCCGTTATAATGGCGCGGCAGTTATACTGCTTGGCGCAGCGCTCTGCGAGCGTCATCATAAAGATACGCAGCAAAAGCGTGAAGTAATCCTCCTCGCAGTTGTCTCTCAAAACCTCTTGTATGTGGGTAAGAGAAATTACGTGAACGTGAAGCCGCGAGGTATACTCACAGAGCTTGTCGGCAAGAGTAAAGACCTTCTCTCTCGCTCTCTCGCTCGTATAAGGATAGCTCTCAAAATGCAGAGATTCAAGCTCAATTCCTCGCTTCGCCATCATAAATCCGGCGACGGGACTGTCTATTCCGCCCGAAAGAAGAAGCAGACCTCGTCCGCTCGAGCGAGGAGGCATTCCGCCTGCGCCTTTCTGCTGATCTGCGTGGATATACGCGGCGTTATCACGGACCTCCACCCTTATCATACAGTCGGGGTTATGTAGGTCCACCTTCATTTTATTCATACACGAGAGAATAGCGCCTCCTACCTCTGCCGCTATCTGAGGCGATTGCAGAGGAAATAGCTTATCTGAGCGCTTTGCGTCAACACGGAAGGTTTTCTTTCCCTCCATCTTATCGGGAAGATAGCTTTTTGCAATTCTTATAATGCTCTCCATGCTCTTCTCGGCTACCGCCGCTCGGGTAACGCCCGAGATACCGAATATTTTTTTAAGACATTCAAGCATTCCGTCAAGGTTACATTCCGAGGTTAACGGCTCGATATAAACCGTACTTTGAAGGTGGCTTATTTTGAAATTTCCGTGCTGCGTCGCTCTTTTTTTAATTTCCTTTGTAAGCAGCCCCTCGAATGTAGAACGGTTTGCGCCCTTTAAAACGATTTCTCCGTACTTACACAAAAGTATTTCCTTGATTTCTTTCATTTTTCTCTCGCTTCGTCTATATTTTATTTTGTCTTGTTTTTTTCTGATGATACTAAAAAACGGGCGTTTTTTAGTATACTTCCATTAATCTCTAACGTAATTACATTTTATCACATATATATTTTCTTTTCAAGCATATTGAGCGTTTTTTTTAGGCATTTTAAAAACTTTTTTCGCTTTTTTGCGTCTCTCCCTCGACGCCTTTTCAGTATTTCATTTAAACCTCTTGACAAAACGTCTTTCTTGTGTTAAAATGTACGGGAACAGCGGTGAAAAGAGGAGTAACCCCTTAGGCAGCGCAGAGAACGGACGGTCGGTGCAAGTCCGCGTGCCAAACAGGTGAAGGTCGCTTTGAGCTTCGAAAAGAAAGGGCTTTTTGCCCGAGTAGAATTCGACGTATTTCTGCGTTAAAGATTTTGAGTGTGCTTTTTGCAAATTCAGGTGGTACCGCGGGTTATGCTCGTCCTGTTTTTATAGGACGGGCTTTTCTTATTGCCTGCCTAAAATGCGCTTAATAATTTCCCGAAAGGATTTTTTATAATGAGAAAAGAATTAGAGAAAAAATACTCTCCCCGAGATTTCGAGGACAGAATCTATAAGGAATGGTGCGATAAGGGCTATTTTATGCCCGACGCCGACAAGAGCAAGCCCGCCTTCTCGGTCGTTATTCCTCCGCCAAACGTAACGGGTCAGCTCCATATGGGACACGCCCTCGACGAAACTCTGCAGGATATTCTCGTCCGCACTAAGCGTATGCAGGGATACAGTACCCTCTGGATACCCGGCACGGACCACGCAGGTATCGCTACGCAGATAAAGGTAGAGGAAAATCTGCGTGTAAACGAAGGTCTTACAAGATACGACCTCGGCAGAGAAAGGTTCCTCGAGCGTGTATGGGATTGGAAAAACCAATACGGCTCCCGAATTATAGACCAGCTAAAGAAGCTCGGCGCGTCCTGCGACTGGAGCCGCGAGCGCTTTACTATGGACGAGGGCTGCTCCCGCGCGGTCAAGGAGGTTTTCGTAAACCTGTATAACAAAGGGCTCATTTACAGAGGAAACCGTATAATCAACTGGTGCCCTCACTGCATTACGGCGCTCAGCGACGCCGAGGTCGAATACAGCGAGCAGGCGGGACATTTCTATCACGTAAGATATCCGAGAAAGGACGGAAAGGGCGACGTAATAATCGCTACCACCCGTCCGGAAACTATGCTCGGAGATACCGCAGTCGCAGTAAACCCGAACGACGAGCGTTACAGCGACCTTGTCGGAAAGTCGCTTATCCTTCCCCTTTTGAACAGAGAAATCCCCGTAGTCGCCGACGATTACGTTGATATGGAATTCGGTACGGGATGCGTTAAAATCACTCCCGCTCACGACCCCAACGACTTCGAGGTCGGAAAGCGTCATAACCTTGAAATAATCCGTATGCTGAACGACGACGCTACGGTAAACTACCCGAACACAAGATATCACGGCATGGACAGAGCCGAGGCGAGATCTGCGATAGTCGAGGACCTGAAAAAAGAGGGCTTTTTAATTAAGGTCGAGGACTATTCCCACAACGTCGGCACCTGCTACCGCTGTAAGACGACCGTCGAGCCGTTGACCTCTAACCAATGGTTCGTAAAAATGAAGCCGCTCGCAGAGCCGGCGCTCAAGGCGGTGCTTGACGGCGAGGTCAGATTCGAGCCGGAGCGCTTTACGAAAACCTATACGAATTGGATGGAAAACGTCCACGACTGGTGCATCTCAAGACAGCTCTGGTGGGGACACAGAATTCCCGCCTTCTACTGCGACGCCTGCGGTGAAATGACGGTAACGAAGGAAAGCAGCGCGACCTGTCCGAAATGCGGCAAGGCAATGCGTCAGGAGGATGACGTTCTTGATACCTGGTTCTCCTCTGCTCTTTGGCCCTTTTCAACTATGGGTTGGCCTGAAGAAACCGAGGACCTCAAGCGCTACTATCCGACAAACGTCCTTGTAACCGGCTACGACATTATTTTCTTCTGGGTTGCCAGAATGATTTTCTCGGGAATTGAGAATATGCGCCAGGTTCCCTTCGATACCGTATTTATACACGGTCTTGTAAGAGATGCCCAAGGACGAAAGATGTCGAAATCGCTCGGAAACGGTATCGATCCTCTTATGATTATCGAGCAGTACGGCGCTGACGCCCTTCGCTTCGCTCTGGCGAGCGGTAACTCTCCCGGGAACGACATGCGCTTCTCGGACGAAAAGATAGAGTCCGCAAGAAATTTTGCGAATAAGCTCTGGAATGCTTCGAGATTTGTTTTGATGAACCTCGATGACGACGACGAGGACTGCTCCTTGCCCGAACTTTCTCTCTTGGCAGACGAGGACAAGTGGATAATCTCACGCCTGAATTCTCTCTCGGGACAGGTAAATTCGGCGATAGACAGATACGAGCTCGGAGTTGCGCTTTCCCTTATTTATGACTTTACCTGGGACGTATTCTGCGATTGGTATATCGAGCTTTGCAAGGGACGCCTGCAAAACAAGGGCTCGCCCGAAGCGAACGTCGCATCGCACGTTCTGGTTTACGTGCTTACCGAAACCCTTAAACTGCTTCACCCCTATATGCCCTTTATAACCGAGGAAATTTATCAGAGCTTGCCTCACTCGGAGAGCAGTATTATGATAAGCAAATTCCCTGTCTATGACGAAAAGCTTAATTTCCCCGAGCAGGAGAAAAATATAGAAAAGGTTATCGACGCTATCAGAGCGATAAGAGCCCGTCGCGCCGAAATGAATATTCCGTTATCGAGAAAGGCGAAGCTCTACGTAGTAACGAAATATAACGAGCTGTTTGCCTCAGCTTCAATGTTCTTTGAAAAGCTTGCGGGCGTATCCGAGCTTATCTGCGTGGACACTTATGCGGACGAAAATGCGGTAAATATCATAACCTCCTCCGCTACCTTCTATATTCCTATGGCAGACGTGATTGATTTTGATAAGGAACGCGCGCGTCTGAATGCGGAAATCGAAAAGAACAACGCAGAAATCGAGCGTATTGAAAAGAAGCTTTCAAACGAAAACTTCGTATCAAAGGCGCCTCAGCAGGTTATAAACGCCGAGCGGGCGAAGCTCGAAAAATACACGGCGACGAAGGAAGCGCTCGTTCAGGCGCTCGCGAAGCTGGGCTGATATCGCTTATCGAGGGCTTTCCTGATACAGTCGCATTTGCTTTACACGCAAATGCGACAAAGGAACTATATCTCTTTAAATAAAATATTCTTTCTCCGAAAGGCGAAAAAACCGGCGTGGTACTCAAGGGTATCACGCCGATTTCATTATATTATATTATATTTTATTTTATTCCTCTTCACGAGAAACTTCGAGCTTGTTCGGGTTCTTGCGGTAGAAGAGCATACCTATAGCCAAAACGGCTACGCAGACGATCAGATAGTAAACCGCCTGAATCTTATACGCGGAGAATGCGGCGTACACCATAAATACGCACGCAACGATAGCAACCGCAGGAACGATGAATCTCTTAAATACGTTCATTTCCTTGAACTTAATCATCATAACGATAAATATCGGAATGTAGGATGCGTAGAGAGTGATGATAGGAAGCTCGTCGTTTTCCCAAGCTATCCAATCAGGAAGAATTCCCTGAATGAGGCCAAGCTCCCACTGAGCGAGCCAGAATGCGCAAAGGAGAAGTCCGAATATAGACGAGTTCGTAGGCATATTTGTTTCCTTATCAACCTGAGCGAACACCTTAGGAGCAGGTCCCTGTCCGCGAACTGCTACAGAGTACATACCGCGGCAGCAGCCGAGCATAAGTCCGTTCATCGTGCCAAGGCAGGAGATGATAACGAATACGTAAGCGATAGTTCCGAATATGGGGCTACCAAACAGCTTCGAGAATGCGTCCTTCGGAATGTTGTCGGATGCCATAAGCTGCTCTGCGGAGAGAGCGCCCGTCAAGCCGAGGAAGTAGAACAAATAAACCGCTATAACGATAACCGCGCCCAAAACGAGAGCGATAGGAAGGTTCTTCTTGGAATCCTTAAGCTCTGCGTTTATAGAGGTGGTAATAATCCAGCCCTCATAAGCAAACGCGAACGCAACGACTGCGGTAAGAATGTTACCGGAAGCGCCGCCTTCGGGAACGATGTTCGCTGTCATAGCATCTACTGTCATTCCGTTAGCAAGACCCGCTATCGTTCCTACGACTGCCATGATAGCGAGAGGAACGAGCTTTATAACCGTAGCAGAAACCTGGAATTTACCCGCAAGCTTAGGAGAGAGAGCGTTAAGCGCATAGCCCGCTACCAGATAGAATGCCGCAATGGCGATATGAATATCCGTGGTGGGACCCCAGCCAAAGAGAGTACAGGTGTACTGTGCAGAAATCCACGCAAGCGTCGAGGTAAGCGTAGGATAGTAAATGATAGTTGCAAACCAGCCGACCAAATAAGCGTAGAGAGAACCGCACGCCGCCTCGGAATAGTCGACGAGACCGTTCACCTTCTCATAACGCTGAGCAAGGATGGAGAAAACGTAAGAGCAAACAAGCATGATAAAGCCGACGATAGCGACGGTGAGCAAGCTCTTAGCCATATTTCCGTTGTTGTTATTGAGAACCTTTCCGGCCTTAAAGAATACGCCGGAGCCGATTACGGTTCCTACTACCATTGCGATAGCGGTAATAAGACCGTATTTCTTTTTGAGTTGATTTTCCATAAGCAAAAACTCCTTTTTTTAGGATAAAAAATATCCGATTAAACTTTTTTAAAAGTTTATAAAGCAAGTATAACATATTTTCCATTTTTTTGCAATAGATTTTTAAAAATTAATCCCTCAAAAGAAAACCTCGCCTTATACGACTACAAGGCGAGGTTGATTTTATTTTTTCAAAGAAATTGCTTTTTTTGCGTTCTCCGCTATATTCTTTGCGGTAAGACCGTAGATTTCGAGAAGCTCGGGTACCTTTCCGCTTCTTCCGTAGGCATCCTTCACGCCTACGCGGACGACGGGCACGGGGTATTCCTCGCAGACCGCACAGCAGACCGCATCTCCGAGTCCGCCAATTACGCTATGCTCCTCCGCCGTAACTATCGCTCCCGTTTCCTTCGCCGAAGCGATTAAAAGCTCGGTGTCTATCGGCTTTATGGTATGAATATTTATCACCTTTGCAGAAATCCCTTCCGCTTCAAGCATCTCTGCCGCCTCTACGGCGAGATGAACCATATATCCGGTAGCGACGATGGTAACGTCCTTTCCTTCCTTATATACAACGCCCTTGCCAAGCTCGAACCTGTAATTTTCCATTTCGGCGGTCATATTCGGGACGGCAAATCTGCCGAAGCGCAGATATACGGGGCCGACGAAGTTTATCGCCGCTTCGACGGCTGCCTTCGCCTCATTTGCGTCTGCGGGATTGATTATTGTCATCTGGGGAATCGTGCGCATAAGTGCGATATCCTCGTTACACTGATGCGTTGCGCCGTCCTCACCTACCGTAATTCCTGCGTGAGTCGCTCCGATTTTTACGTTAAGATGCGGATAACCGATTGAGTTTCTGATTTGCTCGAATGCTCTGCCTGCCGCAAACATAGCGAAGCTGGAAGCAAAGGGAATTTTTCCCGTAGCCGCAATTCCTGCCGCAACGGTCATCATGTTTCCCTCGGCAATTCCGCAGTCGAAAAATCTTTCGGGGAACTTTTTCTTGAATACTCCTGTTTTTGTAGCTGCCGCAAGGTCTGCGTCCAGAACTACGAAATCATATTTTTCACCGAGCTCGGCAAGTGCTGCGCCGTAGCCCTCTCTCGTTGCTATCTTTTCCATGCTTTCTCCTCCGTTTCTGCTTATGCGTTCAAGTCCTGAAGAGCTATCTTATACTGCTCCTCTTTCGGAGCGGCGCCGTGCCATTCAGCTGCATTTTCCATATATGAAACGCCCTTGCCCTTTACCGTACGGCAAATAATAGCCGTGGGCTTGCCCTTGCATTTCTCCGCTTCGGCTACCGCTTTTTCTATCTCGTCGAAATCGTGACCGTCAATTGTCACAACGTTCCAGCCGAACGCGCGAAGCTTTTCATCGTGAGGAGTGGGGTTCATAACATCGGTGATACGACCATCAATCTGAAGTCCGTTCCAGTCAACGAAAAGACAAAGATTGTCGAGCTTGTAGTGAGACGCGAACATTGCCGCCTCCCAAACCTGCCCTTCCTGACTCTCGCCGTCGCCTATAACGGTATAAACACGGTAGTCATCGCCCGAAATTTTAGCCGAAAGCGCCATTCCGCAGGCGGCGGAAATACCCAAGCCCAAGGAACCGGTCGTCATATCTACGCCGGGAATACCCTTCATGTCGGGATGTCCTTGCAAGCGGCTGTCGGTCTTTCTTAACGTTTTTAATTCTTCAACGGGGAAAAAGCCCCTGTGCGCAAGCGCCGCGTAAAGCGCAGGCGCGGTATGTCCCTTTGAAAGCACGAAGCGGTCTCTTTTCTCCCATTTGGGATTTTTCTCGTCTATTCTCATCTTATCGAAGTAAAGGTAAGTTATGACGTCAGCTATCGAAAGCGAGCCGCCCGGATGTCCGCAAGCGGCGTTATAAACGCCCTCGATAATGCCTATACGGACATCCTTCGCCTTTTGTTTTAAAAACTCTCTTTTTGACTGTTCCATCTCGTCCTCCGTCTTGTATTATACTCTTTTACCACCTTATATTTTACTATATTTTAGTATCCTTGTCAACAAGTTTCTCGATATATTACTATAAAATTAAAGACGCTTTTGCTGTCTCAAAAAGAGAAAACCCACGTATGAACAGGTGCATACGTGGGTAAAATATACGAAGTTTAAATTACTTAATTTCAACTTCTGCTCCGGCTGCCTTGAGCTCTTCCTCAATCTTGCCGGCTTCTTCCTTGGAAACGCCTTCCTTAACGGTCTTAGGAGCTGCCTCAACCAAGTCCTTAGCTTCCTTAAGTCCGAGACCTGTGATTCCGCGTACTGCCTTAATAACGTCAAGCTTCTTAGCGCCTGCGCTCTTAAGAATAACGTCGAATTCAGTCTTTTCTTCTGCTGCTGCGGGAGCTGCTGCGCCTGCTACTGCTACTGCTGCAACGGGAGCTGCGCTTACGCCGAATTCTTCCTCAAGCGCCTTTACAAGGTCGTTGAGCTCGATAATTGTAAGTTCCTTTACAAGGTCAAGAATCTGAGTGGTTTTTTCGTTTGCCATTTTTAAATCCTCCGATTTTCAATATACTTAATTTGTTTTTCTGATTGACTTGCCGAATTATTATTCAGCAGGGGTTTCTGCAGGCGCTTCTGCTGCTTCTGCGGGAGCTGCTTCCTCTGCGGGTGCTTCTGCTTCTGCGGGAGCATCCTCGCCCTTATCTATCTTTGCCTGAAGTACATAAGCAAAGTTCTGGAGAGGAGCCATCAAGCTGCCCAACATTTTTGCGATCAACTGTTCCTTAGAAGGAATGGACGCAAGAGCCAAAACTGTAGATGCATCTACAACAGCGCCATCAATAAATCCTGCTTTAATTTCAAAGGACTCTACCTTCTCGGCATATTCCTTCATAATCTTAGCGGGGGCGATGGGGTCTTTTTCACTGATTGCGATTGCGTTCATACCATTGAGATACTGCTTCATGTCACCGTAGCCCGCCTCGTCACAAGCTCTGCCTGTGAGAGAGTTCTTCATAACGCTGTACTCAACGCCTGCCGCGCGGAGAGCCGCACGGAGCTTGGTATCGTCTTCAACAGTAATGCCCTCATACTTTACAAGCACTCCGGATGCCGCTTTGCGCATCTTTTCGGAAAGTACTTTTACTGCTTCTTGTTTCTGTTCAAGAATTTTCTGACTTGGCATTTTAAACCTCCGTATAAATTGTTCAAAATAAAAAATCCTTCTCCCGTATATGTCGAAAGACACTACCGAAAAAGGATAAATAAACATTATTGTATATAAAATGAATATAAATCTTTCCTCGGCAGGAGAGTGTTTCCACCTTTACGGGAACCTGCTGTCTTAGGATAACGCAAGTATTATACAACACTTTTTTTCATTTGTCAATACTTTTTTTAAAATTATATGATTTTTTCTTTTTTAATATTTCATATAGCTCGCAATAGCACTCGTGGCGGCTTATCTCAAGCTCCCCACGGTCGACCGCCTCTGCTATCGCGCAGTCCTCCTCCTTTGTGTGACTACAGTCGCTATACCGACAATTCCCGACGTAAGAGGAAAATTCACGAAAGCAGGGCAAAAGCTCTTCAAGAGAAAAGAAGTCAAAATGCGCAAAATCGAGCAAGCTGAAGCCGGGGGTGTCCGCAAGAAATCCGCTCCCCTCGCCTTCTTCCCTGTTTATCTCGAAAATTTCGACGTGCCTTGTCGTATGCTTTCCTCGCTCTATCTTTTGGCTTATATTTCCCGTAGCAAGAGCAAGATTTGGGAAAAGGGTGTTCATAAGAGTGGATTTTCCGACACCCGACGCGCCTGCGAAGGCGGCGAGAATTCCGCCCGTAATTCTTCTTTTTATATCTTTTGCAAGCTCTGCTATCCCCTCGCCCGTAACGCTGCTGACCGAAAAGACGTCGTACCCTATTTTCTTATATATTTTTTCGTAGGAGTTTTCCTTTGTCAAGTCTGTCTTGTTGAAAATCAAAACGATCTCTATGTTATTATGCTCGGCTATCGCTATAAGCTTGTCAAGCGTTTGTAATTGAGGCGACGGAGATGCCACCGCCACAACAATAAATAAAACGTCGAGATTCGCAAGAGGCGGGCGGATAAGCTGATTTTTGCGCTCGCAAATTTTGCTTATTACCAGATTTCCCTCGCCCTCTCCCTGCTCTATTTCCACGTTGTCGCCTATAAGGAGCTTCACGTCCTCGTGGCGAAAGATACCCTTCGCGCGACAAGAAATTCTCTGTCGGTCCAAGGTCAGAACCTCGTAAAGACCTCCCAGCCCCTTAATGACCTTTCCTTTTTTACTGTCCATTAATTACCTCTACCGCCTACGGTAAGCGAAATTTTTCCCTCCGAAACGAACGCTTCCGTCTTTCTTCCCGCTTCTATGCTCTGAGACAAGACGATATTTGCGCTCCCCTCGGCGTCGCTATACAAAATTTCAAAAACGACATTTTTTTCCTCTAAATATGAAACAGCTTCGTCGAGCGGCTTTCCTACGAAATCAGGAATTTCTGCATATTGCTTCTCGTCACCTGCGCTCACTCGCAAGGTCAGCACACCTCCCGCGAGAACCTGCTCTTTTATCTCAAAGCATTCGCCCGCAGGCAGCTCTGCGCTGTATTCATATTTTGTAACTATACTTATCTTATAATCGTTTTCTTCTATCTGCTTTATCAATTGCGCCTTCACGGTATCGACGTTATTTCCTCTCGGAATATCAAAATAAACCGATATAGGACCGTCGGAAATAGTAAGCAAAATTTCAGAGCCCTTTCTGAGCTTTTTGCCGGGTTCTACCGACTGCGCGATAATTGCGTCCTTGGGGTAAACGAGAGAATGTTCTCTTTTCACCTGTAATGAAAAGATAGTTTCCTCCATAACGTTATCAAGCTTCATACTCGTATAAAAGGGTACTTCATACTTTTTGTTGTTTTCAAAAACCAAAAAGCCAACGGCAATACAAGAAAGCAGGAGCAAAAAGGAAATTACAGCCGCCGTGATTATCCGATATCTCGGTTGCTTTTGTATTACGTATTTAATAGGAAATCTTTGCTCTGTCGGCACCAAGTTCATCTCCCCACGGGAAACGGCCGACATTCCCGCAGCTTCGGCGCTTTCGAGCTTTTCGGGCAAAACGTCTATTACCTCGATTTCGTCTGGCTCGTCGTTCTCCTCCTCGAGCTTCTCGGCGTCAGCCGTGCTCTGTAAGCTTTCATTTACGTCATCTGTTTCAAAGGGCGACGTAAAGTATACGCCCTCCTCTGCGTCGTCTATTTCCTCGTAAAGCTCGTTTTTTTCTTCTTCAGACAGCTTTTTGGGACTTGCTCTTCTTATTTCGTCGAGCGCTTCTTCCTCGCTCTGTGTCTCTGACTTTTCTTTTACGTCATAGCTCGGCTCTTTTTCCTTTTTTCGCTTGAAAAAGCCGAATCCACCCTTTCCTGTCGCCCTTTCTTCATCCTCTGTCTGTTCGCCTGATCCCACTCTTTCCAGAGCCCTCATCATCTCGCTTGAGCTTTCGTAACGGTTCTCGGGGCGCTTGGAGAGCGCGCGCATAATAATACCGTCGAGCTCCTTCGGGATTGCGGGATTTATATCTATCGGTCTTACAGGGGTATTCGTTACCTGCATTACAATTACCTCTGACGCCGCCCCTGCCTCAAAGGGTCTGACGCCCGTCGCCATTTCATACATCACTATGGCGAGAGAATACAAATCGCTTCTCGGGTCTACCGAATTTCCTCTCGCTTGCTCGGGGCTTATATAATGCACCGTTCCGATAGAGCGGTCCTGCATTGCAAAGCTGTCCTTGTCGGGCAGGCGCGCGATTCCGAAGTCGGCGACCTTTATCTGCCCGTTTTTCATAATCATAATGTTCTGCGGCTTTATATCGCGGTGGACGATTCCCTTTTCGTGCGCTTCCTTCAAGGCACGGAGCACCTGTCTTGCGCAGCTCACTACCTCGCTGTAATGAAGCACCTTTTTGTGCTTCAGATAAGTGCTCAAGGTTATTCCCTCAACACATTCCATAACTATATATTTGATACTTCCATCCATAGAAATATCGTAGACGTTTACGATATTGGGATGCGAAAGGCGGGCTATCGCCTTTACCTCGGTTTCAAAGCTTCTCGTGTTCAGTCGGAGCTCGCTCTTGTCGTCCTCCAAAATTTTGAGCGCAACCGTGCGGTTTAACAAAATATCGTTCGCTTTATATACCGAAGCAGAGCCGCCCTTGCCGATAACTCCGGTTACCATATATCTGCTATCAAGTAACGTTCCTATATAATTTTTGTTATCCTGCATTTCTTTTTTTCCTCTATCAAATCTTTATAAGCACGGCGGTCACGTTGTCCTCGCCGCTATTCTCGTTTGCGTATGTAATAAGGCGCGTCAGCTTTTCCTCGTATTCTTCATCGCAGTTGACGGTATCTCTTATAAGGTCGTCAGGGACGGCGTTCGTAAGTCCGTCGGTACATAGCAGGATGCTGTCTCCCTCCTCTAAAAGCATAGACGTAAAGTCCGGCTCTATTTCAAGGGAAGCTCCGAGCGCCTTCGTTATCAGGTTTCTATGCGGATGAACTCTCGCATCTTTTTCGCTTATAATTCCCTTGTCGACAAGCTCCTGAACGTAGGAGTTATCTCTCGTTATCTGAATTATCTCGTCTCCGCGCAAAAGATATATCCTGCTGTCTCCCACGTTTGCGGTATATAAACTGCCGTTATATATAAACGCCGCCGTCAAGGTCGAGCCCATTCCGTGCAGTCCCTCCTCGGCGCTCGCTCTGTCACAGACCGCCTTGTTCGTCGAATATACCGAGTTGCTGAATATTCGCTTTATATCAAAGGTCGTGATGTTGTCGGTGTCGCCCTTGCGCTCGTTATAGAAAAAGCCGAAACGGTCGAGAAAGGTCTTGACGGCGAGCTTCGCCGCAATTTTCCCCCCTGCCATTCCTCCCATACCGTCGCAGACGACTGCAAGAAAATACTCGTTAGGGCTTTCCGACATTCCGTAGCTGTCCTGATTCTCTTCTCGGTGCTTTCCGATATCACTCTTTGCAAAAAATTTCATTCTTTTCCCCTCTGTCAATTAAAATCTGCCACATCAGATTTTCTCTTTTTAATATCAATTCTTAATTTGCGTCCTTTTTCATTCCCCGGCGGAGCTGACCGCAGGAAGCGTTTACGTCACTGCCGAGACGGCGTCTGACCGTCGCCGTAACCCCCTGAGAATTAAGTATTTCCGCAAAGCGCATAACGCTCTCTCTATCCCCTCTTTTAAATCCGCTTTCCTCTACCTCGTTTACCCTTATCAGATTAACGTGTATAGGAGCGCCGATTTTGTCGAAATAGCGTTTGAGCAGCGCGCCGAGCCGTTTTGCGTCGTCGGGCGTGTCGTTTTTCCCCGAAATCAAGGTGTATTCAAAGGAAATTCTGCGCTTCGTCTCCTCGTAATAATACACGCACGCAGAGAGAAGCTCGTCTATATCATACTTATTATTTATCGGCATTATCGAGCTGCGGCTCTCGTTTGTCGTTGCGTGCAGAGATATAGAAAGGGTAATCGGCAATTTTTCCCTTGCCAGCTCGCGAATTTTATCGGCAAGACCGCAGGTTGAGAGAGATATATGCCGATATCCTATATTAAGACCGCCCTCGCAATTCACCAATTGTAAAAACTTGTTTACATTTTCATAGTTATCGAGCGGCTCTCCTATTCCCATCATTACCACGTTTGAAATGCGCTCTCCCGAATCCTTCTCTGCCATAATAATCTGACCGAGCATTTCAGAAGGCAGAAGGTTTCTCACCCGACCTCCGATAGTAGAGGCGCAAAAGCGACAACCCATTCGACAGCCGACCTGCGATGAAATGCAGATAGTGTTCCCGTGCTTATATTTCATAAGCACGCTTTCTATATATTCTCCGTCAAAGAGACGGAACAGGTATTTAACGGTGCCGTCGATAGACGACACGAGCTTTTTTTCTATAGAAAGAGAGTAATCGCCGCAATCGCACGCAAGCTTTGCGCGCAGATTTTTTGAAAGACAGGTCATTTCTGCGATAGTATCACCCTTCGCAATGCGAGAAAAGATTTGTCCCGCTCTGTATTTCGGCTCGCCGTACTCTGCAAGAAGCGCTTCAAGCTCGCTCGGCAAAAGCGAACGTATGTCTTTCCTTTTTTCCTCTTTCATCTCGTTTTTTTGCTCTTCCATTTTCTTTCCTTTTTTATCTTCATTTTGCGGTTTTTTTCATCTTTGCGATAAAAAATCCGTCGCATTTATGCTTGTGAGGCAGCAGCGTCAACGTTCCGTCCGAGCTAAGCTCGCCGACAGAAAAGCCCGACAGACGAAATTCATCGTGGCGCGAAAGAAACGCGTGTATCGCATCCTCGTTCTCTCTTTTATTTAACGTGCAGGTCGAGAAAAGGAGCTCTCCTCCATCTTTGACGTAAAGCGAGCTGCTCTCCAAAATTTGAGAGGAAAGCTCGCAAAGCTCGTCAAAATTAAATTCCCTGTAACGCAAATCCGGCTTCTTTGCAAGCACGCCGAGGCCTGAGCAGGGGACGTCGCAAATTACGCAATCGGCTTTTCCTATATATTCTTTAATAGCGATTCGGCTATCGTGCTCTCTCGATTCTATGCAGCCGACAGACAGGCGCTTTGCGCCCTCCTCGACAAGTCCGAGCTTCGAATTATGTATATCAAGGGAAAGAATTTTTCCCTCGTTTTCTATCTTCATTGCCGCGCCAAAGCTCTTTCCGCCGGGGCAGGCGCAGACGTCAATAATCAAATCTCCCCGTTTTGCGCCGAGCGCCTCGCCTTGAATTTGAGACGCCGTATCCTGAACGAAGAAAAGCCCTGACGAAAAGCCGTAAAGCGACGTGGGCGAAACCTTGTCAAGCACCAGAATTCCGTGTGGCGCAAGCGGATTTTTTTCTGCGTTTATCCCTTGGCTTTTAAATGCTTCGAGCAGCTCGTCTCTCGTGCTTTTCAGAGTATTTACACGGAGCGAAAGTGGCGGTATCTTACAAAATTCAGTTAGCAATTCCTCCGTCTCGCTCTCTCCAAGCTCTGATATAAAATGCTTCACGACGTTTAAAGGGAAGGAATATTTTATAGACAGATGCCGAGGCAAATTTTTCTCTCTCGGCGGAGGGGAAAGCTCCTGCTTTTTCCTTTCGTATCCACGCAGAACTCCGTTTATAAAGGACGCCTCGCCCTTGTTTCTTGCGAGCTTAACGCTTTCGTTTACCGCGGCGAAGGCAGGGATTTTCTCCATATAGATAAGCTGGTAAAGTCCCATTCGCAAAATGTTTTTCGTCACGCCGTCAATTTTGTCTCCCGAGCGCCCCGAAAGCGCCGAAATATAATAGTCGAGCGTTATACGTTTTTCCACAGCTCCGTAGAACAGAGCGACGAGCAAGCTTTTATCCTCGCTCGAAGCGTTTGGCGGAAAAGCGTAGGAAAGCGAAAGGTTCACGAACCTGTTCTCGTTTTCCGCCCGACAGAGCAAATCCAGAACAGTTTTTCTTATATTCATAAGCATCCTTGTTTCCCTCGGCAAAAGCTATGCCAAGGGTGAGAAAAAATATTTTTGTGTAAACTGTTGTTTACCTTCTCCTGTTTCCGTTCCCCAATATCAATATAAGGCGCAAAAGCTGAGCGACAGAAACGGCGAGCGCGGCTACGTAGGTCATTGCCGCCGCCTTCAACACTCGGCGAGCGTCGGAAATCTCCTCGCCTTCGAACCTATAAGAGCTTTTCATTGCCGAAATTGCCCGACGGCTCGCATTAAACTCTACAGGCAGAGTTACAAGCTGGAATATCGCAGTCAACGAAAAAAGCGCGACGCCTATATACGCCAAAAGCTCCATGGTCGTCCCGAGGAACAAAAATCCGATAAGGATAAGCGGAATTGAAAGGCGGGAGCCGATATTCGTCAAAGGAATTATAGCTGTGCGGAGCTTTACAGGGAAATACCCCTTCGCATACTGGACGGCGTGCCCTGCCTCATGAGCGGCAACACCGACGGCAGAAACGCTCGTGCTGTTATATACGGCGTCCGACAGGCGAATAACGTTCGCCCTCGGGTCGTAATGGTCGGTGAGCTTTCCCGAAACCCTCTCTATTCTGACGTTTGAAAGTCCGTTTGCGTCAAGTATCATTCTTGCGCTCTGTTCTCCCGTAATTCTGCGTGAAGTCGCTTTTTTGTTATACCTCTCAAACGTCGAGTTTACGCTGAATTGAGCTATAAGCGCAAATACTACCATAGGAAGCACGAGCGCTATATAATAATAATCGTAGAAAAACCACATAATAATTCTCCGTTACAATAATTAATTTTGTGTTTGTTGATTTTTTCCGAAAAGAATATCTCCTTTTTCGATTTGTCTGCCTCTGATAAAATCAGAAGCTCTCATTCTCTTCTTTCCTTCAGGCAGAACGGACGTGACGGCGATACTGCCGTCAGCGCATCCTATTACTATTCTTCCCTCGCCCTTGTCGTCACATTCAAGAACCTCGCCCCTGTTTCCCTTTTTTTCGTCGGGCTTTGCCGATACGAGCTTCAGCTTCCTTCCGTCAGGTGTGACGGCGTAGGCAAGCGGAATGGGCGAAAGCCCCCTTATAAAGCAGTCAAGCTCGGCTGCGCTTTTATCAAAGTCAATAAGACATTCCTCTTTTTCGATTTTTGAGGCATAGGTAGCGCCCTCGTTATCCTGCGGCGTGCGGACGACTTCTCCTCTTTCGATTTTGTCTATCGCCTGCGAGAGCATCCGAGCGCCGAGCTCGGCGGTCTTATCGTGTACCGATTCAAAATTGTCGGTTTTTTCAATCGGAAAGCTCTCGGAAAAGAGCATATCTCCCGTGTCAAGACCTTCGTCCATATACATAATCGTTACGCCCGTCTTTTCCTCGCCGTTCATAATAGCCCTCTGCATAGGAGCTGCGCCCCTGTATTTTGGCAAAAGCGAGGCGTGCACGTTTATACAGCCGTATTTCGGATAATCTATAACGTTTTTAGGTAATATCTTGCCGTACGCCACGACGGCGATAAGCTCGGGGTTCAGTTCCCGAAGAAGCTCGGCGAACTCCTCTCCGCGCAGAGTGCTTGGCTGATATACGGCAATTCCATTCTCCTCTGCCAGAACCTTCACAGGCGGGGGCGTCAGAGTATAGCCCCTTCCCTTTGGCTTGTCGGGCTGGCTCACTACCGCTATGACGTCCTTTTTATCCTTTATCAGCTCTGCAAGACAGGTCGCCGCTATATCAGGCGTGCCCATAAAAAGTATTCTCATTTTTAACCTCTGTCATTTAATTTTTCGACTTCCTTTTGAGTAAGCGGTCTTATCATTATATCGGTATAAAGCTTACCGTCAAGGTGATCAAGCTCGTGGCAAATACATTTTGCGAGCAGTCCTTTTCCCGTGAGGTCAAAGGTCTCGCCGTTTCTGTTCTTCGCTCTTACCGTCACTGCGTTCGGGCGTCTCGTCAGCCCCCACATATTAGGCACGGAAAGACAGCCCTCGGCGCTCTCCTGCTCGCCCGAATATGCGATTATCTTCGGATTTATAAGCTCAAAATAACCCTCGTCCAAATCTATAACGACAACTCTGCGAAGCACGCCTACCTGCACTGCCGCAAGTCCTGCGCCCTGCGCTTCACGCAGCGTTTCCTTCATATCGTCAAGGAGCGTTATTATCCTCGGCGTTATTTCCTCGACGGGACGGGAAACCTTTCTCAAAATCGGATCACCTTCGGTCACTATCTTCAATTTTGCCATTTTATCACCTTCAAAAATAAATAATATGTTTTTTAATTACGTAGGATTAAAATCTATAGACAAGGTGGCATTTTTCTCTGTCGCATATGCGCATAATATCCTTGAGAAATATTCCCTCGTCTTTCTGTTTAACCTGCATTTTATTACCATTCGCATACGGTATTTGCCCGACACCTTGTAGGTCTGCGCCTCAAACGGCCCGAAAACCATCATCGGTTGATCGCTATACTCGCTCTGCGCTAATTCTACTATATCCTTTGCAAGCTTTTTGCACGTTTCGGTGAGCGCGCCCTCGTCCGACGAGGTGAGGGTAAGCTGCGCTATATCGCAAAACGGCGGGAAGGAAAGAGATTTTCTTAAGCGTATCTCCCTCTCGTAAAAGCTGTCGTAATCCTGCTTGCAAGCCAATTTTATTACGTCGTTGTCGGGCGACATGGTCTGGATTATCGCCCTACCGCTATCTCCGGCTCTGCCTGCCCGACCTATCACCTGCGTCAAAAGCGAAAATGTCCTCTCTGACGCCCGATAATCGCCTATATACAGCGCGCTGTCAGCCAAAAGAACTCCGACAAGCGTTACTAACGGGAAGTCGTGCCCCTTTGCCACCATCTGAGTGCCGAGCAGAACGTCCGCCTTATGCGCCCTGAAGTCGCCGAGCATCTCGTCGTATTTCTGCTTTCCCGAGGTGGTATCTGCGTCCATTCTCATAATCTTTGCGTTAGAAAGAAAGACGGAAAGCTCTCCCTCTGCCTTTTGCGTTCCTATTCCCAGATAAGAAATCTTATCACTTTCGCACTCGGGACAGCTTCTTATCACAGATGAGCGATATCCGCAACAGTGACAAAGCAGATATCCGCCCGCCTGAGCGTTATGATAGGTAAGAGAGATGCTGCAATGAGGACAAGTCAGGACGTAGCCGCACTCTCGGCAATGCAGATGCGAATGATATCCCCGTCTGTTCAAAAACAAGATAGCTTGCTTGTCGTTTTCAACGGTTCTTGTCAGCGCCTCTGCAAGCGCCGCGCTGAAAGGCGAGGTGTTTCCCGCTCTCAATTCCTGTCGCATATCGACGATTTGAGTGTCGGGGAGCTTTGCTCCGCCGTAGCGGTATCTCAGCTCTACTAATTTATATATTCCCTTTTTTGCTTTATAAAAGCTCTCGAGCGAGGGCGTCGCGGATGCCAGGAGCATCAGCGCATTGTTTCTGCCTGCTCTGTACGAGGCGACGTCTCGCGCGTGATATTTCGGATCTGAATCCGACTTATAGGTATGCTCGTGCTCCTCGTCGATAACGATCAAGCCAATATTTTTTATAGGCGCAAAGATAGCCGAGCGAGTTCCTATAACAAGGTCCACCTCGCCTTCAGCTATTCTCCGCCAGGCGTCGAACCTCTCGCCCTCTCCGAGCGAGGAGTGAATTACAGCCACCCTCTCACCGTATCTCTTGCAGAAAATCGAGACGGTCTGGGGAGTGAGCGCTATTTCGGGAACAAGCATAATTGCCGTCTTTTTGTCGGCTATTACGCTGTCGAGGAGCTTCATAATGACCTTCGTCTTTCCGCTTCCCGTAACGCCGTACAAAAGCGAGGCGTTCGCCTTTTCCTCTTTGTAGAGAGCCAAAAGCTCGTCATACGCCGCCGTCTGCGCTCTGTTAAGAACTATTTCGCCCGTATCGCGCTCGGCGGCAACGCTCGCGTACGGATTTCTTAAAACTTCCTTTTCGGTATAAGCGAGAACACCTTTTGCGAGTAATGCGCTTATCTGGGCTGCGCTTACGCCAAGCTCTCGGCAAATCGTATCTGCGTCGCTCGCTCTGTCTTTAAGATAGGACACAATCCTTCTCTGAAACTCGCTTCTGAGACACTTTATATTTCCGTCCGCTTCTCTATCACCTGAATAAATTTCCGCTTCTCTTTGAGAAACGTTAAGGCGGTATATCCTTTTTTTCTTGATATTGCGGGGACCGTCGTGCGAGAAAACAGGCGAGGGAATTATAGCCCTCAGCGCCTCTCCTACGGTACACAAGGTATGCTCTTTTAAAAACAAGCATAGCCCGAGCATTTCCTCCGACAAGGAAAATCGGTCGTCTAAAACCGAACGCACGGGCTTTACTTTTATATTTTCCGTCGGGGCGTCAAAGCCGACGACGACTCCAAAGCTCGCCCTGTCGCTACGCCCAAAGGGCGCGGAAACGAGTGTTCCCTCTTTTATTTCCTCGAAGGAGAGAGCTTCGGGCACTGAATAGGTGAAGGGTTTGTCTATGTGATAGGGAGAGTTAAGTAAATATATGTTTACATATTTTTGCATATCCGCTCTCCTTATCCCGTTTGGTTTTTATTCCTCTGTCGCTTCCGGCTGCGTATCGGACGGCTGCTCGTTCTTGCGTACCATAACGAGCTTGCCCTCGTACATTCTGTTGATAGCTATTTTTACCGCCTTCTGATCTCTGTATTCCGGGCTGATAAGCGCGGACAACGGCTTGTCGGTCTCGCGGTTGGCTATCATCTTTTCTGCCTTTTCTCTCTGCGCCACGTATTCATCGGTAACGTAGCGGGCGGATTTAGCCGCGCCTATTACCAACTCGTAGCGGTTGAATTTTTCCTTAGTTAATTCCTTAATTGATGGATGAATCATATTTTTCTCCTATATTTTATTGATAAAATGTTTTTTCGTGATTTAATATTCAAGGCGCGGCTTTAAGCGTCCGGCTCGATTTCTTCCTCGTCGTCATCGTTGCTGTCGGACAGGCGGTTTGAAATAGTTTCCGGCTGAATTGCGGAGAGAATGACGTGCTCGCTGTCGGTTATAACGACCGAGCGCGTGCGCCTTCCGCAGCTGACGTCTATAATTCTATTGTCGTCCTTTGCGTCCTGAACAAGTCGTTTTATTGGCGCTGAATCGGGATTTGCTATCGCTACTATTCTGTTTGCCGCGACCATATTACTGAAGCCGATGTTTATAAATTTCATAACTTCCTCTTTTCGTTTTTCACGTTTTTTCCGATTATTGAATTTATTCGATATTTTGAATTTGCTCTCTTATTTTTTCGAGCTCGCCCTTTATGTCTACCACTATTCTCGCTATCTTAACGTTGTTCGCCTTGGAGCCGATAGTGTTCGTTTCTCTGTTTATCTCCTGCATAAGAAAATCGAGCTTTCTTCCCGACGGCTCTTGCGACAGGCATATCTCGTCAAAAGCCGAAAGATGACTGTTAAGACGGGCTATCTCCTCGTCTATTGCGATTTTGTCGGCGTATATCGCCACCTCGGTCAAAATCCGCTGTTCGTCTATTTCCAGCTTGTTTTCTTCAAGCAATTGAGAGATGCGCTGTTTTAATTTATCCGCATATCCCACCTTGTCGGCAAGAGATATGCTCTCCACCTTGCCTATAAGCTCCCTTATCAGATTCAGCTTGGATTTTATGTCCTCTTCCGTCTTTTTTCCTTCGAACTCACGCATTTTGACGTATTCCGAAATCGCCTCGTCAAGCACGGCGGAAAGACGCTCCCACTCTGCTTCTACGTCCTCTTTGGGAGATTCAAAGGCGAAAACGTCCCTGTTCTGCGCCACACTCATTACCGAGATATCGTCCTCGAGCGAGAACTCGTCTCGCAGCTCTCGCAGAGCCGCAATATAAGAGGATGCGAAAGCTCGGTCGAGGGTGATGCTCGATACCTCCGATATATGTCTCTCTACCGAAATTCCTATATCTATTTTTCCTCTGCTGATGGCCTTCTGCTTTACGTGCGCCTTTATTCTTTCCTCAAACTGCGAGTAGCTCCTCGGGAGCTTCACCGAGCAGTCGAAGTATCTGCTGTTTACCGATTTCAGCTCAACCGTAATATCCTTATCCTCGCCCTCGCGCACCGCTCTGCCGAAGGCAGTCATACTTCTTATCATCTCATTTTTTCCTTTTCGCTTTATCTTTTGTCTTTACGTATCATTCTGTTAAGCTCTTCAAGGAAGGTATCAACGTCCTTGAATTCTCGATAAACGGATGCAAAACGAACGTAAGAAACGGCGTCTATCTTACGAAGTCGGTCCATAACCATATTTCCGAGCTCCTGAGTGCTTATCTCCGAGACGAGCGAGTTCGTAAGCTCGTTTTCTATCTGAGAAACTATTAGCTCGGTGTCAACAGGGCGCTTCTGGCACGCCTTCAGGATACCGCTGTGAAGCTTATGCTTATCAAAAAATTCTCGGCTTCCGTTCTTTTTCACCACGGTGAGCGGCACAGAATCGATAACCTCGTATGTATTGAACCGTTTTCCGCAATTAACGCACTCTCTGCGTCTTTTTATGCTGTTGCCGTCCTCTACCGGTCTTGAATCCAAAACCTTGCTGTCTGTGGATAAGCAAGCAGGGCATTTCATATCTTTTTCTCCTTTTGAAAAATTTTCAACCGAAGTCAAAATTCTATGGCTTTCGACTTCCTTGTGTCTTTTTTTCTTTCGTTTCGGGGAATTTTTGCTTTTTTGATTTGCTTCTTTATATTATATCACAAAATCGTAAATTTGTAAACTGTTTTTTCAAAATAACGGGGCAGACAGACGCTTTTTTGCAATCTTTTCAATCAGCCCTCGAACCTATCGGGCATTTTGCGCTTATGAGAGGAAAGCTCGTGCATTCTGTCGATTTTTTCTTTTACCTGTGGGGAAGCTATCTCGCCGTTTAAAATGTAGTCATCGAGCTCTTTATACGTGAAGCCGAAATTATCCTCATCGGTTCTTCCCGTCAGTCCGTCTGCGGGCGCTTTTTCTGCGAATTTTTCATCGAGTCCAAACTCTTTTGCAAGCTCTCGTCCGAGCTGCATTACCTCGGTGCAGGTGAGTCCTGCTATCGGGTTCAGGTCGTACGCACCGTCTCCCCACTTGGTAGTCCAGCCGATATACGCCTCGCTCGCGTTCCCCGTTCCTATAACCCTGTAACCGAGAGTTTGCGCTATTGCGTAAAGTGTGGTCATACGAAGGCGCGGGGGAATATTCGTTTTCGCCTGCTTTTCGACCTCACAAGCTCCGCTTTTTTCGATTTCCGAGAGAAGCGCGCTGTACGGCGCATCTATATTTACGGTATAGCTTTTCAGGCGCAGTGCCCTTACTATCTCTTTTGAATCTTCTATGTCCTTTTGCTCTCCGTTCGGCATCAGTACGCCAATCACGTTGTCGCCCCAAACCTTTTTTGCAAGCATAGCGACGGTGGTGCTGTCCTTGCCTCCGCTTATGCCCAAAACGACACCCGGGCAATTCGTCTCTGTCTTATATTTTTGAAGCCAGGCAAGTACCTTTTCCTTATTCACGTTTTCTCTTATTTTCACACTCATTTTCATTCCTCCCGTCTATATAAAATATACCACAAAATGAAGTTCAAGTCAACAAAAAAATTCCACAAATCTTCTCCTTTTGCATATACTGAAAATGGCAGTATAATAAAGGAGTATACTATGAAAATCTTAATAATCGGCGGCGATAGCCGTCAATGCGAAATAGGCGCTGAGTTTATTTCAAACGGAGACGAGGTATATACCTACGCCCTCGGGCTTCCGCTAAAAAATTCCTTCGCCGCAATCGACCTTGCCTCTGCGGCTTCTCTTTCCGACGTCATTTTACTTCCTCTCCCTATGACGAGAGACGGAATTTATATAAATACCCCTCACCACCAGGGCGAAAAAATAACTATTGACGAGGTTCTTTCATTCTGCCCAAAAACCGCTCTGCTTCTTTGCGGAAAAATGCCCGAGTCAGTAAGGGAAAAGGCAAAAGCACTGCGCCTTTCCTTTTCGGACTATTACGAAAAGGAGACCTTTCTGAGCGAAAACGCCTATATAACGGCAGAGGGCGCGCTTTTTCTCGCCATGCAGCAATTAAAGACAACGGTAAAGGACTGCCCCTGTATGATTATCGGCGGCGGACGAATTGCTAAAAATCTTTTATCCGTCCTGTTATCCTTGGGCGCAAGGGTTCGCTTCTGCGCGAGGAGCGTCTACGATTTGAGGTGGGCGAAAACGCTGGGAGCTACCCCCCTCGACCTCGCCTCAGATACCGACGATATTATAGAGGCGGTGAGCGAAAGCTGCGTTATCTTCAATACCGTCCCCTGTATAACTATTCCCGACTGCGCTTACGAGCAGGCGAAAAGCGATCTTATATTTATAGAGCTTGCGGGTAGCGAGGAGCTTATCAGCAGAGCTTTAAAGGAAAGGGATATCTATACGGTCTGCGCAAAATCGCTCCCCTCAAAATATGCGCCGTCAAGCGCAGGAAAACTGCTCTACGATACGATACGTGAACTCTTAAAAGAAAAGAAAGGAGAGAAAATATGATCGGCTTCGCTTTTTGCGGTTCTTTTTGCACCCTTTCACACTCGCTTGCCGCTCTGCGACAGCTCTGCGCCGACGGCTACGACATACTGCCCATAATGAGTGAAACAACCTACGGAACAGACACTCGCTTCTGGCAGGCAAGAGAGTTTCGTGAAACGGTAAGCGCTCTCTGTAAAAAAGAGATAGTACACACAATAGTTGGCGCCGAGCCGCTCGGCCCTCAGATAAATTTAGACGCGCTCGTTATCTCCCCCTGCACGGGGAACACTCTCGCCAAGATAGCGAGAGGTATTACCGACTCCTCGGTAACCATGGCGACGAAGGCGCATCTGCGCGCGGACAGAACGACCTTGATAGCTCTGGCGTCAAACGACGCAATGTCTGCAAATCTTTCAAACATTGCCCAGCTTTTGCTTCGCAAAAACGTCTACTTCGTGCCGATGCGGCAGGACGATCCCACGGGAAAGCCGCACTCGCTCGTCGCTGATTTTACACAGCTGCCCGATTGTCTGAAGCTCGCCTGTGAAAATCATCAGCGCTGTCCCCTGTTTTTATAAGCAGAAAGACGGACGGCTTCTGCCGTCCGTCAAGTTTTCTTTACAATTCGTCTTTCCCTTGCGTCGTATATCAATCGACACACGAGCAGCGCGGGCGCCGAAAGTAAAAGCCAGATAGCAGCGTAAGGCGCGCAAACCTGCCCCATAACGTTCAACGCCATATCTGAATAGTTCCAGACGTCCATTTCGAGCGCTATATTCAATATCGCCCCGAAAAGAAATTCCCACGCGGTTATAATCACCGTCGAGAGAAGAGCCCTCAGAAAAAAGCCCGTCCCGGAAAACGCGATATATACGAAATAAATCGACGCCATACAAATACCGCCGAGCAGCGACATCGTAATATGCGTGTATCCCCGCCAAAAAAGTTCAAGCATGGGATATACGCCCGCGCCAAAAAGAAAGGCGGCAAGATACCCCCACGCATCGCCTTTTGCGGTTTTTTTCGTTTTTTTATTCATATCCTTCGCCTCTTTTTTCGTTATAGTGCGAGTATTGGCGAAAGGAGCGGAAAATATTCAACTTGGGTATGGCTTTTCTCTTTCGGGCGAATTTATTTCTCTTTTAAAATATCAATTGAATTGTTTCGATATCTGTGCTATAATTAAATTGATTTACGTCTCGCTCTGCATGCGACCTTGTTTTTTTGAGAGGAGTTTTTATGTTTACCGTTGCGTTCACAGGGTACCGTCCTGAAAAAATGCCTTTTTGCGAGCTGCCTGACGACGAGAATTACGTCAAGTTCAGAGAACTTCAGCTAAAGGTAATAAAACGGCTCATAGAAAAAGGCGCTACCCATTTTATTTCCGGTGTCGCTATGGGGTTTGACACCTGGGCGGCCGAGGATATTTTAGAATTGAAGCGCGAAAACAAGCTTCTCTCCCTTGAAGCCGCCATTCCCTTTCCACAGCAAGCGGACAGCTGGCCCGAATACGCCAAGCGAAGACGAAAATACATACTCAAGCGTTCAGATGTCTTGACCACCGTTTCAAATCATTACGACCGTGACGTTTTTTTCGCAAGAAATCGTTATATGGTAGACCACGCCGACGTTTTGGTCTGCGCCTTTGACGGAGTGAAAGGCGGCACCGCCTACACGGTGGACTACGCGTTAAAGAAAAACAAAATCGTTATACGGATAGATCCCGTAGCTGCCCGAGTTTCTATGCTTGGGCGCTCCTCTTTCGATTCGCTTGGAGATAAATGCTTATAAAACGCTTATATCTGTCTCTTGTTTTTTCTGCTGTTTCTGATTTTTATCGTTTTTTCATCAATTTTTTGTGTATAATATAAAAAATTTTTATAAATTTTTTCAAAAAACTATTTATTTTCAACAAATGTTATGATATACTAAAAACGGAAACGGGAATACCGTGCCTGCGGCTCTCGGTTTTTTACAGGTCGTTTGCCGCAATATCAGAAAGGTGGTAAAATGCATGAAGATCACAGCTATTGGAAGACAAATCACAGTAAGAGACAGCATGAAAGAGTTGGCTGAGAAAAAGCTCGCGAAATTCGACAGGTTTTTTGGCGAGGACGCAGAGGCGACCGTAAAGTTCAGCGTAGTCAAAGACCTTGAGCGTATAGAAGTTACTATTCTGTATAACGGAGTATTTTTCCGCAGTGAAGAAGAAAGCTCCACCTTTGCAAATGCGCTTGACTGCGCCGTAGAGTCCTTGGAAAGACAGATAAGAAAGAACAAAACACGACTTGAAAGACGCATAAGAGAGAATGCGTTTGCAGCGAGCGAAGGTGATTTCGACGTAGAAGAGGAGCTCGACTTTGACATCAGAGTAAAAACCTTCCCATTCAAGCCGATGTCTATCGAAGAAGCGATTATGCAGATGAATTTGCTCGAGCATCAGTTCTTTTGCTTTATAAATTCCGACAATGAAAAGACCTGCGTAGTTTATAAACGAAACAACGGCGGCTACGGCTTGATTATTCCTGAATAAATTATTGGGCGTACCTGATTTGTCAGGTACGCCTTTCTTATATAAAGAAAGGGGCGTTGCAAACCTTTGTTTGCAACGCCTTGTTTTACA
The DNA here is from genome assembly GCA_045587025.1 of Eubacteriales bacterium. Lineage (GTDB taxonomy): Bacteria > Bacillota > Clostridia > Oscillospirales > CAG-272 > UBA1740. The sequence continues at coordinate 32,757 of JAZNBK010000022.1, forward strand.
TTTTCTTTAATTCCTTCGTTCTGTCGTACGAAGCGAGAACCGCTTTTTCGACGGTTTCGTCAAAGCCCTCTCGTCGTAAAGCTTCCACGCCCTCGATAGTCGAGCCCTTCGGGCTGCAAACCGCCGATACCAGCTCATTGATAGACGACGCGCTGTTCTCAATGACGGCTGCGCCGCCAACGAGAGTTCTGGCTGCGTATAAAATCGCTTTTTCTCTATCAAGACCGCATTTCTCAGCGCCCTTTGCGAGTGCGTCCACGAACATATATACAAACGCAGGTCCGCAACCTGAAATTACGCTCGCCGCGTCTATCTTTTCTTCCTCTATCTCGTCGATAAGACCAACGCCGTCAAGCATTTTTAAAAACTCCTTCTTCTGCTCCTTTGTAACCAAATCGTTACAGCAATAGAGCAAAACGCCTTTGCCGAGCGAGCAAGGAATGTTCGGCATAATTCGAATGACGGGCGCTCTTTTTCCGAGATATTTCTCTATCTTTGAAATTTCAAGACCTGCCGCCATTGTAATAAAGACCGTCTCGCTAACCTTTGAAAGCGTTTTTACGCACGAGGATACGACCTCCTCCATAACCTGCGGCTTTACTGCCAAAAAGACGTATTCCGAAGAAGCGCACAGCTCCTCCCCCGTAAGAAAGGAAGCTCCTGCCGAGATAAACTCCTCAGCTTTTTCGGGGAGCTTTTCGCTTACCGCGCAATTTTTTGCGCCTATGTTTTTAATTACGGCGCGAAGAAGCGCTCCGCCCATATTTCCGCAACCTATTGAACCTGCTTTATATTTCATTTTCGTCGCCTTTCAGTTTGACTTCGTTTTACCGTATCTGTCCGTTCCCTCTGATTACGTATTTATACGTGTTCAGCTCATTTATTCCCATAGGGCCTCTTGCGTGCAGCTTTTGCGTAGAAATTCCTATTTCCGCGCCGCATCCGAACTCACCGCCGTCGGTAAATCTGGTAGAGGCGTTCACGTAAACTGCGGCGCTGTCTATCTCTTTTATAAACCTATCGGCGTTAATCTGCAGCTCCGTGATAATGGCGTCGCTGTGATGCGTTGAATGATTTTCTATATGCGCTATCGCCTCGTTTATATTCTTGACTACCTTTACCGCTAAAATGTAATCCAAAAACTCCGTAGAGAAGTCCTCGTCGGTCGCAGGATTGCCCTCGATTATCGCCCCCGCCTTTTCGCAAAGGCGAAGCTCGACGGGTATTTTTCCCTTTTTCTTTCTCTCGTCTACGAGTCGCTCTTTAAGCATAGGCAAAAAGGTCTTCGCTACCTTTTCATTAACAAGGCAGACCTCCTCTGCGTTACAGACGGAAGGACGGCTCGTCTTTGCGTTTTCGATTATATTAAGCGCCTTTTTTATATCGGCGTACTCGTCGACGTAAATATGGCAAATTCCCGTCCCCGTTTCTATGCACGGAACGGTTGCGTTTTCAACGCAAGCCCTGATAAGTCCCGCTCCGCCTCTTGGAATCAAAAGGTCTACGTACTCGTTCGCCGTCATAAGAGCGTTTGCGCTTTCTCTCGTTCTGTCCTCGACTAAATTTATAAGGTCCTCGCTCATCTTGCATTTTTTCAGTCCGTTTTTCAACGCGGAAACAATGGCGAAGCAGGAATTATAGCTTTCCTTTCCGCCGCGCAAAACGCATACGTTTCCGCTCTTCAATGCGAGCCCCGCCGTATCTGCCGAAACGTTCGGTCTGCTCTCAAAAATTACCGCAACGACGCCAAACGGTACCGAAACCTTTGAAATCTGAAGTCCGTTTGAGTGCGTATGACATTCAAGAACTCTGCCGTTCGGGTCTTTAAGCGACGCAATTTTCTTCAATCCGTCCGCCATAGCCAAAATTCTCTCGTCGGTAAGGCGCAGTCGGTCCTTCATAACCTCGGAAAGCTCGGTCGCCTGCGCTAAATCTATCTCGTTCGCGCGAAGGATAGCTTCCTTCTCCCCGACGAGCGCCTCCGCCATGGCGACAAGCGCCCTGTTTTTCTCCTCGTTTGTCAAAAGAGCCGCCTTTTTGGTGGCTTTTTTTGCTTTTTCCAGCATGCTTTGAAGCATTATTTTTTCACCGCCTTAAATTTTGTGCCTACGCTTTTTCCCTCTATTACGTCGTATAGCAATTCGGGCTCTTTTCCGTTCATTATGATCATATCGCAACCGCACTCCATACAGATTTTAGCGGCGTCGAGCTTCGTTTTCATTCCGCCTGTTCCCAAAGAGGAGCCGGCTCCCTTTCCAAAGGAAAGCATTTCGGGTGTCAGCTCGTCTACGTACTCGATAAGCTTTGCGTTTCTATCTACGTGAGGGTCTGCGGTATACAGCCCGTCAATGTCGGAGAGAATGATGAGCGTGTCCGCCTTTACGCTCTTTGCAACGTACGCGGAGAGCGTGTCGTTATCTCCCACCTTTATTTCGTCGGTCGCTATCGTGTCGTTTTCGTTTATAATCGGAATTACCCCGAACTCTATCAGCTTTTCGAGCGTGTTCTCGAAATTTTTGTGCCTGTCCTCGTGCGAAAAGTCATCGTTCGTAATCAATATCTGCGCTATCGTGTGATTATACTCGGAGAACATTTTGTCGTACGTATACATCAGCTCGCACTGTCCGACGGCGGCTGCCGCCTGCTTCGTCTGAATATCGGTCGGTCTCGTTTTTAGCCCTATCTTTCCGACACCCATTCCTATCGCGCCCGAGCTGACCATAATAATCTCGTTTCCCATGTTTTTCAGGTCGCTGATTATTTTACATAGCTTTTCTGCGCATCTCACGTTAAGACAGCCCGTATCGTGCGCGAGGGTAGACGTTCCGATTTTAATTGCTATTCTCATTTTTTCATCCTCATTTTCGTATATCTTGATTTGTTTCTCTGCTATTTTGCTTGTCCTTTTCCCTTTTTTGCCCGTTTTTTTCTCTGAGGAAAACCGCTTCCGTATGAGAGCGGTACAAAATACTCGCCACAACGAAAAGAAGGAGCAAAATTATGAAAATTATCGTCAGCGGGTTTCTCAAAAACCGCTTGACAAATCCGCCGAATTCAAGCACTAAGCTCTTTGAAACGGCATTGTTGGTAACGAGCTCTACCTCGTCCAAAAGCTCTCCTTTATAGAGAACCCGCACGCTGCCTACCGTTTTTCCTTGGCTTACAGGGGCGTCAAGCACGCGCTCTTCGCAAATTACGTCGTATTCTATATCCTTTTCTACGTCAACGTCCTTAGGAAGAAACGCAAAAAGCTTTTCCTTTGGTACTATCGTTACGTAATCCGCCTGTCTCGACATCCTGATAGGAATTTCACCGAACACCCTGTGCTTTTCAAGCACGCATTTTAGCGAAAAGCCCTCCACGCCGTAATCGAGCAAGCTTGAGCAGAGCGTAAAGGCGTTTCTTATTTTTCCGTTTTCGTCACGGATGCTCGCTTCGCTGTCCGCGCCCATAATTATACAGACGTACGCGAGATTTCCCTCCCTCTTTTCTGCTATCAGGCAGGTGTCGGTTCGGGACGACGAGCCGTAAACAATTCCGTTTATGCTCGTATCGTAATAATTCGTATTGTAATAATTTGAAGAGATAGGGTTTCTGTTATATATCGTCGCCCCGTCTCCGCCAATCTCTATTTTTGAGCTGAAGGACGAGGAAATTTTCGATATCTCCGCATAGTTGAGAAAAGCGCAGGCGAGCCGAGCGCAGTCTCTCGCCGTGGTTTTTGCGCCGAGCGCATTCACGCCCGTAGGGTTTATGTAAACAGTGCTTGTCATTCCAAGCTCTGCGGCTTTTTCGTTCATTTCGGAAACGAACGCGTCCACGCTTCCGCAGGCGAGAACGGCGAGCGCCTGAGATGCGTCGTTCGCTCCGCTTATAAGCATAAGCTCAAAAAGGTCTCTTATCTGCGCTTTTCTGCCTAAATAGTCGTTAAGACATCTCCATTCTCCGTTATGAAAGGACTGATATGCGGTATACCCACTCGTCATATCCTCGGTTATCTGCGCGTATTCGTCGATACGGTCTCTCAGCTTTTCATACGCCACTATCGCCGTCATAAGCTTCGCCGTCGCAGAGGGGGTGTGCTCCTCCTCTGAAAAATGCTCGAACACTATATTTTGCGTTTCAAAGTTTATAAGCAGAACCGAGCTCGCCTCTGAAATTTCTTTTGGCGGCTCTGCCGCAAGTGCGGTGGGCGCCGTTAAATTAACCAAAATAAGCAAAAAGGCAAAAAACGAGAAGATACGGCGTTTTTTCATCATACCTACCTCCTCGCTTTATCGCTTACTTGTTAAAAATTTTTTTAAAAAACGTGCTTTTCTTTGAGTTGTTGCTTTCGTTGCAGCTCTTAGCGAACTCTTCCAAAAGCTCCTTTTGCTTTGCGTTCAAGTTCCTCGGAACCTCGATATTTACGGAAAAGATAAGGTCGCCCTTCCTTTTCGTGTTGATATCCGCAATTCCCTTTCCGCCGAGCTTAAAGGACGCTCCCGTCTGCGTGCCCTCGGGAATCGTATACTTAACGTTACCCTCTAACGTGGGAACGTCAATTTCCGCGCCGAGCGCCGCCTCGGTAAAGGCGACGGGAATTTCGCAGTAAAGGTTGTTGCCCTCTCTCTCGAAAATGCTATGCCGACGAACTCTGACCTCAAGAATTAAATCTCCGTTCGGACCGCCGTTGCGTCCGCAGTCGCCCTCGTTTCTGAGCGCAATTCTCATTCCGTTATCTATACCTGCGGGAATACTTACCTCAAGCTTCTTTTTCAGCTTGACATACGCGCGTCCGTTGCAGTTCTTACACGGGCTTTTGATAATCTTTCCGCTTCCCTTACAGTTAGGGCAGGGGCGCGAGGACTGGAACATACCGAAGGCGGTATTCTGCCGAACAGAAACCTGTCCCGTTCCTCGACAATTCGAACAGGTCTCGGGCTTCGTGCCCCGCTCTGCGCCCGTTCCGTTACAGTCGGAGCATTTTTCTATGTGATTGAAGCTGATTTCCTTTTTACAGCCAAAGGCGGCTTCCTCAAAGGAAATATCAATTCTTGTGAAAACATCCTCGCCTGCCATCGGTCTGTTAGCAGATGACGAGCCGCCGCCGAAGCCGCCCGCTCCGCCAAAGAAGGAAGAAAAGATGTCGCTGAAGTCAAAGCCGCCGAAGCCGCCCGCTCCGCCCGTCTGGTCGAAGGCGGCGTGACCGAATTGGTCGTACTTGCTCTTTTTGTCAGGGTCGGAAAGCACTCCGTACGCTTCGTTTATTTCCTTGAACTTTTGTTCCGCTTCCTTGTTGTCAGGGTTCATATCGGGATGATATTTTTTCGCTAATGTACGGTACGCCTTTTTCAGCTCCTGCTCCGTCGCGTTCTTACCGACACCAAGCACCTCGTAATAATCTCGCTTTTCAGCCATATATCCCCCAAAAAATTAAGTAATGATAGATAGTCGCAAACGGTTTTGTAGCGTTTAGTTTACGTTTTTTTGGACAATCCGCGCTGTGAAATCCCTCTTAACCGTTGCTTTGGGGCGGTGTTCGCCGCCCCTTTTTAATTATTGGTTAGTTTTATCCTCATATTCAGCGTCGTAGTACGTGCCGTCTCCGCCTGCGCCTTGCGCGCCTTCGGCGTTTGCGCCCTGCGCTCCGCTTTGCTTATAAAGCTGCTCCGAGAGAGCGTAGAACGCCTTTTCAAGCGCCTCCGTGTCCGCCTTGATATCTTCGGTGTTGTTGCCCTTTACCGTTTCCTTCAATTTTTCAATTGCGCTCAAGACGTCCGCCTTGTCTGCGTCGCTTACCTTATCGCCCATTTCGTTCAATGCTTTTTCGCTCTGGAAAATCAAGGTTTCCGCATGGTTTTTCGTTTCAACAGCTTCCTTTTGCTTCTTGTCCTCTTCTGCGAATTTTTCAGCATCCTTAACCGCGCGGTCGATGTCCTCCTGGCTCATATTCGTAGATGAGGTAATGGTAATATGCTGTTCCTTGCCCGTTCCCTTGTCGGTTGCGGTAACGTTAACTATGCCGTTCGCGTCGATATCAAAGGTAACCTCGATTTGAGGAACGCCTCTGGGAGCGGAAGGTATTCCGTCGAGAACGAATCTGCCGAGCGTCGTGTTTCCTGCCGCCATATCGCGCTCACCCTGAAGCACGTGAATTTCAACGGAGGTCTGTCCGTCCGCCGCGGTAGAATAAATCTGGCTCTTCTTTACAGGAATAGTAGTATTTCTGTCGATAATGCGGTTAAATACTCCGCCGAGTGTTTCGATACCCAAGGAAAGAGGTGTAACGTCCAAGAGAAGAAGGTCTTTAACGTCGCCGCCGAGAACGCCGCCTTGAATAGCCGCGCCAAGCGCAACACATTCGTCGGGGTTAATTCCCTTGAAGGGCTCTTTTCCTATAAAGCTCTTGACTGCCTCCTGAACGGCGGGTATTCTCGTAGAACCGCCGACGAGAAGAATTTTATTTACGTCCGACGCGCGAAGTCCTGCGTCAGCGAGAACCTGCTTCGTGGGCTTCATCGTCGCTTCTACAAGGTCGTGGGTAAGCTCGTCGAATTTAGAACGTGTGAGTGTCGCCTCAAAATGCTTAGGACCTGTCGCATCTGCCGTAATAAAGGGAAGACTGATCTGAGTTGTAGTCATACCGGAAAGCTCTATCTTCGCCTTTTCCGCAGCTTCCTTCAAGCGCTGAAGCGCCATTTTGTCCTGACGAAGATCAATGTTGTTTTCCTGCTTGAAGGTTTCTGCCATCCAGTTGATAATTCTTTCGTCGAAATCGTCACCGCCAAGACGGTTGTTACCCGCGGTAGCCAAAACCTCAAATACTCCGTCCGAGATTTCGAGCAAGGAAACGTCGAACGTTCCGCCGCCAAGGTCGAAAATCATAATCTTCTGCTCTGCTTCCTTATCCATTCCGTAAGCAAGCGCTGCCGCCGTCGGCTCGTTTATGATACGGAGAACCTCAAGTCCTGCGATTTTTCCCGCGTCCTTCGTCGCCTGACGCTGAGCGTCGGAGAAGTATGCAGGAACGGTGATGACCGCCTGAGTTACGGGCGCGCCGAGATACGCCTCTGCGTCTGCCTTGAGCTTCTGAAGTATCATTGCGGATATTTCCTGAGGAGAATAGTTCTTTCCCTCGATAGCAACCTTAAAATCGGTACCCATATGGCGCTTGATACTGCTGACGGTACGATCGGGGTTCGTAACCGCCTGGCGCTTCGCCACCTGACCTACCATTCTTTCATTCGTCTTAGAAAAAGCAACGACGGAAGGCGTTGTTCTCGCTCCCTCGGGGTTCGGAATAACGATCGGCTCGCCGCCCTCAAATACTGCCACGCAGGAGTTTGTAGTTCCTAAGTCTATACCTATGATTTTTCCCATAATAATTTTTCCTCCAAATATATATGTTGTTTGTTTTTTGTAAATTTTAGTTTGCAACCTTTACCATTGCGTATCTTATAATTTTTTCTTTCAGGCGATATCCCGTCTGAAACACCTCGGCTATCACATTCTCTCCGAGCGCTTCGTCCTCTATATGCAAAACGGCGTTGTGCATATTGGGGTCAAACGCTTCTCCCGCCTGACCGAACTTTTCAATTCCCGCTTTTGCGAGCATACCGTCGATGCTCTTTGCCGTAATTGCAAGTCCTTCCGCCACCTTTTCGGCGCTCTCGTAAATCGAAGCGCGCTCAAGATTGTCGAAGATAGGCAAGATTTCCTTTATAATATCAGCGACAGCGTCGGAATATATTCCGTCTCTCTCCTTTGCGCTGCGCTTTCTGAAATTGTCGTACTCTGCAGCAAGACGTAAATATTTATCCTTCGTTTCGTTAAGCTCTCTTTCCAAGCTTTCCGCTTTTTCTTTAAATTCGGCAAGCTCGGATTTAAGCTTCGAGCTTTCCTTTTTCTTTTCCTTTTCGGTTTGCTTTTCCTGCTCGGGAGCAGCTTCCTTGCTCTGCTCTGTCGTTTCCTCTGCGAGCTTTTCTTCTCTTTCTGTCATGGTTTCGCCCTTTCTATTCATTCTTATCGTTTTCCTCATTCAGAAGGTTGTCAATTCCGCTCGCCAAATGGTCTATCGTGGAAATGACCTTTGAGTAATTCATTCTTCTCGGTCCGATTATACCGATAGCGCCAATTACTCGGTCCCCTCTCTTAATGCTCTTAAATACTAACGTAGAATTGCTCATAACTCTTACGTTGTTCTCGCTTCCGATAAATATGTTTATGTTGTCGGCGCTCGACTTGTCAAGCGGAACGAGATTAAAGGACTGCTCCTTATCCTCGATAACGCCGAGCAGTCCTCGCAGCTGCTCAAGGTCGGTATATTCGGGATATTGCAGCAGGTGGTTAACTCCCTCTACCCGTATGTCTCCTCCGTCGAACTCCTTTAGCGTTTCGTGTATCGCCTTAACTATCGGGGTAACGATGGCAGACGCCTCCTGCATTTCCTGCTCGAGCTTCATAATCTCGGAGAGCAGAATGTCGTCCGCGCTCACGTTTACGAGCGAGCGGTTCAGAAGGAAGGAAAGGCGTTCGAGCATCGGCTCGTCTATATTAAACGCCAGACGTATCGTCTTCGTCTTGACGGTCCGATTTTCGAGAAGCATAACCAAAACGAAGTTGCGCGAGTCGAGATATACGCACTCAAAGCGAGTAACCTTTATCGACGCGTTTTTCGGCTTCAACGCAAAGCTCGTGTAATTCGTGACGGACGCCGCGATTTTGGACGCCTCGGCAAGCAGGTGGTCGAGCTCGTTCAGCTTGCTTTTCAAGGAAACGTTTAATTGCTCTATCTCGGAGCTCGTAGCCGTGTATTCCTGCAAAAGCGAGTTGACGTAATAGCGATATCCCAGCTCGGAAGGAATTCTGCCCGCAGACGTGTGCGGCTGCTCGAGATAACCCAGCGCCTCAAGCTCTGCCATTTCGTTACGAATGGTAGCAGACGAGCAGGCGAGCTGCTTATCCATAGCGAGAAACTTCGAGCCGACCGGCTCGCCAAACGCAATATGAGCGTCTATAATCGCCTTTAATATAAGCTTTTTTCTTGCGCTTAATTCGTTCTCTGACATCTGATCCCCTCTTTCCGAGCTTCTCTTTTTTAGCACTCGAAGGCGTTAAGTGCTAATCTCGTGTATAAAATACCACTTTTTTTCGAAAAAGTCAATAGCAAACAGGTCTTTTATTGTGAACGTTTTGTTAATTTAGGGGGCGAAGTGCTAATTTTTGCGCCTTTTTTCCGTTTTTTGTCGGTTTTTTCTAAATTTCGCCGTTTTCTGCGTCTTTCCTTGCGCCCGAGCGCCAAGGACAGAATATATTTTTCCTTGCGCAAAGCAAAAATATAACAAAATTAAGAAAATGATTACAAATTATAACAGTTTGCTACTTGACAGAAAGCCCTCCTTATTATATAATAATTACGTATGAATGTTTTTGACCTTCGTTCATACGGGATAATAAATTTTTTTGTTCTTTCGAGCATAATTAAATATTTATCTGTTGTACGTTATTTTAAATTTTAGAGAAACACAAAATAAGGAGGTGTTTAAATGACTGATATTCTATACGGTATCATCGGCGCCGTAGTTGGCGTTTTGCTCGGTATGATTTTCGGAATTTCCTATCGCAAGAGAATCGCGGAAGCGAAAATCGGCTCGGCAGAAGAGCAGGCGAAGAAGATACTTGAAGATTCCATCCGCACCGCCGAGGCGAAGAAGAAAGAAATTCTCGTCGAAGCAAAAGATAAAGCTATTGAGATACGCGACGAAACGGAGCACGACCTAAAGGAAAGACGCAAGGAGGTCGCAAAAATGGAACGCCGCATTGCTCAAAAGGAAGAAAACCTTGACAGCAAAACCGAGGCGATCGAGCGCAAGGAGCAGCAGCTCGCTGAAAAGCATCAGCAGGCAGAGGCAGTTAAACAAAAGATCGAGGAAGCTTACGCAAAGCAGATCTCGCTTTTGGAAAAAATTTCAGGACTTTCCTCCGAGGAAGCAAAGGAAGAGCTTCTGCGCAAGGCGGAAAGCGAGATTTCGCACGAGACGGCGCTCAAAATTGCCGAATACGAGGCGAAATTCAAAGAGGAAGCGAACGACAGGGCGAGAGACCTTCTCTCCCTTGCAATTCAGAGATGCGCTGCTGACCACGTCAGCGAGGTTGCTATCTCGGTAGTCGCCCTTCCGAACGAGGAGATGAAGGGTAGAATTATAGGCCGTGAGGGTAGAAATATCCGAACGATAGAAACGCTTACGGGCGTTGAGCTTATTATCGACGATACCCCTGAGGTCATCACCATTTCGGGCTTCGATCCCGTGCGCCGCGAGGTTGCAAGATTGGCGCTTGAAAAGCTCATTGCGGACGGACGTATTCATCCGGCAAGAATTGAGGAAATGGTTGAAAAGGCGCAGAGAGACGTTGAAAATTCGATTAAGCAGGCGGGAGAAAAGGCGGTATTCGAGTCAGGCGTTCACGGACTTAATCCCGAGCTTATAAAATTGCTCGGACGTCTTAAATACCGTACGAGCTTTGGACAAAACGCCTTGCGTCACTCGATAGAGGTTTCTCTCCTCTCGGGAATTATGGCGGACGAAATGGGCGTTGACAGCACTCTTGCAAAGCGCGCCGGACTGCTTCACGATATAGGAAAGGCGCTCACGCAGGAAGCAGAGGGCTCTCACATTCAGCTCGGCGTTGAGGTTGCGAAGAAGTTCAAGGAAAGCAAGGACGTTATCCACGCAATTGAAGCGCACCACAACGACGTTGATCCTCACACGACCGTGGCGTTCATAGTTCAGGCGGCAGACGCTATTTCCGCCGCAAGACCCGGCGCTCGCCGCGAGGACGTAGAAAACTACATCAAGAGATTGCAGAAGCTCGAGGAAATTGCGGGCGAGTTTGAAGGCGTTGACAAGACCTTCGCTATTCAGGCAGGCCGCGAGGTTCGCGTTATGGTTAAGCCGGACGTCATTGACGACGACCGTATGAAGATTCTGGCGAGAGAAATAGCTCAGAAGATTGAGGGAGACCTCGATTATCCCGGACAAATTAAGGTCAATGTAATTCGGGAGAGCCGCACGATAGATTACGCTAAATAAATTACATAAAAAACGGTCTATACAGAACCGTTCTTTAGAAATCCACCGCGCGCGGTGGATTTCGTTTTCTCAATTTTTATCCATTTTATATAATATAGATAGCAAAGGGAACTTTTATGAGAATACTTGCTCTGGGGGATATAACAGACCCCCGCACGGTAGATTACCTCAAGGAAAAGCTTTGGAGCTTCCGTCGAAAAAACAAGATAGATTTCGTTATAGTAAACGGAGAAAACGCCGGATTTCTTTTCGGCATTTCCGCAGAGCAGGCGAACGAGCTTTTCAAGGCGGGCGCCGATGTAATAACGGGCGGTAATCACACGATGCAGAATAAATTTATATATTCCGCGCTATCAAGCACGGACAAAATTCTCCGTCCGATAAACTACCCCGCCGAAACCTGCGGTATGGGTTATACCATACAGGACTGTAACGGATATAAATTAATGGTAATAAACGCGCTCGGCTGTATGCACATAGAGCCCTCGCTCGACAACCCCATTCCATTTATCGAAAGGGCGCTCGAGCGTGAAAAAGGCAAATACGACTTTGCTATTCTGGATTTTCACGCCGAGGCGACGGGAGAAAAAGGCATTGTCGGCAGATATTTCGACGGAAAAATACACATCATCTTCGGAACTCATACCCACGTACAGACATCTGATGCCAGAATTTTCGAAAACAAGACCGCATTCGTCACCGATATAGGTATGTGCGGTCCAAAGGACGGTATTCTCGGTGTGAATGCGCAGAGCGTTATAAACAAATATTTGACGCGTCTGCCTACGAGATTTGTTCAGGCAGAGGGAGAAATTGAAGCGCAGGGCTACCTTTTCGAGCTCAACGAAGGGCTCGGATACGTGACCGACATTCAGAGTGTCCGCTTCTGATTATACCTATTTGACAATGTTTCTTTGATTTTTGTTTAGGAGGGCCTTATGAAAAAGGGCGATAAAGAATATTTTTTGGTCCGCTCAGTTCTTTTGGCGGGGAGCATAATCGCTTCCTGCGGGGGCGAGACCTTCAGAGCGGAGGATACGATGTGCCGAATGCTTTTAGCCGGAGGCGCTACCGAGCCGGAGGCGACAGTTTTTTCCACCTCCGTTTCTATCTCCTTCATTGACGCGAAGGGCGAATTGTTTTGTCTCACCAAGCGAATAAAGGAGAGAAACATAAATCTCGGAAAAATTGCGAAGGTGAACGACCTTTCAAGGCGCTTCTGCTCAGGAGCTCTCACGGTCGAGGAAGCGCACCAAGAGCTGATAAATATTAATAAAAACAACGAATATCCTAACTATCTCATAAATCTTTGTATGATATTAACTCCTGCCGCCTTCACCGTTTTGCTCGGCGGAGGGCTTTTGGACTGCATAGTTGCGGGAGTGAACGGAGCGATAATCGCATTGATTACCTCTCTTCAGAGAAAGCTTTCGCTTCATCCCGCGATATTTAACGTGCTTATCGGCATACTTATCGCCTTTTTCAGCTGTTCTGTTCAAGCGCTGCCCAATTGCGAGTTGAATTTGTTTATATTGCTCCCCGGCTCTATAATGGCGCTTTTACCTGGCGTGACGCTCACAAACGGCGTCCACGACCTATTAAACGCCGACTTTATGTCGGGTAGCGCTCGGCTTATGGAGGCGGTTGTAACCGCGGCGACGCTCGCCGTCGGTATCGGTTTCGGCTTGGCTATATCGGCGAACCTATGGGGAGGTGCTCTGTAATGAACATTTTCATTCAGGTCGTCGGCGCGTTTGCCGCCGCCGCCGCTCTCTCTATCATCTTTAATATCCCGAAAAAGCTTATATTTGCCGTCGGAACTGTCAGTGCTCTCGGCTGGCTCTGCTATCTCTTGTGTCTTTTTCGTGTAAATATCGTTTTTGCCACCTTCTTCGCTTCCCTCTTGGTTGCTTTGCTTGCGAACGTTTTCGCAAAAACGCTTCATACACCGACGACCGTAATAATGATACCCGGACTTCTTCCAATGGTGCCCGGAGTAAGCATTTACAGAGTGGTATATTATCTGCTTCACAACGAATCGGAGCAGGTAAGACTTTATCTCGTTGAAACGCTTCAAATCGTGGCGATGATAGTTTTCGCCATTTTGATAATTGAGACCGTTTTTAGAATATTAGCAAACCTCGCCTTCGAAAAGCTCTATAACAGCTACAAGCGATAATAAACAATTGTTTACATTCTTCACGAGTTAAACCCTGCCTTCTCAGAAAAGACAACAAAAAAATTAAAATTCCAATTCTTTTCTTGACAAAGAGTAAAAACTGTGATATACTTTAATGCGTCGGCACAAGAGACCGCTATCACAGTTTCTCTTTGCCAAAATTTCTCTCGCGTCATTGACCGCTTGCAAAAAAATCATATAAAATTCCTTAAATCGAGGTGTGGCTCAGCTTGGTAGAGCGCTACGTTCGGGACGTAGAAGTCGCAAGTTCGAATCTTGTCACCTCGACCATCAAATCAAAAAAAGAGAGGCGACGCCTCTCTTTTTTTGATTTGACAGTGGGTACTCAAATTCAAGTTGGTTTGCGAAGCAAACGCAAGTTCGCATTCTCCGCCTGAAGATCGACAAGCTCGCTTGTCAGGCGCAGGGCGCGAGAATCTTCGCCATAGGCGAACACCTTGTCACCTCGACCAAAATTGCCGATTTGACTGCTTTTAGCGGTCAAATCG
>JAZNBK010000023.1:0-16055 GCA_045587025.1 Eubacteriales bacterium
TTCGCAAACGCGATATATTTTCGCTTGCGTGAAAATGCGATATTACCTCCCTTTTGGTCGGTAGCGATATGATATAAATTCCTCGCGCCAAGCATACTACACGCCCAAAGGGCATATCGCATCGAAGATATATCGCACGCACGCGCGTATATCACAAATCCCACGAGGGATTTATATCGCTGCGTAGTGTCCTTAAGGGCACTACGCTAAGTGAACGCTTTTTCTTTTGCAAAGCATAAAGCTTTTCAAATTCAAGTATCGCTTGACGAGCGTCTTGCATATATCCCGTTCATATGAGAAAGAGCGCGCCAGTCGATAGAATCCAACTGCTCCTCCGTTATGCGATAGCGCCAGTTTCCTTGCGCTCTGCCGGGGGTATTTATCCGAGTGTCCGCTCCGTATTTCAGGAGGTCTTGGATAGGGAATATAACCGTGCCTGCCGTGCTCATCATAAGAGCGCGAATAGTAGCGAAAATGGCATCCTCGGGATTTCCGAGATAGTCGAGGACGTTTTTTCTCGTGTTTTCGTCAAGCTCCCATAAAAATCCGAGTAAAGTATTGTTGTCATGCGTGCCTGTGTAGGCAATCAGGTTTTCTTTATAATTGTGCGGGAGATGCGGAGAATACGGATTCCCGTCAAAGCCGAACTGAAAGACCGCCATTCCGGGATATCCGCTATAAGCGAGGAGGGCGTCGGTATCTTCGTCTATGATGCCGAGATTTTCCGCCCAGATGAGCTTGTCTTTTGAGATTTCCGAAAATGCGTCTATAAGCTTTTCACGAGGGCCTATCTCCCAGCGCCCTTCCTTTGCGCTCTTCGCCTCTGCGGGAATCGACCAATAGGCGCTTATCGCGCGGAAGTGGTCTATTCTGATACCGTCGAAAAGGGATAGCATATAAGAGAGACGCGCCTTCCACCAGGAATATCCGTCCTCTTCCATTTTCGCCCAATTGTAAATGGGATTTCCCCAAAGCTGTCCGTCCTCGCAGAAATAGTCGGGAGGAACTCCCGCGACGCGCGTGGGCAAATATCTCTCGTCAAGCAAAAATTGCTCGGGCGACGAGTAAACGTCGTAGCTGTCAAAGGAGACGTAAAAGGGAATATCACCTATTATCCGTATATTTTTTTCGCTTGCGTAGGCGTGGAGCTTGCTCCACTGTCTGTGGAACTCGTACTGAATGAACTGCCAAGCAAAAAGGTCGTCGTCCTCGGGGGCTTTTTTGATCCATTCGGTCCAGCATTTATTATCGTTTGCATATCTTAATGCGAGAAATTTGCAGGAGTCGGCAACAAGGGGATTTTTGCCGAGAAATTCCTCGACGGGCGCTCTGTCCTTCAATCTCAATGCGGCTTTTTTTAGAAAATCATAGCGCTTTTCTGCCAATATATCGTACCGACAGAGATAGGGGTCGTCTACTCTTTGCGCTATTTCCTCGTCCTCGGTAACAAGTCCCTGCTTTAAAAGCTCGGCGGGGTCTATAAAATACATATTACCTGAAAAGGATGAATAGGACATATAGGGAGAGTTGTGAGAATCGGTGATGCCGAAGGGAAGAACCTGCCAAAAAGAAAAATTACTCGCCGAAATTTTGTCTATCCATTTATACGCACCGTCGCCAAAGGTTCCGCATCCGTATTTTCCGGGGATGCTGAACATCGGCATAAGAATACCGCTTTTCCTTTTCATAAGGTCCTCCTTGCTTTACGATTTCATATATTAAAGGCGAGTGGCGGGATATGCGCATATAGAAAAAGGGAAAATTCAAGCTTTTATGGATTTTTCTCGATTTTTAGCGCATATTAATTATATGAAAATTCACTTCGCCGCTCTTTTTATGACGCAAAATATTTCTGTTTTTAATTATAAACCACAATTCTTTTTCTGTCAATAAAATTCTTCCAAGACAAGCTATATCCTTTGGAAAAACTGTCAAAAAACTATATACAAAACGTTAAATTTGTGTTATAATATACGCAGGAACACTTGTCTTATAGGTGTTTGGTATACGCCCTGTGCGCACTCTGTGCGCCTGCGCTCTTGAATCAGGTCATGAAAATGTCCTTGCGAGCAAACATTTTTGCTCGTAATATAATGAAATCATGGGGCAGTATATATTTTAAAAACGAACAAAAGAACGGAGGTCTTGCGCAATGAAATTTAAAAAGAAGGAATGTGTGGCTATGATATTGGCAGGCGGTCAGGGAAGTCGTCTTATGGTACTCACCGAGAATACCGCCAAGCCCGCCGTGCCGTTTGGAGGAAAATACAGATTGATTGACTTTCCTCTCTCAAATTGCGTTAATTCAGGCATTGATACGGTAGGAATACTGACGCAGTATCAGCCCCTCCAGCTTAACGAATATATAGGAAACGGCTCGCCGTGGGGATTGAACAGCACGAACGGAGGAATTCACGTCCTCTCTCCGTATTCAAAGAGCGCAAGCTCCGAGTGGTATAAGGGTACGGCGAACGCTATCTTCCAGAACCTTTCCTTTATAGACAGATATAACCCCACGCACGTGCTTATCCTTTCGGGAGACCACGTTTATAAAATGGATTATTCTCGCATGATGGCGGAGCACGTAAGAAACGAGGCGGATTGCACTATCGCGGTTCTCAACGTGTCGCTCGACGAGGCGTCGAGATTCGGTATAATGAACGCCGACGAGAACGGAAAGATTTACGAGTTCGAGGAGAAGCCCAAGGTGCCGAAGAGCACGAAGGCGTCTATGGGCGTTTACGTTTTCCGCTGGGAAGTTCTCAGAGAATATCTTATATCCGATAACGAGGACCCCGAGTCGAGCAACGATTTCGGGAAGAATATCATCCCCCGTATGCTTGCCGACGACTATCGGCTCTTCGCCTACGAGTTCGACGGCTATTGGAAGGACGTCGGAACGATAGAGAGCTTGTGGCAGTCCAATATGGATATCCTCGGCGATAAGCCGGCTCTTAATATGAGAGACAGCGACTCCTATATTTACGCGAGAAACTACGCTCATCCGAGCAGCTATATAGCTCCTGAGTCGAAGATAGTAAATTCCTACATAGCGGAGGGAAGCACCGTGTATGGCAAGGTGTATAACTCGATAATCTCGACGGGATGCGTTATTGAAAAGGACGCCGAGATACACGATAGCTTTATTATGCCCGACGCTACCATCGAAAATCATTCGATGATAAGATACGCCATTATCGGAGAGGGCGCTACCGTGCACGCAAACGCACGTATAGGCGACAACCCCCAATTCTACAAAGAGGAAGAGTGGGGAATTGCGGTCGTCGGCAAGGACAAGGAAGTAGAGCAGAACAAGATACTTTTGCCGAAGGAAATTTATTGAGGAGGACGTCGATATGAAGGTAATGGGAATTATTTTTTCAAACATCTATGATAGCGCTCTTGGCGAGCTTACGAATCACAGAACGGTGGCGTCGCTCCCCTTCGGCGGAAGATACAGGCAGGTGGACTTTGCCCTGTCTAATATGTCCAATTCAGGCATCTACAAGGTCGGAATAATCACGAAATACAATTACCGCTCGCTTATGGACCATCTCGGTACCTGTAGCGCGTGGGACCTTAACAGAAAAAACGAGGGCGTCGTCTTTCTTCCCCCATTTGCTGACGGCAATACCGGACTTGTTTACAGAGGAAAGCTCGAGGCGCTTTATTCCGCCGTGCATTTTATAAATAATCCAGCTTATGACTATGTCGTCGTTTGCGATTCCACCGTGCTTTGTAATATTAATTTCAGGGATGCTGTGAAAAAGCACATAAAATCCAAAAATGACGTAACTGTTATAGCTAACGCCAATCGCTCAGGAAAGAACTTTCCGCTCGTGCTTAAGACAGCTGCTGACGGCTCCGTTACCGAGATGAAGGTAAACGCCACACCCGAAAAGGACGAGCTCGTGGGAATGGGAATGTTCGTTATAAGCCGAGAGCTTCTCGTTGAGGCGATAACCGATTCTTATTCCAAGGGATATATACACTTTGAGCGGGATTACCTCCAGCGTAAATTCAACGAAAACGCCCTTCGGCTCGGCGCATATCAGTTCGACGGCGTCGTTTTGAACAACGGCGACGTAGAGAGCTATTATAAGAATAATATGGCTCTTTTGGACAAGGACGTAAGAGACGGTATCTTTTTGCCCGAATTCCCGATATATACGAAGGTTAGAGACGAGGCGCCCACCTATTACGGCGAGGGCTCGGACGTCTCAAATTGTATCGTTGCGGACGGGTGCGTTATGCGCGGAGAGGTCAGCGACAGCGTTCTTTTCCGCAAGGTGCGTGTCGAAAAAGGAGCTAAGGTAAAATCGAGTATAATTATGCAGGGCGCAAGGATAGGAGAGGGCGCTCAGCTTGAATGTGTTATCCTCGACAAAAACGTTATAGTCACAGCGGGCGCAGTTTTAAAGGGAACACCTAAGCACCCCGTTATAGTTAAAAAGGGAGAAACCGTATGAAAATAGTTTTTGCGGCGAGCGAAGCTGCGCCGTTTATAAAAACGGGAGGTCTGGGCGATGTTGCCCAGGCGCTCCCCGTTGCGTTATCTGAATACAAGGGCAACGAAATATTGCTTTTTTTGCCCTACTATGCGAGTATAAAAAACGATCCCGCCATTGCCGTAGAGCGAGTGGCGGAATTTGAAACACCGCTTTCCTGGAGAAAATCCTATACAGGACTTATGCGATTAAAAAGCAAGAAGCGCAAGCTTCAGGTGTATTTTATAGATAACGAATATTATTTTTGCAGAAATAACGTCTACGGCGAGCACGACGACGGCGAGCGCTTCGCTTTCTTCAGTAAGGCGATACTCGAGTCGCTCGTTTATATGGGCATAAAGCCCGATATCATTCACTGTAACGATTGGCAGACCGCGCTTATTCCAACTCTGCTTCACGCATTTTATAACGAAGCGTTAGGAGGGGTGAGGACGGTATTTACTATCCACAATATTGAATATCAGGGTTGGGCGCATCCGTATTTTCTCGGCGAGGTTCTCGGACTTTCGAGCTACTATGAAAACACTTTGGCGTATAACGGCTCGCTCAACTTTGTTAAGGGGGCTATCCTGGATTGCGACGCGCTCACCACGGTTTCGCGCACTTATGCAAAGGAGATATGCTATCCGTATTTTGCGCACGGGCTTTCGGGCGTTATTTGCGACCACGCCTTCAAGACGGTAGGAATAGTTAACGGTATAGATATGCGCACAAACGATCCTGCGACCGATACCGCATTACCGAGAAATTATCAAGTCAGCGACTTCGAGTGTGGAAAAGCGGAATGTAAGACGGAGCTGCAGGCGCAGCTCGGGCTTCCCGTAAATCCGAAAATTCCTATGATAGGTCTCGTATCACGACTCGTTGGGCACAAGGGACTTGACATTATTTGCGAAGCTATCGACCAGATTATGACGTCCGACGTTCAGTTCGTCATAATCGGAACGGGCGATAAGGAATACGAGCAAAAGCTAAAGGACGCGGCCGAGCGATATCCGAGCAAGCTTTCGGTAAATCTTTGCTTTAATCGCAAGCTGGCGTCTCAGATATATGCGGCGAGCGACATCTATCTTATGCCCTCAAAAAGCGAGCCATGCGGACTTTCTCAGCTTCTCGCCATGCATTACGGAGCCGTTCCGATAGTTCACGAAACGGGAGGACTGAAGGATACGGTCATACCGTTCAATTATGCGACAGGCGAAGGCCTCGGCTTCACCTTCCAGAGATTTTGCCGGGAAGATATGCTCGACGCATTCTATCGCGCGCTTGACGTTTATTTTAACAACAGCGAGGCGTGGCACAGAGTCGTTTATAACGGAATGACCGCCGACTTTTCATGGAAGAAGCCCGCGCTCGAATATATGGAGCTTTATAAAAAAATAACGAAAGAATAACCCCGGCATTAAAGGAGATCCGACACAATGCAAAAGAAACACGAAGAATTACTCGCAAAACTTAACGAAACGTCGGTAAGACTGTTTTCATGCAGTCTCGCCGAGACAACAGAAAAGCAGGCGTATAAGATCCTTTGCACCTTACTCAGAGAAAAGCTTGCAAAAAAGAGAAAGGAATATAAGGATTCGTATAAGGTGAAAGACAGAAAAAAGGTCTACTATATGTCTATGGAGTTTTTGGTAGGTACGTCTTTACGCAACAATCTATATAACTTAGGAATTGAAAAGGATTGCAGAGAGGTCCTTAAAAGTCAGGGCTTCAATATAGATAATCTGTATGCGCTCGATCCCGACGCAGGGCTTGGAAACGGCGGTCTCGGCCGTCTCGCTTCCTGTTATCTTGACTGCCTTACGGGAAACGACCTCCCCGCGACCGGTTTTTCTATCCGCTATGAATTTGGAATATTCAAGCAGAAGATAGTTGACGGCTGGCAGCTCGAATTTCCTGACAACTGGCTTGAAAGAGGCGAGGTATGGCTTCAGCCGAGAAACGACGAGAGCTATGAGATTAAATTCGGCGGAAAGGTCAACGAATGGTATGACAACGGACAGTTCCGTATAGCGCAGACCGACTATCAGAGCGTCATCGCCGTGCCCTACGATATGTATATTTCGGGCTATGATTGCAAGGCGGTAAATAAGCTGGTGCTCTGGAGCGCAAAGCTTCCGAGCTTTGATATGGGCGCTTTCTCACGTGGAGAATATGTGCGCTCTCTTGAAAAAAACACAATGGCAGAGGTTATCTCAAAGGTTCTTTATCCGGCGGATAATCACGTCGAGGGAAAGAGATTGCGTTTAAAGCAGCAGTACCTGCTTGTAAGCGCCTCGTTGCAGAGCATTTTGAACGAGCATCTTAAAAAGCACAAAACGCTAAAAAATCTGCCCGACTACGTTGCAATTCATATAAACGACACACATCCCGCTCTTTGCGTACCTGAGCTCATGCGTCTTTTGATGGATGAGCACGGCTTCGGCTGGGACGAGGCGTGGGAGATAGCGGAAAAGACGCTCTCCTATACGAACCACACCGTTATGAGCGAGGCGCTCGAGCGTTGGAGCACCTGGCTCTTTGAAGAGCAGCTGCCGAGAATATATTCGATAGTAAAGGAGATAGACCGCCGCTTCAGACAAAAGCTCAACGAGTTCTATCCCGGAGATTACGGGAAGATAAATTATATGGCTGTTATCGACGACGGCGAGGTAAGAATGGCAAATCTTTGTCTCTCCTGCTGTCATAAGATAAACGGCGTATCAAAGCTCCACACCGAGATACTCAAGGATAGCATATTCAAGGATTATTATCAGATGGATAAGAGCCGTTTCTGTAACGTTACGAACGGTATTGCGTACCGCCGTTGGCTATGTCAGTCGAACCCCGAGCTGACCTCGTATCTTTCTAAAATCATAGGCAAGGATTTTATTAAGGACGCTACCGCGCTTGAATCGCTTTTGAAGTTCAAGGACGATAAGACGGTCCTTGACGAGCTTGCGCGTATAAAGCTTAACAATAAGCGTCGTTTGGCTGCCTATATAGCCGAAAAGAACGGAGTGAACGTCGATCCAAATTCGCTTTTTGACGTACAGATAAAGAGATTGCACGAGTATAAGCGTCAGCTTTTGAACGTATTGCAGATACTTTATATGTATAATCATATAAAAACTCATCCGAACGAGGAATTTGCGCCGAGGACCTTCATTTTTGCGGCGAAGGCGTCTGCGGGATACGATATGGCGAAGCAGATAATATCTCTTATATCCGCAGTATCGAATCTTCTTAATTCGGACCCTGTTACGAAGGACAAAATAAAGGTCGTATTCGTCGAGGATTACCGTGTTTCTCTTGCAGAGCTTATCGTCCCTGCCGCAGAGATATCCGAGCAGATATCCATTGCGGGTAAGGAGGCGTCTGGAACGGGAAATATGAAGCTTATGATAAACGGAGCTGTAACGCTCGGAACTATGGACGGCGCAAACGTTGAGATATTCGAGCAGGTTGGCAGAGAGAATATGTTCTTATTCGGCATGAACGTGGATGAGGTGAACGACCTCTGGAATAGGGGATATAACCCAAGAGAATTTCTTGCGGCAAACCCCGAGCTTCAGGACGTTATCAATATGCTTACCTCGGGCGTTCTCGGTCAGCGCTTTGACGCCATTGCGGAATCTCTCGTAACCGACCGTTACGGAGTTGCCGACAGATATATGGCTATCGCAGATTTTGAGGATTATGCAAGAGCGCAGAGAGAGGTAGGCGAGACCTATCTCAATAAGGACAAATTTATGTCTATGTCTCTTTGCAATATTGCAAAGGCGGGCATATTCTCCGCAGACAGATCGGTAATGGAATACGCCGAAAATATTTGGAAAATGTAAAATGAGAATTCTTTATAATAGCAAGGATACTAACTTTAAAATGCCCTTCGGTACTCTTACCGAAGGGCAAAGATGTAAAATGTCCGTTCATATCCCAAAAACCTGTCTCGCCAAAACGGCTTCTATCGTTTTTCTGCGTGAGGACGGGGCGGATTATTGCTCGGTAGATATGACGCTCTCCGAGACGGTGGGCGATTACGATATTTTTTCGGGCGAATTTTCTCTTTCTGAGGCGGCGCTCTATTTTTATTATTTCAGAATAACGACGCAGAACGAGTCATTCTCGCTTTACAGAGAGGGATATGACAGGACGAATATGGAAGCAGGGGAGCTTTGGCAGCTATCCTGCGTGCCGAATGATTTTGACGTGCCGAGGGAATTTTGCGGCGCGGTTATGTATCAGATATTTCCCGATCGCTTTAATCAGGTGGGGTGCTGTGATACAAGCGAGAAGCTGAAGCCGTTCTGGATACACGAAAACAAGCGGGATATCCCCGAATACCGTCCAAACGAGAACGGAGAGGTTCAGAACTGCGATTTCTACGGAGGAAACCTTAAGGGTATAACAGCAAAGCTCGATTATCTCTGCGAGATGGGCGTTGGAGTAATATATCTTAACCCAATCTTTAAGGCGTGGTCAAATCATAGATACGATACGGCGGATTATCATAAAATAGACGAGCTTTTAGGTGACGAGCAGGATTTCGCTACGCTATGCGAAGCTGCGCACGCAAGAGAAATAAAAATCATTCTTGACGGCGTTTTCTCGCATACGGGCAGTAACAGTAAATATTTTGACAAGCTCGGTATATTTGGAAACGGGGCGTATCATTGCCCCGAATCTCCCTACCGCTCCTGGTACGATTTTGAAGAATATCCTACCGTCTATAAGTCGTGGTGGGGGATCGATACCTTGCCCTGCGTTAATGAAACAGACGAGGGCTTTAAAAATTATATTATCGATAGCGACGATAGCGTGATAGCGCATTGGTTAGGGCTTGGCGCAGACGGATTCCGACTTGATGTGGCGGATGAGCTTCCCGACGAGTTTATTTCGGCGCTCCGCGCTCGAATTAAGGGCATAAAGCCCGATGCGCTCCTTATAGGAGAGGTTTGGGAGGATGCGTCAAGCAAGATAAGCTACGGCAAGAGAAGAAGGTATTTCGTCGGCGGAGAGCTTGATTCCGTTATGAATTATCCATTCAGAAATTGTATTATCGATTATCTGAGGAAGAACGACGGCGGAGTTTTATTCAAGGAGACGGTAATGAGCATAGCGGAGAATTATCCGAGATGCGTTCTCGATACGCTTATGAATATGCTTTCAACTCACGATACCGAGCGTATACTTTCCGTCCTTTCTCCCGATCTTACGCCGAATGATAAAGAGGCGTGCGCCGGCTATAAAATGCCAGGCGCAGCGAGAGAAATTGCGCTTATCCGTATGAGAGCGGCGACGTTTTTGCAATTTACGCTTCCGGGCATGCCCTGTATATACTACGGTGATGAAATAGGGACGGAAGGCCTTGGAGATCCGTTTTCACGCGGTTATTTCGAATGGGATAGAGTAGAAGGAAACGCTCTGCGTAGCTTTTTTATCAGATTGGCAGAGCTTAGAAACGAAAATGAAGCGCTTAAATACGGCGATGTTTCGGTCGAGAGTGACGGAAACGGCAGGGTTATAATTGAACGCAGATATTGCGACGATATATGCCGCGCGTACGTTAATGCGGGCGCAAGAGAGGCGATAGAGATAAAGGGAGAGGTGCTTCTCTGCGAGAGAGCGCAGATAGAGGATAACGTAGCTTTCCTTGACGAGTACGGCTTCCTTTTGGAGAGACAAAGAAAAAAATAATTTTTTGATGGTGGGGGGATTATAATGACAGAGAAGAGACAAATGAAAATACTGAAGATCGACCCGCATTTAAATCCCTTTGAAAAGGATATAGAGCAAAGGGTAGACAAATATAAGAGAAAAAAGAAAGAGCTGCTCGGTTATCGCAAAAAGATAGAGGATTTTGCGAACGGCTATAAATATTTCGGCTTTCACCGTACGCCAAGCGGTTGGGTATACAGAGAATGGGCGCCTGCGGCTGATGCAATGTACCTTACGGGAGATTTCAACGGCTGGGATATATACGCCCACCCTATGCAAAAGAAGGAAAACGGAGTTTTTGAAGCTTATCTTGAGGGTAAGGATGCCCTCAGGGCAGGTCAAAAAGTGCAAACGATAGTTGTCAATTCGGGAAAGGTCCTTCGCCGTGTTCCGCTTTATGCCACGAGGGTAGTTCAGGATTCGAAAACGTATCTTTGGTGCGCGGAGATAGAGGAAACGCTCAAGGACTATCCATGGACCGATGCGGGCTTTACGCCCGAAAAGACGCCGTTTATATATGAAGCGCATATTGGAATGGCGCAGGAAAAGGGAGAGGTCGGTAGCTATTCAGAGTTTATCGACAACATCCTTCCTCGCATCAGGGATGCGGGATATAATACCATACAGCTTATGGCTATTATGGAGCATCCCTACTATGGCTCGTTTGGATATCAAGTCTCCAACTTCTTTGCACCATCCTCCCGATACGGAAGGAGCGAGGGTCTGAAACGGCTGATAAATGAAGCGCATAAAATGGGAATTGCCGTCCTTCTTGATATCGTGCACTCTCACGCAGTGAAAAACACAAACGAGGGTATTAACGAGTTCGACGGAACCGTATATCAGTTTTTTCACGAGGGCGAAAGAGGAGATCACAGGGAGTGGGGAACGAAGCTTTTTGATTACGGCAAAAACGGCGTTTTGCACTTTTTGCTCTCAAATTTGAAGTATTGGATGGAGGTTTTCCATTTCGACGGCTTCCGCTTTGACGGAGTTACCTCAATGCTCTATCGCGATCACGGGCTTGGCGCTTCTTTTGTAAACTATAGTATGTATTTTTCAGATAATACCGATGCAGATGCGGTGACCTATCTTTGCCTTGCAAACGAGCTTGTGCATAAGCTGAACCCAAACGCCATTACCGTGGCTGAGGATATGTCGGGAATGCCCGGTATGTGTCTGCCAATATCGTATGGCGGAATTGGCTTTGATTACCGGCTTTCTATGGGCGTGCCTGATCTTTGGATAAAGACGCTTAAAGAAAGTCGCGACGAGGATTGGGATATGTGGAAGCTCTGGTATGCGCTTACCGCACGTCGCCCGAAGGAGAAGAATATCGGATACAGCGAGTCGCACGACCAGGCGCTTGTCGGAGATAAAACCATAATGTTCCGCTTGTGCGACGCAGAGATGTATACCAATATGAGCAAGCAGACGCCAAGTATCGTTATTGATAGAGGAATTGCATTACATAAAATGATACGACTTGTTACGGCTTCGCTTGCGGGCGAGGGATATCTCAACTTTATGGGTAATGAATTTGGACATCCCGAATGGATAGATTTTCCGAGAGAGGGCAACGGCTGGAGCTACCATTACTGTCGTAGGCAGTGGCATCTCAGAGACGACGAGATGCTTCGTTACAGTGAGCTTGACCGCTTTGACAGAGCGATGATAGCTATGCTCAAGGACGAGGATATCCTTGATAAAGAGACGGTCAGCAGATGGATAGATCAGAACGAAAAGGTTATTATCTACACGAAGGGAGATATCGTTTTTATATTTAATTTCAATCCCACGAAGTCACTTGAAAAATATTTTATACCCGTCGGCAAAGCGGGGGAATATCGGGTTATTTTAAGCTCGGATGACGTGAATTTCGGTGGATTTGGACGGGCGAACGGGGCTTATCGGTATCAAACGGTAAAAACGAAGGAAAAGAATATAGGATTTTTCTGCTATCTTCCGAGCAGAACTGCGTTGGTATTAAAAGCAACGCCAAAAGATTTTTCTAAGAAGGCGAAAAAATGAAGCAAATTGATAGACAAAAGCTATACGACCTGCTTCTTACTATCCCGTGTGGCGCAGCATTGATCGCTGTTTACTGTAAAAACTGAAAGGAGAACGATTATGCGTAAAAATTTTGGAGCTAAAACATGGCTTTATCCTATGCCCGTGCTGATTGTAGGCACGTATGACGAAAACGGAACGCCCAACGCTATGAATGCCGCCTGGGGTGGTATTTACGACACCAATCAGGTAATGCTCTGCCTTGCGGATGATCACAAGACCACAGAGAATATCAAGAAGTCGGGCGCGTTTACCGTCAGCTTTGCTACGTCAAAGACGGTCGTGCCGTGTGACTACGTCGGTATTGTTTCAGCAAACGATGTGCCCGACAAATTCGCAAAGGCGGGCTTCCACGCCACAAAGAGCGAGTACGTCAACGCCCCCATCATCGAGGAGCTTCCCATGACGGTGGAGTGCAAGCTCATCAGGTTCAATGAGGACGGCATTTGTATCGGCGAGATAGTCAACGTCTCCGCCGACGAGAGCATTCTTGACGAAAACGGCAAGGTCGACGCAAAAAAGCTCGATCCCATCATCTACGACAGCGTCACGCACGCATATTGGAGCTTTGGCGAGAAGGTCGGACAGGCGTTCTCGGACGGCAAGAAAATAAAATAATTGAAAGAAGGAAATAACGATGAATTTTACGGAGATAGCTGAAAACAGACAGTCATGCAGAGCGTATAACCCTGATCGCGCGGTAGAAGAGGAAAAGCTCAAACGTATTCTCGAATCCGCCAGACTTTCCCCTTCGGCGTGCAACGGTCAGCCATACCACATTACCGTTTGTAAGGAAGATGCCGCAAAAAAGGTGGCAAGGGCTACGCAGGGAATGGGAATGAATAAATTTGCTACCGACGCGCCTATTCTGCTTGTGCTCTCGGAGAAGCCGTACGTGGCGTCGGCGGCGCTTGGAGCAAAGGTCAAGGGCAACGATTATCGTTCTATCGATATCGGCATTTTGTCAGCGTATATCACGGCGGAAGCCACAGCGCAGGGACTTGGTACTTGTATCCTTGGTTGGCTTGACGACGGTGAGATACGCAAGATATGCGGGCTCGACGGAGCGGTGCGCCTTGTTATAACCCTCGGTTACGCAAAGGACGACGACAAGCTGCGTGCGAAAAAGCGCAAGGATATGGATGACCTTGTCAGCGTTGTGGAGTGAATTAATGGATAACACAAAATTCAGATATGCAAATGAAAACGACACGGCACTGATCTTGAGCTTTATCAAAGAGCTTGCCGCATACGAGAAAATGTCCGATCAGGTAGTAGCGGACGAAAATTTGCTCCGCGAGTGGATATTCGAGAAGAAGAAAGCGGAGGTCATCTTCGCATTGGAGGAGGGAAAAGAAGTCGGCTTTGCACTCTTCTTCCATAACTTTTCCACCTTTCTTGGCAGAGCGGGAATATACCTTGAGGACCTTTATGTAAGACCCGAATATCGAGGTCGCGGACACGGGAAAGGGCTTATCCGTGAGCTTGCCAGCATCGCCGTGGAACGTGGCTGCGGAAGGCTTGAATGGTGGTGTCTTGACTGGAATAAGCCGAGTATCGATTTTTATCTCGCACTCGGTGCCCAAGCGATGGACGAATGGACGACCTATCGCTTTTCGGGCGAGAGCCTTCGTAAGCTTGCCGAGAGAGAATGAGGACCATAAAAAACGGAAAGGATTTTAGAGATGACAGAGCTTGAAAAGATAGCATACGCAAAATCATTTATAGATAAATTGGCAAACGGCATCAATCCGTTGGACGATACACCCATCCCCGAAGACGATATTGCGAATAATGTTCGCCTGTCGAGATGCTTTTTCTATGTGTCTACGATTCTCCAAAAGGAGATCGATAGGGAGCGGAGAAAAGTTTCAAAGGAGAAGAAACCAGAGAAACTTCCATTTTCAATCACGCCTGAACAGCTTCAACGGTTTGAATATTCTCCGTATCCTATTTCTGTATCTGCTATGGGTAAAAAAATCAATTGGTTAGTCAGAGAAGATATTGAAGAAAAGAGAATGGAAAAATTTTCGTATCGAAAGATCAATTATTGGTTGCGTGATATTGGAATGATCGAATGGCGTGAATGGGGCAACGGGAAGTCAAAACGCTTCCCGACAGCAGAGGGTGAGTCGATTGGACTTATTTTGCAGATCTGGGAGAATTATGGTAGAAAATCTCCTGTAATTTACCTTTCGGAAGAAGCTCAACACTTTATTATCGATAATTTTGAAGCAGTAATGGCGGCCGAAAAAGGAAGCATTTCACCCGCACCCGAGGAGGATGAAGAGGGAACGAATGATTAAGGAACTAATGCACGATCCCATTTTCCTTGAAGAACTGTGGCACGGCAACATCATACCGCAAGAGGATAGCCGAACTAACTCGCCGGAGATGAAAGAGTTGCTCAGTTACATGGCAAGGCATCATGAGGACTTGGAGAAAAGCTTCTCGGACGAGCAGAAGGAAATCTTCGAAAAGTTCCACGACTGTTGGAGTGAATACATGAGCCTTGCGGAAAAGGCAATTTTTGTGTACGCCTTCAAACTTGGAGCAAAAATGATGCTTGAAACGATGCAATAACTAGCAGGGAAGAATCGTGTGGAAACATACGATTTTTCTCTTTCTACCGTGGGTGTGGATATATTCCGCTCCCAAAGAAATGGGGAGCAATAAACAAAGAATAAGGCGGCGGAGAAATCCGTCGCCGTGTTCATATATTGCGGTTGAAAAAGGACGAAAATTATGGTATAATAAGGTATCGAAATTCAGGAGGTAATCATGCTTACCTACACATACATACGGGAAGGAAAATTCGGTTTGGTTGAGAAACCCAAGTCGACGATACAGCACGAGAGGGATGCTATTGTCAAGGTGACCTTGGCGAGCATCTGTTCGAGTGATTTGCACATCAAGCACGGCAGCGTGCCGAGAGCGGTGGAGGGGATTACGGTCGGTCATGAGATGGTCGGTATCGTGGAAGAGGTCGGCTCGGCGGTCACGCACATAAAACCCGGCGACAGAGTAACGGTCAACGTAGAAACCTTCTGCGGCGAGTGCTTTTTCTGCAAGAAAGGATTCGTCAACAACTGCACCGATAAAAACGGCGGTTGGGCGCTCGGTTGCCGTATCGATGGCGGTCAAGCAGAGTACGTTCGCGTTCCGTTCGCGGATCAGGGCTTAAATAAGATTCCCGATACTGTGACTGACAGACAAGCTCTGCTTGTGGGCGATGTTCTCGCCACGGGTTATTGGGCGGCGAAGATCTCGGAGATTACCGAGGACGATACCGTTCTCATCATCGGCGCAGGTCCCACGGGGATCTGAACGCTCCTTTGCGTGCTACTGAAGAATCCGGGGCGCATTATCGTGTGCGAGAAGGACGATAACCGCATCAGGTTCGTGAATGAGCATTATCCCGATGTGCTGTCGGTCACGCCCGAAGAATGCCTTGATTTCGTTCGAGAGAACAGCGATCACGGCGGTGCGGATGTAGTGATTGAAGTGGCTGGGGCAGAGAATACCTTTGAGCTTGCGTGGCAGTGCGCTCGCCCGAATGCGATCGTCACGGTGGTGGCGCTTTACGACAAGGCGCAGACTCTGCCTCTGCCCGATATGTACGGCAAGAATCTGACCTTCAAGACCGGCGGCGTTGACGGTTGCGACTGCGAGGAAACGCTGAAACTCATTGCCGAGGGCAACCTCGATACCGAGCCGCTGATCACGCATACCTATCCGCTTGCGAAAATCGATGAGGCGTATGAGCTGTTTGAG
>JAZNBK010000024.1:0-24449 GCA_045587025.1 Eubacteriales bacterium
CTTTTCTTGACAAGCACTGCATCTGTAGACACAGATGCTATTTTATTTTGGTGATATGTTTGCTTTCGCAAACGCGATATATTTTCACTTGCGTGAAAATGCGATATTACCACCCCATTGGTCGGTAGCGATATGATATAAATTCCTCGCGCAAAGCATACTATACGCCCAAAGGGCATATCGCATCGAAGATATATCGCACGCAGCGCGCGTATATCACAAATCCCGCGAGGGATTTATATCGCTGCGTAGTGTCCTTAAGGGCACTACGCTAAATGAATTGACCTCTTTTTTTCATTTGATTTCAACGGTGACGCGCTTTCCGCAATTGTTAGCCGCCGCCTTCATAACGGCGCGGATTGCCTTTGCTATCTTTCCGTGACGTCCGATTACCATACCGGTATCGTCCTCTGCAACCGAAAGCACGAGAACAATATTGTTGCCTTCAACAGTCTCGGTAACGGTAACTGCGTCAGGAGTATCAACTATTGCGCGCGCTATGTCGGTGAGAATAGTTTTTAAATCCATTATTGTTCTCCTTTGTAGAAAATATCAGTTTGTTACGTATTACTACAAAGAAAAATTACTTAATAATGTCGCTTTTCTTGAAAAGCGCTTTAACAGTATCGGTGGGTTGAGCGCCCTTTGCGAGCCATGCGCTTGCCTTCTCAGCGTCGATTTTGATTTCTGCAGGAGCGGTAAGGGGGTTGTAATAACCTATCTCCTCGATAAATCTTCCGTCTCTGGGGTATCTGCCGTCAGCAACAACTACACGGTAGAAGGGTGCCTTCTTCGCGCCCATTCTTCTAAGTCTGATTTTAACTGCCATTGTTTTTTCCTCCAAAAAATATATTATATAATTTATTTATAAAAATCCGATTTAAAACGGAATTTTCATCCTTGGATTGCCAAAGCCGCGCATCTTAGATGAAGAAAGCTGCTTCATCATTTTTTTCATTTGCTCGAATTGCTTGAGCAGACGGTTTACGTCCTCGACGGAGCATCCGCTGCCGAGCGCTATGCGTTTTCTGCGAGAGCCGTTTATAATTTCGGGCTTGTTTCTTTCCTGCTTCGTCATTGAAAGAACAATTGCTTCTGTCCTCGCAAGTTGCTTTTCATCGACGTTCATATCCTTGAGCGAGCCCGCCTTCACACCCGGAATCATAGATATAAGCTGCTCGAAATTGCCCATCTTTTTAATTTGCTTGAATTGCTCAAGAAAGTCGTCGAGGGTGAAGGATGCGTCGCGCATCTTTTTTTCAAGCTCCTCCGCCTTCTTTTTGTCATACGCTTCCTCCGCCTTTTCTATCAGCGAGAGAACGTCTCCCATTCCAAGTATACGGGAAGCCATTCTGTCGGGGTGGAAGAGTTCTATTGCGTCGAGCTTTTCACCGGTACCGATAAACTTTATCGGCTTTCCTGTAATATATTTTACAGAAAGCGCGGCGCCGCCGCGTGTGTCACCGTCCATTTTGCTCAACACAACTCCCGTAATGTCCAGAAGCTCGTTGAAGGATTCGGCGACGTTTACGGCGTCCTGACCTGTCATTGCGTCGACTACGAGCAGTATCTCAGACGGCTCGGTCTTTTCCTTGATGTTCTTTAGCTCATCCATCAACTCACAGTCGATATGGAGACGGCCTGCGGTATCTAAAAATACCATATCATTGCCGTTTTTTCTGGCGTATTCTATGCCCGCCTTGGCAATCTCAACGGGGGATATTCCGTTGCCCATAGAGAATACCGGAATACTTAACTGCTCGCCTACTATCTCGAGCTGTTTAATAGCGGCAGGGCGATAAATGTCGCAGGCGACGAGCAAGGGCGTTTTGCCCTTTTTCTTATACATTCCTGCAATTTTAGCGCTATGAGTAGTTTTACCCGCACCCTGCAGACCGACCATCATTATAACCGTCGGCGGCTTTGAGGAAATCTCCAATTTCGGAGTTTCTCCGCCCATAAGCTTAATAAGCTCTTCATTTACTATTTTTATAATCTGCTGGGCAGGGAGCAAGCTTTCTAAAACTTCGTTTCCGACGGCTCTCTCGGTAACGGATTTAACAAATTCACGAACTACCTTAAAGTTTACGTCGGCTTCAAGAAGCGCAAGCTTGACCTCGCGCATTCCCTCGCGGACCTCGGCTTCGGTCAACTTGCCCTTGTTTCTGAACTTTTTAAAAGCATTTGCGAGTTTATCTGTAAGGTTTTGGAACAATGGAATGTTCCTCCTTCTTTATTTTTTTGATAAAATTTTTGAAGCGCATTGCTCGGCTTTTTCGGCAAGACGTCGGACGCTTTCGTCCTCGTGGCATTTTAATACCTCCGAAATTGAAGCGAGCTCTTTTGCCGCGCTTTGCAACTCGGTGAAATCTAAGGCGAGCCCTAATCTTTCTTCGAGGAAAAATAATTCTTCCTCGCCTTTTTTGATAATATGTCTTACGCCTTGGCGAGAAATACCTTCGCTTTCGGCAATTTCGGAGAGCGAGAGGTCGTCGCCGTAATACATTTCAAGAATGTTTTTGGTACGTTCGGACAGCACCTCACCGTAGAAATCGAGCAGAAAGGGAATATTCATATTCTTCTCAAACATACACACCTCTATGCCTGTAAAACAAATTGCTTTACAAGTATACCACAATAAAAACGACTTGTCAATAGTATTTTATATAAAAAAAGCTTTTTTTGAGTTAAAAGACAATAAAAATCGAAAAAAAGTTCAAAAAAATTAAAAAAAATCAAAAAAGGACTTGCAATTTTGAGTTAAATGTGATATTATATTTAACTGTATGACGCTGTTGAAGTTTCGCACCCTCTCAGGTGAGACTTTGATAGAGATGAAAATTTATAGGAGGAAAGAAATGGCTAATATCAAGTCCGCAAAGAAACGCGTAAAGGTTATTAAAGCAAAGAGCCTTCAAAATCAGATTTTCAAGACTCAGATGCGTACTCTTATCAAGAAGTATGACATCGCACTTGAGAGCGGAGATAAAACAGCGGCTATGGCTGCTTACAAGGCAGCAGTTAAGAAGATCGACCAGGCAGTTTGCCGTGGTATTCTTCATAAAAATACCGCAGCTCACAAAAAGAGCAGCTTTACTGTTAAACTCAACAAAATGGCATAAATATAAAACAAAATCACACGGAATAACCCACCGTGTGATTTTGTTTTTATAAAACGCAAGAAAAAAGGACGCTTAAGCGTGCTTTTTTCTGTTCTGTATCTGTCCAATCAGTTGCTAACATAGGGAAGAAGAGCTGCCTGACGAGCGCGCTTAATAGCGGTTGTAAGCTCGCGTTGGTGCTTTGCGCAAGTTCCGGAAACACGGCGGGGAAGAATCTTCGCACGCTCGGAGATGAATTTCTTCAATCTCGGAACATCCTTATAATCGATAACGTCAATTTTATCGGTACAAAAAGCGCAAACCTTCTTTTTTCTGTGCATATTAGGACGGAAGGAACGTTGTGTATCGTTTCTATCCATTTTAATAAATCCTAAACCTTTCTGACTCAAAATTCTATTCACTTAACCTTATGAGTCCTATGCTAAGTGCGACTTACGTCGATTACTCAGAACGGCAAGCCGTCGTCTGCTGTGATTTCCTCAAAATTGGAATCGGGAACGCTTGAATAAGCGGGAGTTCCATAGTTATTTGTGGGAGTATACTGTGTGGGGGCGTCTCCGTTTTGTGAATTACCCTTCGACTCAACGAAAGAAACCTCGTCAGCAAGCACTTCAACCGAATAACGATTTCCGCCGTCCTTGTCAACCCAGTTTCTTGACTGGAGCTGACCGCAAACGAGTATCGGACGTCCCTTCTTAAAGTATCTTGACACAAATTCCGCAGATTGTCTCCATGCAACAACGTCAATAAAATCTGCCTGTTGCTCTTGTTCCGCTTTCGCAAAACGGCGCTGTATTGCCAATCTGAAACGGCAAACCGAAATACCGGTAGGAGTTTGTTTCAACTCAGGGTCGGCAACAAAATTGCCTATCAAAATAACTTTGTTAAAACTTGCCATTTTTGTGTCCTCCTCAAATTATTCTGCAACGTTTTCTTCAACTGCTGCGGGCTCTTCAGCTACAACGGCGGGCTCTGCAACTGCAGAGGGCTCTGCTGCAACAGCGGGAGCAACCTTAGCTGAAGCAACGGTAACCATAGCGCGCAAAATGCTATCGGAAATACCGAAAATACGCTTCAACTCAGCAGGGAAATCAGTCGCGCTCTTAAAATTAACGCATACGAAATATCCTTCTGTCAAATCATTGATGGGATATGCAAGTCTGCGCTTACCCCACTCGTTTACGCTTTCAACAGTACCGTTGTCTGCGATGAGTGCGGTGAACTTCTCGACAGTAGCTTTGATCTCTTCCTCGGGAAGAGTCGCATTTACTACGAACAAAGTTTCATAAGAATTAAACTTTTTCTCCATTTTATTACACCTCCTTATGGTCGTTCGGTCACTTGCGTGACAAGGAGCCGGACTTTACAGTCCAAACTAATTATAGATTATACCACGCGCTTTGAGCTTTGTCAATAGCTTTGAGAATATTTTTATTTTATGTATTTTATGATGCCGGGGAAAAGATGCTCGGAAATTCCGCGGATATCGTAATACTTGTTATTTACTATATCCATATAGGTTTCACGTTTCTTTGCCGTTTCGATCTTTGTTTCGGGGAAAGCCAATTGATAAAGAGAGGTCAAAAGCGAGAATCTTCCCTCTGCGTACAATTCACCCTCAGCGCCAAGATTAGGGCAAAGCTCTGTGAGAATGTAGTTGAGTTCAAAAAGCCGTATAGCGCAAATTGAATCACCTAAAAAGAACAGGTCCTTATTGAGCTTATCGACGACTGAATATTTGTCGTAGGTAAGGGCAATATGGCTTGAAAGAGGCATACATCTGCCGTTTGCCGTCAGGTCAACGACTAATGCCGCATTACCTGATGCGCAGATTTCTTCTATTTTTTGCATATGGCTTTCAAGGTCATTTGTTCCGTCCTCCCAAATGCAAACCGTAATTTTGTTATATGCCTTGTCCTTTTTATTAAAGAGGAAGGCGCAGTTCGGCATAAACTTGTGTGACAACCAAAGAAGTGGAGTAATAGTATAGTCGTCCATCTCGTATGCGGGATATTCTTTCAATCTTAACGGAACCTTCGTTCTGTAGTCGAACATTCTTTCCTTAATAAATTCCGCGGCGCTCTTGTCCGCCTTAAGCTCGGCTATGCGCTCTCTATTCTCGTCAAACGGAAATTTTGCATCAGGATAAGCGAGTGAAATTTGGCCTTCAGGCGTGCAGCTGATTTCAGATTCAGGAAGCAGGGTAATCGGCTTCCCGTCATAGCCCCTATCCTCACCGTTAAGAAATTCGGCAAAGAAAGAGGCGGCGATTTTAGCGAGATTTGGGGTGTATGCATGTATAACGTTATCGTGGGCAAAACGGAGATCGTCGCCTTTTCCGTGCATTTCCCAGAACGGCTTGCAAACCTCCATAACCTCGTCTGCACCTTCAATGCAGAAATAGTCGGCGTCTGTTGCCAATATGAGTGCGGGCTTCGGTGCAAAGCAGATCAAAATCTCGTGATGGTCGAAGCCGTCCTTCGTAGCAGAATACCATATCTGCTCGGAGTCCTGCTCACCGTAAGCATAGTAATAAGCTTCTCTTGTGGTTATAAACGTGCCGGGCGCGGCGGCCTTTATTCTATCGTCGCAAACCATCAGATGTCCTGTCTGAGTTCCGGCTCCGGAATTGCCGGTTGCGCCTATTTTATTCTTATCAACCTCAGGTCTTGTCAGAAGATAATCGATAGCTCTCATTGCGTCGGCAATAAAATATCTGGCAAGACTGTCACCTGCAAGAACACAGCGTTCACCGGTATATTGGTGATCAGCCGAGCCGAGAGGAATTGAAGGTTTCTTGGTTTCATTATCGAAATAGCTGGATCTCTCGCCTTGACCTATAGGGTCTACCACAAATACGATAAGACCTGCCGATGCTATAATTCTTGCCGCAGATTGATAATAGGAGTAGGCCTTGCTTTCCTTTGAGTGTCCGCATTGGAAAAGGACTGCTCCGCACGGATTCTTTCTTTTTTCGGGTATATACAAATTTCCGACGACGTAAACGCTTGGGCGGGATTGAAAAATTATTTTCTCAATAGTCAGGCCCTCTTCATCGATAACGCCGGTTACTTCAGCATTAAGAGGCAGAGTATTATCATAGGGGATGCCGCCGAGATTCTCAATGAATTTTTCGCGCATTTTCTTTGCGTACTCAAAAAGCTCCTCCTTCGTCTTGATGGCAGCGCGCGCCTCTCTGTTTCTGTCAAAGCATTCCTGAGAACGTCTTGTAACGTGCTCCATTAATTTCATGTCGAGATTGTAATAAAATCTGTGGTTGTAAAGCTTTTTAAAATCCATGTTGTTACTCCTTTAATGGATAGTTTGTTGGTTTGATTTATTTTGTAAAAGTTTATTGAGTGACGTTGTTTTTTTCGGGATTTTCCATCTGGGTGTTTCTTGTTTTAAATGACACTCTCGGGTCATAATCAACGAAATCTTTTGCGTTTGTCGGTAGCTTTTTCTTCGAAAGGATTTTTGCCGCCCGCAGACGCAATTCGACCGAAAGGGTAGCAAAAACGGGAACAGAGATAACCGCACCGAGCCAACCGAATATGGCGTAGAATACGAGCGAGGTAGCGATAACTGCGCCTACGTTAGGTCTCAGCTTCTTTTTTAGCATTGCCGGTTCGATTATAAAATTCTCAAAAAGTTGCGTGCCTAAAATCGTAAAGAGAAGTATAAGGGTATGATGTCTCGACGTTATAAATATAGTAGCAACAGTGAGAAGCGTGCCTATCATAGGTCCGAACACGGGAACAATATTGAATATCAACAATATAAGGAATATCAATGGATAAAACGGGATATTAAATAATCTGCATACCAAAAACGTTATAGAGCTTATATAAAGGGAGCAGAGAATTCTTGCAAGCAGAAATTCCGTAAAATCTGTGTAGAAACGTTTTATAAAATGTGCTATTTTCCGTTCTCTTACAGGAGTGAACACGGCAGCAAGCATTTTTCCTATAACGGAGCTGATATATTTTCTTGATGCAAGAAAGTAAATTGAAATGATTAATCCGATTGCAAGACTTGAAACCTCGCTTGCGACCTTAGCGCCTAACGATTGGACGCGAGAAATAAGAGACGTTTCTCCCGAGGAGAACAGGTCGTTTTCCAGAAAATCGGCAATGCCGTCGTAAATCGTAAGCAAAAACGGAAAGTCCTCGGATATCGACTCTACCCAGATCTTCGTGCTGTTAATTGAGGTAATTAAGGTAGCTCGAAGCTCGGTTATCGTGCTGAGCATGGGGGGCAATACCATTGTGAAAACTAATGCGACCACAAGGAAAAATACAATGTAGATCGTGACAAGCGAAAGCACTTTTACGAGGGTGGGCCTTTGCTTCTTTTTGCAGATAAGCTTCGTAAAAAGAAATTCGTTTGTTCTCATGAACGGGAAAAACAGCAAAGCAAATAGCGCGCCGTACGTTATAGAACGAATTTCATGAAAGAATCCTTTAATGACATTTAAAACAGTTAAAAAGTTCGAGCAAAAAAGAAAGAACAAAAGAGAGAACAGTATTACACCTAAGGTGTAAGCGGAAATGGTCAGGTATTTTTTGTTGATTGTGTTTTTCACTTATCCGTCTCCTCCTTTTCATTCCTTGCTTCCATAGGAGCGGCGGGTCTGCTTTCCGTGAAGGAAAATACGTTTCCGTAGGCGTTAAGCGAAGTGGGCATATTTCTCTTTTTCAAACGGTAATTTACTAAATCCCTGACGAAAGTGTAAATGATTGAAAAGAGCGGAATACCGATAATCATACCGACAAGTCCGAAAAGCCCTCCCATAACAGTCACGGCGGTAATAACCCAAAGCGAGCTTAGTCCTACTGCGTTTCCAAGCACGCGGGGCGCAATGATGTTTCCGTCGATTTGCTGTAAAACCAAAATTACGACTGCAAACCAGACAGCTTTCATAGGGCTGAAAATAAATATGATTATAAAGCTCGGAATTGCGCCGAGAAATGGACCGAAATAGGGAATAATGTTGGTAATACAAACGATCACGCTGACGACCGAATAATACGGTATCTTTAAGAGCCAGCACACGATAAAGGTCATAATACCGATAAGTATCGAGTCGAATATGCTACCGATAAAGTATCTTCCGAATGCGTTGTCCGCCTCTTTGAGTACGCTGTAAAGCAGGGCGAAAAGCTTTTTAGGCATAATAGCGGCGCAGTATTTTTTTGTACGGACGGAAAGATCTTCCTTGTTCAAAAGAATATAGAACGAAAGAATGCATCCGATAAGCACCTTGGCCAGCGTAACGAGCGCGCGGGCGCTCCAATCAGCGATTTTTGTGCCGATGTTGTCGATGAGCTTGTTTGCAAATTCGTAAATGGTTTTGTCGATATCTTCAACGTTAAATGATTTTAAAAATTCATTGAGCTTTCCAACGATCTTAACCACAAAGTCGGAGAGCTGTTTGATAAGCGCTTCGTAATTTTCAAGAATTTTCGGCAAGGTCAAAAACAACATAAGAGCTATTATTGCAAGCACTGAAATATATGCAAAAAGGATGGCAAGTATACGCTTTAATTTTGAATAAAAGGGCTTGTCGGCCTTGAATTTAAGGACCTTTCCTTCGTACAAGCGCATAATAGGATTACAAAAGTAGGAGATAAGTAAGCCGATAACTATAGGCGAGGTTACGACAGAAAAGCGTTTGAATAAGGTTCTGATCGTGGAAAAATTAAGCCCGATAAGAACGACTAATATCGTTATCGCAAGAACTGCCGCCGCATAAAGCGATATTGTAAAATATTTTTTGTTTTTATCAATTTTAAACATGGTTTCTCCTCGATTGCGTATTTAAGCGGAAAACGGACTCATTTCCGCGATAATAATTAAACGTATTATTACCTTAGATTATAATATATTCTTTTCGGAAATTCAACAGATTTTCAAGAAAAAACGAGAAAAATTTATAAAACAATTGAAAGATACGGTGAAAAGGTGTATAATGTAACCGATAATGAATTCAGAGAGGGAAAACCAATGAAATTTTTTCAGTCGGCATATGCGAAAATCAATCTTTTCCTTGACATTACGGAAAAGCATGACGACGGATTTCACGAGATTTGCTCTATCATGCACACCGTCAGCTTGCGGGATTCCGTTTCCGTAGAGATTTTTCCTTCGGTTGCCCCCAAAATAGTTATTTACGTCAGGGGGAAATATTTCCTCCCCTGCAACAATAAAAATCTTGCCTACCGTGGCGCAGAGGCGTTTATGGATGCTCTGTGCGAGCAGTTTTCCGTACGCATAGGAATTAATAAGCGAATTCCTGTGGCTGCGGGACTTGCGGGTGGGAGCAGCGACGCTGCGGCGGTGCTTAAGGCGTTGAATAAGATAAAAGGAACTCCGTTTTCAAAGGAAAAGCTCTGTGAAATAGGAGCGCAGCTGGGCTCTGATATACCTTATTGTGTATTGGGAAGGACCCAGCTATGTACGGGCAGAGGGGAAAAGATGTCGTATATTCCGTTCAAGGAAAAGCTCAATATCGTAATCGCGGTAGGAAACGAGCATGTTTCAACCGCCGCAGCATACGCGAGGTTGGACGAGATGTACGAAAATTTCACGAATTATGAAGAAAGCTCACGCGAGAAGCTTGAGGGGATTACCAAGGGCTTGCGAGAGGGAAATGTAAGGGCGATAGCCGAAAATATGTATAATATTTTTGAAGACGCGGTTCTTCCCATGTGTCCGCAAGCGCGAAAAATAAAGGAAAAAATGCTTGAAATGGGCGCTCTCGGCGCAATGATGAGCGGAAGCGGGCCGTCAGTATTCGGAATTTTTGAAAGCAAGGAGAAGGCGGAAGAGGTCGCATCAGCGCTTGGAGGAAACGCCTACGCAGTAACCACGGTTTAGTGACAGTCGATAGCGAAAGCGAGGCGGATCTCTCTTTGACCGAGATTTCAAGGGCTTGATGGCGTTTTTATTTTTCTGCTTTCTTTTAAGGGCGTTTAAAAGAGCGAGCTAATTTGAAAATATACTGAAAGGATTTTACAATCGGAAAATATGTTGGAAAAGCGCAATCTTATTAAAGAAAAAATGATTGAGTCGGTGCGTTCGGTGCTGCCAATTTTCACTATAGTTATCATTCTTTGTCTGTTCTTCGTTCCTGTAGACAACGGTCTCGTGCTGTCGTTTATCATAGGAACGTTCATGATAATTTTGGGAATGTGTCTGTTCAATATCGGCGCTGAAACTTCAATGACTCAAATTGGAGCGCATATAGGAGCGCGTCTTACAAAAACCAAGCGCCTTTCGGTCATAATCGTCACCAGCTTGATTTTGGGTATTATTATAACGATGGCGGAGCCGGATTTGCAGGTTCTCGCCAATAATGCCCCCGCTATAGACACGGGTGTTTTGATTATCACCGTCTCGGTCGGCGTCGGACTTTTTTTGGTAGCGAGCATGCTTCGCATACTTTTCGCTATTCCTCTCAGATGGCTTTTGATAGCTTTTTATTTTATAGTTTTCGGCTTGGCGATTTTTTCGGAAAAGTCGTTTTTGTCGGTCGCTTTTGACTCGGGCGGCGTTACTACGGGGCCTATGACGGTACCCTTCATCATGGCGTTTGGCGTGGGCGTCGCGTCTATACGAAGCGACAAAAACGCAAAATCAGATAGCTTCGGTCTTGTGGCGCTATGCTCGATAGGTCCTATAATTTCGGTTTTGATTTTGGGCTTCATTTATCCGAGCGACGCGACTGTAGCCACCGAAACCATAGTAAACAACTATAATTCCTCAAGGGCGTTGGGCATAGAATATCTGAAATCCTTTCCGCATTATATGGGGGAGGTTGCGTCAGCGCTTTTGCCTATCGTTTTGTTCTTTACGCTCTTTCAGCTCGTTTCGCTTAAGCTCGCGAAAAAGCCGATAGCGAAGATAATGGTGGGCATTTTATATACATATCTGGGCTTGGTTCTTTTTCTTACCGGTGTAAACGTGGGCTTTTCTTCGCTCGGATACGTGCTCGGAGAGAAGCTTGTTCTGAACGGTCTTAAATGGATTATTATACCTATTTCGCTTTTAATGGGGTGGTTCATCATAAAGGCGGAGCCGGCGGTGCACGTTCTGACTAAGCAGGTATTTGATTTAAGTGCGGGCGCAATTTCCGAAAAAACCATGGGGCGCACGCTTTCAGTCGGCATAGCTATCGCTATGGGAATTGCTATTCTCAGGGTGTTCACGGGAATTTCTATTTTATGGTTCGTTTTGCCGGGATATCTGATTTCTCTTTTACTTACGTTCTTCGTGTCTCCTACCTATACCGCAATTGCCTTTGACGCGGGAGGTGTTGCCTCAGGACCTATGACAGCGACCTTTATGCTGCCCTTCGCAATCGGCATTTGTCGGACGTTGGGGGGAGACGTAATGTCGGACGCATTCGGACTTGTAGCTATAGTAGCTATGATGCCGTTGATTACGGTTCAGATAATGGGCGCAATTTCTGCTTTCAAGGCGAAGGGTAAAGAGGCGCGTGCAAATTACACGAGCAGATTTGGCGACTATGAAACAATCGAGCTTTGGGAGGTTTTGTGATGGAGCTTTACTACGTAGTTTCAATTGTTGACAGGGATAAGGTGAAGTCGCTGCTCGAAATATACGAGGAGCTGAAGGTCACGGTCGTCCTTGAAAATTTGGGGCGAGGAACAGCCACAGAGGAGCATCTGCTTCTTTATGATTTGCAGCAGGTGGAAAAATCGGTTGTCAACGCGGTTGCAACTAAAAAAACTCTTGAAAAGCTTTTGAAAATGGCAAAAAGCAAGATGATGATAGATATACCGGGTAACGGAATATTTATGGCGTTGCCGGTAAAAAGTGTAAGCGGAGGAAAAAATCTCGCTTATATAACCGAAGGACAGGATTTGGGAGGAGCTAAACCTGATATGAAATTTGAAAACGAAATGATAGTTGTTATTTTGAACGAGGGCTATTCGGATATGATAATGGATGCCGCAAGAACCGTAGGCGCGAAGGGAGGCACGGTGCTTCACGCCAAGGGCACGGCGAGAAGCGAAAAATTCCACGGTGTTTCTATCGCTGACGAAAAGGACATGATATACATTTTAGCCCCCGCCAACCAGAAGTCCGATATTATGAAAGCGATAAACGAGGGGTGCGGAGCGCACACTGAGGCAGGGGCGATATGCTTCTCGCTTCCCGTTTCCGAGGTAGTCGGGCTCCGTAGCTTTAAGGAGGAGTAATATTCGTGTCGTTTTTTTCAAGAATGGGCGATAGAATAAGGAGATTTATGTATGGCAGATACGGCTACGATAAGCTGTCAAGTCATATGCTTTTCGCCGCAATTCTGTTTTATCTGCTCTCGTTATTCATTTTTGGGGGCGTATTCTTTGCCGTCTACGCCTTGCTCGTCGTTTTTTCACTTCTGCGCACGCTTTCCAGAAACACGGTGAAAAGATATAAGGAGCTAAATGCCTACAACAAGCTTTTAGGTAAAATAAGCGGATTTTTC
The DNA here is from genome assembly GCA_045587025.1 of Eubacteriales bacterium. Classification (GTDB taxonomy): domain Bacteria; phylum Bacillota; class Clostridia; order Oscillospirales; family CAG-272; genus UBA1740. Next base: position 12,619 of record JAZNBK010000024.1, read on the forward strand.
AAGCTGCTGAAATGCAGGTGGCGCGACAGAAAAACGCACAGATATTTTAAGTGCAAATGTCATGCTACCCTGAGAGTTCCGAAGGGAAAGGGAAAAATAACGGTTCATTGCCCGAAATGCGGCAGGAGCATTGAAAAAAGAACCTAAAGCGTTTATAAATCAAAAGCCGTCAGGAAATTTTCTGACGGTTTTTAACTGTTATTTGGGCATTTCATAATATAGACAATTAATTTTTTTGGACAAGTTATACAAAAAATAAAATATTATGAAAATCTGTTTACAAATCAAATCAAAAATGTTATAATTATATTCGTATAAATAAAATCAAAAATAACGGTTTTTTTATGTTATAAAATATGTGAGGTGATTTGTGTGAACGGAAAATTTTATCTCTTTAAAGAGCTTTTTTCGAGAGATGAAAAGGTTTTGTTCGAAGGCGGGGCTCTTAGCGCAACTGTTTTCAAATACTCTACGGGCGTAGAGGCGGTGAAGCTTAAAAACGACAAGGGCTTCGTTACTTTGCTTCCTTATATGGGACAGATGATCTGGAGAATGGAATTTTTAGGTCATAATATGGTAATGAAGTCGATTTACGACGAGCCGGAGGTTTGCTATAACAACTACGGCGAGAGCTACGGCTGCTTTTTAATGCACTGCGGACTTACCGCAATGGGCAATCCTACGAAAGAGGATACCCATCTTCCGCACGGCGAATTGCCGATTGCAAAATACAGAGAGGTCTACATAACTATAGGCGAGGACGAAAAGGGTAAATATATCGCTCTCGGCGGTGTATACAGCCACAAAAGAGCTTTTGAAATCAATTACGATTTCACACCCGAATGTAAGCTCTATGAGGGCGCTTCCACTATTGAAATGACGATGAAGATAAAGAACAACAAGGACCTGCCTCTTGAATACTTCTATCTCTGTCATATCAATTATCTGCCCGTTGACGGCTCTGAGCTCATTTATACCGCCGACCGCAAAAATATAGTTGCTCACGCAGAAGTGCCGGACGGATACAGAGAGCCGAATGCGCAGAGAACCAGAGATTACATAGAGAAGCTCAACAAGGACGCTTCCATAATGGATATAATTGACAGAAAAACTCAGTCCTACGAGCCGGAAATCGTGTTTACCTGTAAATACGACGCGGACGAAGACGGAAAAGCGCACACGATGCAGCTGCTTCCCGACGGATATTCCTGCTACGTATGTCACTATCCCGAGGAATTGCCGTTTGGCGTCAGATGGATAGCGAGAACAGAGGACGAGGATGCGCTTGGTATGGTTCTTCCCGCAACTGCAGAGCATAAGGGATATCTTTACTGCAAGGCGCACGGCTACGAGAAATACGTAGAGAGCGGAGAAACTGTTACTCTTCGTATAACGACGGGAATTTTAGATCCCGATCAGAGCCAAAAAATGAAAAACAAAATTGAAAAATAAAAATTAAAAAATAAATATTGCTATTTGGAGGAATTTATTATGGCAAACAGAATTTGTATCCCGGATTATGAGTACAAGGAGAGAGTTGCGAGAGCAGCGAAGCTTGTACGTGAAAAGGGACTTGACGTTATGGTAGTTTCCAGCACCGAGTCCGACTATGCTAACGCGAGATATTTCAGCGGCTTCTGGCCTCTTTTTGAGCGCGCAGGCGTTGCTATCTCTGCGACGGGCGATGCTGCCTTGATGGTAGGCCCTGAGTGTATCATTTTTGCAAAGGACGTAGCAAAAATGGATAAGATTTTCTGCTTGAGAGAGTTCAGAGAATCGGCAGACCCCTCTTACCCCGAGCTTCACGCTGATACGTTCAAGGACGTATTCAAGGCGATTGGCGTAACGGGCGAGAACATTAAAATCGGTCTCGGAAGCTACGTTGAATGTACTCTTCCTATCTTCGAGGGCTTGAAGGAAAGCTTCCCGAAGGCAGAGATAGTAAAGTGCAACGATATCATGGTAGAGCTCCGCAAGATCAAGAGCGTAAACGAGCTTGCGTGTATTCAGGAGGGCTTCCGTATCGTTGACCTCGCTACCGACGAGGTTATCAGACATCTTAAGCCGGGCGTAACCGAGCTTCAGATGGTAGGTATCGCTCAGAGAGTTATTTATGAAGAGGGCGCAGAGTACGAGGGACTTCCTATGTACGTATTCAGCGAAAAATCTACCAGCCACGCAATCAGCCGTTCCGGCTACAGAACTATAAACAAGGGTGATATCGTTCAGCTCAACCTTTCCGCTAAGATTGACGGTTATTCTCCCGCAATCGGTCTTCCCGTTGTTATGGGCAAGCTTGAGGGCGAAAGAAGAAGAATCGTTGAATTCTGTAAGGAAGCTCACGACTGGACGGTTGGCCGCATTAAAGCAGGCGTTATTGCGAGCGATATTGCAAAAGAGTTCTACAAGATGTACGTTGACAACGGGTTTAAGGATAACTTCGTATACGGCCCCTGCCACGGCACAGGTATGATCGAGGTTGAAGCTCCTTGGATGGAGACCATCAGCGATTATAAGCTTGAAGAAAATATGACCTTCCAGGTAGATACCTTCATCTCAGGCGACGGCTTCGGCGTAAGATGGGAAAAGGGTATTGCAGTAACTAAAGACGGCTGCAAGTCCATGACCGATTACCTCAAGAAAGGTCTTATCGAGCTTGATTTCTAATCTGATGCGCACGAGCTGCGTCTTCAGAAAATACATTTAATTCATAAGACGTGAAATCTCTCATTTTTTGAGAGGTTTCCGTTTTATTGGTTGCTTTTTCGGTCGACCGACAGGGCAGCATTTGAAAATTAATTTTTGATTTTTAGGAGAAAATATTATGGAATTTAATATGAGCTTTCCAAAGGAGCTTAATAAGGTTAAGGAAAATAGAATTCCTTTTGTAATTTGCGGAGGAACCGTTGAATATCACGGACCTCACTGCTCCTACGGTTGCGATACGCTCGTTGCGGAGGGACTTATAAAGAAGCTTGCAGAGAAGAAGGAAATTATGATAGCTCCTTCTATCTACTATAGCCCGTCAAGCTACGCCGTAGCGGATGAAACAAGCGGCACCGTTCATATAGAGGAGGACATTTTCGAAGCGTATCTTATGAATATTTTTACAAATATGCTTGATGCCGGTCTGAGAAATATTTACGTAGTAATTCATCATCAGTTTGAGCAGGAAAACCTGAAGCCCATGACACTTTCTTATATGAAGGCGTCCCAGAGAGCCATTATGAGATACCTTGAGAAAACTCAGGGCAGGGGCTGGTGGGGAAGCGAAAATTATGCGTCCTACTATGATAACCTTGGCGGCGGAGACGATCCTTTCTCTTGGATTAAGGTTATTCCCACAATGAGCACCGAGGTTCAGAACGCTACCGGCTACGACCACGCAGGTAAATACGAATGCTCCATACTTATGTCGCTTTATCCCGAAGCGGTTAAGCTCGAGAGATTGGGCGATATTAACCACTGGTTTACAAAGAGCGCGGCAGAGGCGTCTACCGAGCTTGGCGACGAGATGGTAAAGCAGTCGCTTGCATATCTTGAAAAGACGATAATCTGATTTTGTTGAAACACAACAATTTGGAGGAAAAAATGATAACGGCAATTGAAAATATCAATATTGTAACGCTCGACGGCGTTATAAACAACGGCTTCGTTTCCTTCGACGAGAAAAGTATTCTTTACGTTGGAGATAAAAAGCCAAGCGCAGATAAGTGGATAGACGGAGAGGGCAAGTATCTTTTGCCCGGCTTTATAGATATCCACTGCCACGGTTGCTTGGGCAAATACTTCTCGGACGGCATTGAATGCTTCGAGTTGATTGAAAAATTCCACCTGTCGCACGGAACAACTACTATGCTTGCGACTACTGCAACCGCTCCTATGGACGAGATAACGGATACCATGGATAACTATAATACCTATAAGGAAGCTAACCCCGACACCACCTTAGCGGGCTTGCATCTCGAAGGCCCTTGGCTCAACGAAAAGCAGTGCGGAGCGCAGGGCGTAGAGGATATGCGTAAGCCGAACGGCGAGGAGCTTCGTGAATTAAAGGCGAAATATCCCGCTATCCTTCGCGTAGGCGCAGCTCCCGAGCTTGATGAAGGATATACCTTCTCAAAGACAGGCGTAGAGCTTGGCGTTAACGTGTCGGTCGCGCACAGCGACGCCATTTTCTCTGAAATTGAGGAGGCGTTGCAAAACGGATATACCTTGATGACTCACCTCTATTCAGGAATGAAGGGAATGGAGCGTAAGAACGCTTACAGAATAGCAGGAGCGATAGAAGCGGGCTTGTATTTTGACGATATGTATGCGGAAATCATTTCCGACGGTCGTCATTTGCCCCCCGAGCTTTTGAGATTTATATACAAATGCAAGGGCGCTGACAAGCTTTGCTTGGTTACCGACGCAACTGCAGGGTGTGGATATCCAAATGGAGCTATGCTAAAGCTTCATAATGCGGATATTATCATCGAGGACGACGTTGCAAAGCTCCTTGACAGAACCTCTTTCGCAGGTAGCACGGCGACGTACGACAGATTGTTGAAAACTATGGCGAACGCAACGGGCGCAAGTTGGGTTGATTTGATGAAAATGACCTCGCATACCGCGGCGAAGATAATGAAGTTTGACGATAGGGGCGAAATTGCGGTAGGCAAAAAGCCCGACTTCGTTATCATCGATAGCGAATACAATTTGAATAAGGTAATACATAACGGAAAAGAAGTATAAAATTCTGCAAGGGCAGGGACGGACGTTTAAATGGCGGCGCTCCTGCCCTTAATAAATACGTAAATATATATTTGCAAAATACATAGTGTTATCCAAGCGCTTGACATAAACTTCTAAAAAGGGTATAATATAGAAAATAAAAACAGGGCGTTTAATTTTGGAGGAAAAATGAAACTTAACATCAAAAGAACTACTTTAATTGGCTTTGCATTCCTGTCGATCTGCGCATTCTGGCAGATGTATGACGGTATAGTTCCGAAAATTTTGACCGAAACGTTTCACTTATCGGAGGACATCTCGGGCTACATAATGGCGGCGGATAACGTTTTCGCATTATTCCTTCTGCCTTTCTTCGGCGGGCTTTCCGACAGAAGCAGAAATAAGCTCGGGCGCAGACGCCCATTCATTTTGGTAGGCACTATTGCCGCGGCATCCTTTATGCTTTTGTTGCCTGTCCTCGATAACCTCTATTACACCGCGCCGTCGCAAAAAACGATGATTTACTTTGTCGTCGTGTTGGGATTGGTTTTGATATCAATGGGTATATACAGAAGCCCTGCCGTCGCTCTTATGCCCGACGTTACGCCGAAGCCCTTGAGAAGTAAGGCGAACGCCATCATAAATTTAATGGGGGCTATCGGCGGAATTATGTATCTCATTTTGACCGCTATCCTGTATCCTGCGTCAAAGACGGAAGGGCTTGAGCATATAAATTATCTCCCTCTGTTTTGCATCGTAGCGTCGATTATGCTGCTTGCGCTCCTCGTGGTAATGTTCTTGGTAAACGAGCCGAAGCTTTGCAGAGAGCAGGCGGAATTTGAGAGAAATCACCCCGAATATAATCTGACTCAAAAAAGCGAGGGAAAGAAGAAAGAGGTTCTGCCGAAAAAGGTAAAGATAAGTCTCGGATTTCTTCTTGCCTCAATTGCCTTTTGGTTTATAGGATATAACGGCGTTTCCACGTGGTTTACAACCTATGCGAAGCAGATCTGGGATATGGACATCGGCTCTGCCTCGCTTTGTCTTACGGTTGCGACCGCAGGCGCTATCGTGACCTACATTCCCGCGGGAATAGTAGCTGAAAAATTAGGAAGAAAAAAGACCATTATGATAGGCGCGCTGCTGCTCGCCTCGTGCTTTGCGGCAGGATATGTATGTACGCTTTTGTTTACAGAATTTTCTTACGTGCTCTTCCTTGTCTTTGCGCTCGTCGGCGTTGCTTGGGCTTTGATAAACGTGAACAGCTTGCCTATGGTTGTTGAAATATGCTCAGGCGCCGATATAGGAAAATTCACGGGCTTTTATTACACGTTCAGTATGTCAGCCCAGATAGTAACTCCGATAGTTGCGGGCTATCTCTTGAAAAATATTGGCTATAAGACCTTGTTTATATACGCCGCGTTCTTCGTAGCGCTTTCCTTCGTTACGATGATATTCGTAAAGCACGGCGACAATAAGGTGGAAAGAAAAAAAGGCATAGAGGCCTTTGATTTTGAGGATTAAGATGGATATCTTTTTTACTGTTTTACTTGTTGCGCTGGCGGTTTTTCTCGTTTATCTGCTTTGTCTTGCGGGAAATAGAAAAAAATCCGACATCGATTACTTCACGAAATTCAGGTATGCGCACAGAGGGCTTTTCAAGAGTCCAACCGTACCTGAAAACTCGCTTTCTGCCTTTTTCTTGGCGGTAAAAGGGGGATACGGAATAGAGCTTGACGTGCATCTTATGGCGGACGGAAAGCTTGCGGTCATTCACGATTCATCTCTTGTCAGAACTGCGGGCGCAGACGTAAAAATTGAAGAATTGAGCGAAAAGGACCTGCAAAATTTTACTCTTGAGCAGTCGGGCGAGCATATCCCCACCTTGAAAGAGGTTTTAGAGCTTGTAGACGGAAGAGTTCCGCTTCTTATCGAATTGAAATCAGAGGGAAACGTCTCTGCGCTTTGCTCTGCGTTTATATCCGAGCTTTCGACCTATAAGGGAAAATACTGCGTCGAGTCGTTTGATCCGAGATGTATAGCGTATCTGAAAAAGCGCGCCCCACACGTCGTGAGAGGTCAGCTCGCAGAGAACTTTTTTAAGGATAAAAAAACGGCCCTTTCACCGATTTTAAAGCTTGTATTGAGCGTTTTGGTTCTGAACATCTGGACGAAGCCGGATTTTGTCGCATATAAATTCGAGGACAGAAAAAATCTCCCGAACAGAATTGCGATCGGCTTTTGGAAAATCAAAGGATTTGCCTGGACGATAAAAAACAAAGAAAATTTAATGCAAGCCGAAAAAGAGGGGTACAGCGTAATCTTCGAGGGCTTCGAGCCGTAAAACATTGTTTCCTTGGGTGCAATGCGGCGCTTGCAAACAAAGAGGACGGAGAATTTACCATCTCCGTCCTCTTTGTTCCGTTTTGCAATATCTTTTATGAAACTCTCTGAAGGGAAACCTGCATTTGCGGAAAAACAACCGAAAGAAGCGCCAAAAATCGTCAAAATCAGCAAAATTGCAACCCAAAGTTGCGAAAAAATCAACTTCTGCTTGGTTGAAATTTAAAAAAGATGTATTATAATATAATCGAGAATATATATTATATTACCGAAAATTTGAATTGGAGGCGAAAAATATGACAATAGGCGAAAAAATAATGCACCTACGTACGTCATTTAATATTTCACAGGAGAATCTTGCGGAAAAGCTCGGCGTATCGCGCCAATCGGTATCTAAATGGGAGATGGACCAGGCGTTGCCGCAGATCGATAAAATATTGCAGATATGCGATATCTTTTCAATTTCCTGCGATGAGCTGTTGAGAGATAACGTGGTCGTAAACCGTGATTCTAAGCAAAAAAACAAGTATTTTGGAACTGACGGCTTCAGAGGGGAAGCAAATCTGAACCTCACCTCTATGCAGGCGTATAAGGTTGGAAGATTTTTGGGCTGGTATTACTCGTCGGGCATTTCCGGCTGTAATACGCACGGCTACCGCCCCCGTATAGTAATCGGTAAGGATACACGCCGTTCGAGCTATATGCTTGAATACTCAATAGTTGCCGGAATTACCGCATCGGGAGCTGATGCTTATATGCTCCACGTAACCACGACACCGAGCGTTTCCTTCGTTACCCGTCAGGATGAGTTCGACTGCGGTATAATGATAACGGCGTCGCATAATATCTTCTACGATAACGGAATAAAGGTCATAAATCGTTACGGCGAAAAGCTGGACGACAACGTTACCGCTCTTATCGAGAGTTATCTCGACGGGGATTTAGCCGCTATCGGCATTGAAGGGGACGATATTCCTCTTGCGAAAAGAGAAAAAATCGGTTGCATAGTCGATTATTCGGCAGGAAGAAACAGATACGTCGGATATCTTATCTCCTTGGCGTCCAATTCCTATAAAAAATTGCGTATCGGAATAGATAGCGCAAACGGAGCGTCCTGGATGATTGCAAAATCCGTTTTTGACGCCTTGGGAGCGCAGACGGTCGTTATAGGAGCAGAGCCGAACGGACTTAACGTAAATGAAAATTGTGGCTCTACGCACATTGAAAATTTGAAAAAATTAATAAAGGAAAAGCATCTTGACCTCGGATTCGCCTTCGACGGAGACGAAGACCGCTGTATCGCCGTCGACGAAAACGGAAACGAAATAGACGGAGATGCAATAATGTATATCCTCTCTAAGCGCTTCAAGGAAAGAGGAATGTTAAACGGCGATACGCTGGTAAGCACGATTATGTCAAATAGCGGACTCGTTTCCTCTCTCAAAAAATTAGGGATTAAATCAATTCAGACCGCTGTCGGCGACCGCTTTGTTTATGAGTGCATGCAGAAGTCGGACTACAGCTTAGGCGGCGAGCAGTCGGGGCATATCATCATCAAAAAATACGCAACGACAGGCGACGGTATTCTTACCGCTATAATGGTTTGCGAGGAGGTCTGCGATAAGAAAAGCTCTCTCGGGCATCTCGTAGACGGCTTGATGGTCTATCCTCAGAAAAACGTGAGCGTGAGAGTGAAGAACAAGACCGCCGCAGTAAACGATGTAAACGTCAAAAAAGAGTGTGAGGAAGCCGAAAAGATAATTAACGGTAACGGAAGAGTTCTTTTGAGACAAAGCGGAACCGAGCCGGTCATAAGAATTATGGTAGAGGCGGAGAGCGCAGAATTGTGCGACGAGCTTTGCAACAGAATTAAAAATGCGGTCAAGGACGGAGGACATTGCGCCGAATAAGCGCAAAGCTCACCGCTTTTCGAGTGATTTTCGATAGGTAGCGGGAGATTTTCCGCTCATCCGCTTAAAGAAGTTTGAGAAGGAGAAAACGTCGTCAAAGCCGACCGAGCTTGCAATTTCCGTTATCGTAAGCTCGGTGTTCTCGAGCAGGTCGATTGCGAAAACCAGCTTTTCCCGTTCTATATAAGCTTTTGGGGAAATCTTCTCGTATTTAACGAATAGGTTATACATATATCGGTCGTCGATGTGGACAGCATTTGCCACGTCGGCTACCGATATTTTTTTGTTGAAATTGTTTTCTATGTAGGTTTTTGCGTTTATAACGTGCTGTCTCTGACAGCCGAAAAGCCCCTTGGAGTTAGCGCCGTGAAGCGATAAAAGAGAGTAGAAGAAGGCGAGCGCCTCTATATGAGAAGGAGTTGCGGTCTGCTCCGAGAAAGAGCTAAACAGGCGCAGAAGCTTGCTCTTGAAGTTATATGAAAAGATGCCGTCGGAATCCATATCTATTATAGGGATAACGTATTTTTTTGCCATATCCGAGGAGAAAATTATCCAAAAATAGTTCCACGGGTCTTCTTTGTCCGAGTGGTATTCGTGCGGTTCCATAGATTGTATAAAGAAGCCCTGGTTTTCCTTTACGACTGCTCCGTTAAAATACCCCGTCCCCTTGGTTACGTAGTGTAAAATACAGTAATTTCTTTTGCCAGGTCCCCAGCTTGCAATCGCGGGATTTGACTCGTACCCCGCACTGTAAATTTGAAGATTGTCCGACTTGTCGAAGATTACAGGTATATATTCCTTCATATTCTCGCTCCTTTCGCATAGTATTATTTTAACATAAAATAGTATGAAATGTCAATTCAAAAACGACCATATTTATTATAATATATAAATATAAAGCTCTTCAGGAGGAAAAACGTATGAGTATTAAAATTGCAAAAGCCACTCCCTTTGGGGGAAAACCGATAATAATGATGCCGAGTATATACGGCGCATCCACAAAAAAAGGCGTAATGTATAAAATTCCCGTTTTGGGAAAAAGACCTTTACAGATAGAAGTAGAGGGGTTGCCCGAGGGCTTGACCTTTGACGGCAGTGTAATCACGGGCGCTGTTGACTGCGATACCGAAAAGGAAATAAAGATAATTGCAAAAAACGAGCTTGGAACAGATGAAAAGACGGTGCTACTCCAGATTTTGCCCGATAATTTGTTGAGAACGCCTCTTATGGGCTTTACTACCTGGAATGCTTATGACAGCGAGGTTACGCAGGAAAAGGTTATTTACGCTGCTTCGCTTATAAAAGAGAAGGGTATATCCGAATACGGCTACAACTATATAAATCTCGACTCGGGATGGCAGAAGGAGTACGGCGGAGAGTTCGATGCGGTTATGCCGAACGATAAGTTCCCGAGCATGAGCGAAATGTGTGACAAGCTTCACGCAATGGGCTTCAAGTGTGGAATTTATTCTACGCCTATGCTTACCGCGTGGGGTTGTCCCGCTGAATTTGAATCAGTTCCCGGATGCACGGTAGGTGAGCCCGACATCTTGAACACCAGCCAAAACGGCGGTATAGGACTTATTCACAAGGAGAGAAACAACGTTCTCCAATGGGAGCAATGGGGCTTTGATTATCTGAAATATGACTGGTCTCCCTGCGATCCGCCTACTGCCGACCTGATGAAAAAGGAATTGCTGAAATCCAAGAGAGATTTCGCCTTCTGCGTTACGGTAGCTGCGAATCTGAGCTACGGAAATTATTGGTCGAAGAACTGTAACTCATGGAGAGCGAACGCCGATTCGCACGATTTCTGGTCGAATATACTTGACAGAATTGCGACCGTTGACGATTGGAAGCCCTATTCACGTAGCGGACATTTCTACGATATGGATATGCTCGAGATAGGTGAAATGTATAAGAACTTCACAGAAGGTGGACTTCCTGCACCCGAGGCGCTGTTCTCCTATACCTTGCGTGCATTCTTTATGTCGCCTGTTCAGTTAAGCTCAAAGCTCGATGAATTGACCGAATTTGAGTTCGATATGATATGTAACGAAGAGATGATAAAGATAAATCAGGACCGCCTTTGCGAATATCCCGAATTGGTAGTGAACGAGGAGGGCATCAAGGCGTATAAGAGAAATCTCGAAAACGGAGATATCGCCTTGGCATTCTTTAATCTCAGCGATGAAAAGAAAACACAGAGCTACGACTTTGAAGAAACCGTGTCTGTATACGACGTATGGGCAAAGGAAGCACTCTGCAAGAGTAAGAGCGTTTCCTTTGAGGTAGAGCCGCACTGCGTTCGAGTATTCCGTATAAGCAAGTAATTAAATTTTCATATACACCTCGAAAATTTTCGCGTTTTCGAGGTGTATTTTTTTTTTGCTATTTATTGCATAATTATTGGTTTGTATATTATGCACAAAAAAAGAGAAAAGTTTAGTAAAAAAAGCAGATTTTTTTCAATATTATTGACTTTGTTTTTTGGGAGTGATATAATATTTAGGCATTTAGTTTAATATTATTATATAATATAAGGGAGAAAAAATCATGAAAAAAAGGATATTAAGCTTTATTTTGGCAATGCTTATGGTGTTTACCACGTTGCCCCTCATGATGCTTACTGTGTCAGGTGAAGAAGCGGCTGCAGTCGACTATAACGCATTGTACGTGCAAAGCGGCTTAGTAGGACATTTTGATGCGGCAGCATATAAAAACGACGGAAAGGACCTTTTGGATAACAGCATTACCGTCTTGGGAGACCCAATAGACGGTGTTCTCAACGGCGCGGTATATTTCCCCAAGATCCTTGATAAGAACGGCGACGGCAAGTTCTCGAACGGAGAAGCAGCTACA
>JAZNBK010000025.1:0-48568 GCA_045587025.1 Eubacteriales bacterium
AATTTATATCATATCGCTACCGACCAAAAGGGAGGTAATATCGCATTTTCACGCAAGCGAAAATATATCGCGTTTGCGAAAGTAAACATATCGCCAAAATAAAATAGCATTTGTGTCCGCGAAAGCAGTTCTTGCAAAGAAAAGAGGACAGAGGGTGTAAAACATTCTCTGCCCTTTTCCTGTCGGTAGGTAATGTATTCTATTGAATTTCAAAAACTGTCCTTTAGCGTACGCTCCATATGCTTTGGAATTTTTTTATCCAAGCCGAGGTCTTGATATATCATACTTCGTAATAGGTTATACCATCAAAAAGCGGACCGCGGTCTTCTTTTTTTAAAAGGGTTGAACTTAATAATATAATCCAACTACATAAAAAAGAGAACCTTTGCTAAAGCAAACGTTCTCTTTTCTTTATATCAGTTTCTGAGCGAGTGGATGGGGGCGGGGATTGTGCCGCCTCTCGCTATAAATTCCTCGCTTGAATGAGGATTTAACGACATAATAGGAGCGTAGCCCAAAAGACCGCCGAACTCTGCGCTTTCGCCTACGCCCTTTCCGTGTACGGGGATAATGCGAACTGCGGTGGTCTTGTTGTTTATAACGCCGATAGCTATCTCGTCGGCTATAATGGCGCTAAGGGTTGAAGCGGGGGTGTCGCCCGGAACGGCAATCATATCAAGACCGACAGAGCAAACGGCGGTCATTGCCTCGAGCTTCTCTATATTAAGAGAGCCGACCTCGACTGCGTGTATCATTCCCGCATCCTCGGAAACGGGGATAAATGCGCCCGAAAGACCGCCGACGTAGGAGGAGGCCATAACGCCGCCCTTCTTTACCGCGTCGTTAAGCATAGCGAGCGCCGCCGTCGTGCCGTGAGTACCGCAGCACTCAAGTCCCATATTCTCTAAAATGTGAGCGACCGAGTCGCCCTGCGCGGGAGTTGGCGCAAGAGAGAGGTCAACTATTCCGTAGGGAACGTTCAGGCGCTTTGACGCCTCGTAGGCGATAAGCTGCCCCGCGCGAGTAATCTTAAACGCTATTTTCTTTATGGTATCGGCGAGCTGACCGAAGTCGCAGTCGCCCGCTCTCTTTACCGCGCAGGCGACGACGCCCGGGCCCGAGACGCCGACGTTTATGACGTTATCCGGCTCGCCAGCCCCGTGCATAGCTCCCGCCATAAAGGGATTATCCTCGGGAATGTTTGAAAAGACGACCAGCTTGGCGCAGCCGAGCGAGTCTCTGTCTTTCGTAAGATATGCGGTTTTCAGGATGATTTCGCCCATTTTCTTTACCGCATCCATATTTATTCCCGCCTTCGTAGACGCGACGTTTACAGACGAGCAGACGTGCTCGGTCACCGAAAGCGCCTCGGGAATAGCGTCAATGAGATTTTCAGCCCCCTTCGTCATGCCCTTCTGAACGAGGGCGCTGAAGCCGCCTAAAAAGTTGATGCCAAGGGTGTTTGAGGCGCGGTCGAGCGCCTTTGCGAGCTTTACGTATCCCGCAGCAGAGCAGGCGCCGCCCACGAGAGAGATAGGAGTAACCGAAACTCTCTTGTTTATTATCGGGATGCCGTACATTTTTTCGAGCTCCTCGCACACGGGCACGAGCTTTTCGGCAGAGCGGGTTATTTTATCGTAAATATTTCTTTCCAAACGCGAGAGATCGTCGCTCACGCAGTCGAAAAGAGAAATTCCCATAGTGACGGTACGGATATCCAGCTTTTCCTCGGATATCATATTGATAGTTTCCAGAATATCGGTAGTTTCTATCATAAGCCCTCCTTATATTCTGTGCATCGAATTAAAGATATCCTCGTGCATTACTCTGATTTCAAGGTTTCTTTTCTTGCCGAGCTCGTCGAGCGCGTCTGAAAAATCAGAGAAGGAGACCGAGAGATTTTCAATTTCAACGAGCAAAATCATAGTGAAATATTCCCTCATAACCTTCTGGGTAATATCCACGATATTTGCGTTGTTTTTCGCACATTCTGCGCTGACGTCTGCGACTATTCCGACAGCGTCCTGTCCTATTACCGTAATGACAGCTTTCATAATTACCTCCTTGCGCAAATAATATATATTAACGATTAATTTTAGCATAAAAACTAAAAAAAATCAATACTAAAGCCCAAATTATCGCAAAGATGATTGAAAAAGGAAGCATTATGTGTTACAATATAAAAAGAGAGGTGTTTCCATTTTTACGTGGGCATTACGTCGTGGAGGTAGTATGAACGAATTATACGAGCACAAGAATTACGCAAGAGTAGATCTCGGCGCGATAGTAAGCAATTTTCGGTTGCTTAGCAGAAAAATTAAAGAGAAGACACCGAGCGCAACACCTATCTGCGTCGTGAAAGCGAACGCCTACGGACACGGACTTTCCGAATGTGTTTCCGCGCTTTCGTCGGCAGGGGCTGACTTCTTTGCCGTTTCCTACATTTCCGAGGCGCTTGAGGTAAGACACCTCGCACCGAACGCAAGCATATTAATTCTCGACTACACCGCGCCGAGCAGCGCTCCGCTTCTCTATAAGCATAATATAATACAGACGGTTTTTGATATAGAATACGCAGAAAAGCTTTCTGCTGCTATCGAGACGGCAAAGCGCGCGGGAGAAATCCCCCAAAATGCAAACCTAAGGGTACATATAAAGATAAATACGGGAATGAATCGGTTGGGCTTTTCGCTTTGCGACGGCAAGCTTGACGGTATAGTAGAAGAGCTGCTTGCTCTTTCCTCTCTTGGCGAAATATCGCTTGAGGGTATTTTCTCACATCTCGCCTGCGCCGATATGCCCGACACCAATATGAACGAGAGACAAATAGAGCTGTTTTTCAGGGTGGTTTCGCTTTTGAAGGCGAAGGGCCTGAATTTAAAAACGCATATATCGAACAGCGCGTCCACCATTCGTTTTGGCAGCGCGGGCTGTGATTATGCGAGAGTGGGAATTTCCCTTTACGGTCTTTCGCCCTCGCCCGAGGTAAGACAGGAGGGGCTTATCCCCGCTATGCAGCTGTTTTGTCGAATTGCGCAGATAAGAGAGCTTGCCAAGGGACAGTCGGTTAGCTACGGCGCTACCTATACGGCAGAAAGAGATATGAAAATAGCCGTAATTTCAATCGGCTATGCGGACGGACTTATCAGGGCCTGCTCGGGCGGAGAGGTCATCATAAACGGCAGACGGGCGAAAATCATAGGTAGAATTTGTATGGACCAAACTATCGTCGAGCTTGGCGACATAGAGGCAAAGGAAGGAGATATCGTTACCGTCTACGACGAGAGCGGTGAAAATATAGAAGCGCTTGCGAGCAGGGCGGGTACGATAAGCTACGAGCTTATCACCCTACTTGGCAGCAGGGTTTACAGAGAGTATAAAAAAGATGACGAATAAAAGCGGAGTTGTAATTTTAAACAAAGAGGGAAATATGACCTCGCAGACGGCGGTCAATAAGGTCAAACGGCTTTTCGGCGCGCAGAAGGCGGGGCACACGGGCACGCTTGACCCTATGGCGACGGGCGTTCTTCCCGTGCTTATAAACCGAGGCGTTAAGGCGGGGGAATATATGCTCACGTCAAGAAAGCATTATTTGGCGGAATGTCTTTTGGGCATCACCACCGACACGGAGGATATAAGCGGAAGTGTTTTGAGCGAAAGCTCGGCGCTCCCGAGCGAAGAGGAATTTTATTCCGTCTGCGAGAGCTTTAAGGGCGATATTATGCAGACGCCGCCTATGTATAGCGCAATTCGTATAAACGGAACTCGGCTCATGGAGCTTGCCCGACGGGGAGAGACGGTAGAAAGAGAGCCGAGGCCGATAACCGTCTATTCGCTAAACGCAAAAAAGCTCTGCGAAAACAGATATTCACTCGATATAGAATGCTCGAAGGGAACTTATATCCGCACTGTATGCGCGGATATCGGAGCGGCGCTCGGCTGCGGAGGGGTAATGTCGGCTCTCTGCCGTCTTGAAGCGGGCGGCTTTACGTTAGATCAGGCGCACACGCTTTCGCAAATCGAAAATATGAGCGAAGAGGAGCGAGAGGCGCTTATAATCCCGATAGAGAAGATTTTTGAAAGATACGAAGCGGTCAGATTGCCCGAGTTTTACGCTAATCTGGCGCATAACGGAGCGCCTATATATCAGCGGAAGATAAAAACAGATTTTCCGCTCGGAAGCTTTCTTCGCCTTTATGACAAGGACGGATTTTTCGCCTTGGGCGAGGTTGTTTTAAAGGACGGAGAAACGGTAATAAAACCGCAAAAGCAGTTCGCGCTGTAAATAATAATTTACATCAGGCAGAAAGGAGAAAAGGTTATGGCGGAGAAGAATTGGACGCCCGAGCAGTTAAGCGCAATCGAAGAACGAAAAAGAACTCTGCTCGTTTCGGCGGCTGCCGGCTCGGGAAAAACGGCAACTCTGACCGAAAGGATTATACGCTCTCTTTTAGATGAAGAGAACACGGCGGATATTTCAAGAATGATAGTCGTTACCTTTACGAGAGCGGCGGCGTCAGAGCTTCGTGAAAGAATTTCCTCCGCGCTTGAGCGTGCGATAGCCGAAAATCCAAAGGACCGCCGTCTTGAAAGGCAGCTGCTCCTGCTTCCGAATGCGAAAATCTGTACGATAGACAGCTTTTGCAGTGATATAGTTAGACAAAACGCCTCCAAGATAGGTGTTTCTCCCGCTTTTCGCGTATGCGATGAAAACGAGAGAGCGCTTTTGATGAACGAGATTATCGAAGGATTAATTGAGGAATGTTATTCCTCGACAGACGGCTCTATTTGCGATGGCAAGGATTTTTGCGAGTTTGCGGACAATCTCGTTTCCGTGCGCTCCGAGGGAGATCTCGGAAAAATACTTTTGTCGATGTATAATTCTCTTGAGGCGTTTATCGACAAGATAGACGCAATAAAGCAGATAAGGGATAACTTCCTGCCAAAAAATGACTTTTTTGAGAGCGTGGCGGGAGAGGCGATTAAAGACGATATTGCAAAGACCTTTTCCTACTACGAGAGCTTATATAAAAAATATATTGATGAAATCAAAGCGTCGGGAAACGACGCAGTCATAAAAAAGCATCTCCCCTCCTACGAATACGATTATACCTATATAAAAAGAATTCTCTCGAAAAAAGACCTGCGCTACGTCGAGGCGAGAGAGAATTTCTTAAATTACAACAAGGTAAACCTTCTCTCTCTGAAAAAAGAGGAGAGCGATATATTCGACGAAAAAGCGAGGGCTGTAAAGGAAAAGTTCTCGGAAGCGCAAAAGGCGATAGCGAGCGCATACTTTTCCTACGACGAAAAAAGGATAACGGAACTGCAAACAAAACTTTACACATTCCATTCTGTTCTGCACCTGCTTCTCGCCGAATTTGAAAAACGCTTCTGCGCTGAAAAAATCAAAAGAGGTATCTGCGATTACGGAGATCTGGAGCATTATGCGCTCGCCCTTCTTTATGATAGAGACGGGATATCGGATATTGCAAAAAAAATCAGAGATTACTACGAGTACGTTTATATCGACGAGTATCAGGACGTAAATCCCGTTCAGCATAAAATTTTCGAGGCGATAAGGCGGGATGACAATTGCTTTATGGTAGGGGATATAAAGCAGAGCATATATTCCTTCAGACGAGCCGAGCCGGACATTTTCGCTTCTATGAAAAAGTCCTTTCCGAAATTAGCGGAGGCGGGCGAGAGCAAAAGCGCTTCCGTTTTTATGTCGAACAACTTCCGTTGCGACGAGGAAATCGTCAACTTTACAAATCTTATTTTTGATACGCTTTTTGGTTTTGCGGGCGAGAGCATCGGCTACGAGGAAGGCGACAAATTGGTCTTTTCAAAGCAAGGCGACAGGAAAGGCGAAGCGACACTTCCGACAGTCGCTATAATCGACAGGAGCAAGAGCTTCGACGCCGCAATGAAGGAGGCGCTCGACGAGGAAAGCGAGAACGATGACGACGAAAAAAGAGTCGAAGCGGAATACGTAGCGAATAAAATAGAAGAATTATTAGGTGATACGCTCGATAACGGAGAAAAGATAAAGCCCTCCGATATCGCAATTCTGCTCCGTTCGTTTACAAAGGCGGGCAAATACGCCGAGGCGCTGAAAAAAAGAGGGATACCCGTCTCGCAGAAGAGCGACGATGACTTTTTCACCTCGCCCGAAATCTTGCTTGCGCTTTGTCTTTTAAACGCGGTGGACAACCCTCAAAGAGATGTTTGGCTTATGGGGCTTCTCCATTCGCCCTTATACGACTTTTCATTCGACGAGCTTACGCTTATTAAGCTTGAGGGTGGGGACGAGCTATCCCTTTACGACTGTCTTTGTCTTTACGCAAAAAATCATCCCGATTTTGAAAAGGGAAGCTTTTTCCTGTCTGAGCTTGATAAGTTCAGACGAAAGGCGAGAAGCTGCGCGGTCGACCGTCTTATCTCGTATCTCTATAAGGAGACGGGGATTTTGTCTCTTTACGGACGGGGCGCGGAAAAAGGGCATAGCAAGCTTCTTTACCTTTACAATTACGCAAGGAGCTTTGAGGCATCCTCGTTTAAAGGTCTTTACAACTTTATTTGCTATATAAACCAAATTATAGAAAACGAAAAGAGCATAGTCGATACGACGGCGAAGGCGGGCGCGGAAGGCGTAAAAATAATGACTATCCACGGCTCAAAGGGACTTGAATTTCCCGTCTGCTTCGTCTGCGAGTGCGGACGTGAGCTAAGACCGCAGGAGATTCAAAACGAACTGGTCTTTGATGCTCGGCTCGGCTTTTCGCCCAAGTTTCTTGAAACGGAAAATTACCTGCGCGCAGACAACCCCGTGCGTCAGGCAATCGTAAATTCTATAAAAATTAAAAATCAGCAAGAGGAATTAAGAATTCTTTACGTGGCGCTGACGAGAGCGAGAGAGCGCTTGTATATTACGGGCAGCTCGCGCGCATATGCGGACAACTTTGTCTACGAATGTAAAATGAAGGGCGAGAGCATGGCAGAGTATTCCGTTTTACATTCGGGAAGCTATCTTGAGTGGATATTCAGCAGTATTATGAACAAAAAGCAGAGCTTGGCAAGTGTAAAGCGGGTAACGTCAGTTTTGGATTCGATAGAGGAAGAGGATATTACGGGCGAGATATTAAGCGGCGCTCGGATATCGAGGGCAGTTAGCTTGGATATAAGCGTCGGTCAGGAAAACGCCGAAAGCAGCGAGGAAGCGACGCTAAACGAAGCGGACGAAAACGACATAGAAGATAATGAGGATAAGAATGGCCAGAAAATTAAGGAAATAAAGGAAGAGCTCGAAAGGAGATTTTCCTTTGAATATCCGTATAGCCATATGTCCGAGTTCCCGGCGAAGCTCTCGGTCTCACGTCTTTACCCCTCCTTGCTCGACGCAAAGTCGGAGGAGGAAATATCTCTTTCCGATATTATAGAGAGTCAAAAGGAGAAGGCGCAAGGCGAGCGAGAGGAGAGCGAGCAAGACGAACGTCGGGCAAGCAAAAAGGTCATCCCCGATTTTCTGCAAAAGAGAGAAATCACCCCTGCGCAGAGAGGAACGGCAACGCATTTGTTTATGCAGTTCGCGGACTTTTCTCTCGTTAAGAAAAACGGCGCGAGGGCGGAGCTTATGCGGCTTGTAAACGAGGGCTTTATATCTCAGAGCGATGCAGATATAGCGTTTATCGACGAGCTTGAAAGGTTTGAGGCCTCAGACTTTATTCGTGAGATACTGTCTGCCGACAGAGTTCGCAGGGAGTTTCGCTTCAATACCCTTTTCCCTGCTGAAATGTTTGCCATAGACGAGGAAAACAAGGAAAAGCTCAGCGGTGAGACCTTGCTCGTACAGGGCGTTATAGACTGTATTTTAGAGTATAACGACGGTAGCTATTCGCTTATAGATTACAAGACCGACCGCCTTAACGGCTATGAGCTTGCAAATCCGAGGGAAGCCGAGAAAAAGCTTTCCGAAAGGCACAGAGAACAGCTTACCTATTACGCCTTCGCCTGTGAAAAAATGTACGGCGCGCCGCCGCGCGAGGTGAAAATATATTCGCTTCCGCTCGGGAAAACGGTGAGCGTCAAATTAAAATGAAAACAAAAATGGGACAAGAGCGCTTATATTTTACTATTGACAGTTTTTCTTTTTGAGTGTATAATATTTTGTAATGAATTTTCGGTCAGAAGCTGAATAAACGGAGGAAATAAAAATGAAATGGACGTCTCTTAACGACTTGAGAGAAAAATACCTTTCTTTCTTTGAGAGCAAAGGACATCTCAGAATGAAGAGCTTCTCTTTAATTCCAAACAACGACAAGTCGTTGCTTCTTATAAATTCGGGTATGGCGCCCCTGAAAAAGTTTTTCACAGGCGAGGAAAAACCGCCTCGCAACCGCGTTACTACCTGCCAGAAGTGCATACGCACGCCCGACCTTGACAGAGTAGGTCATACCGCCCGTCACGGTACGTATTTTGAAATGCTCGGAAACTTCTCGTTCGGAGATTATTTTAAGAACGAGGCGATTCCTTACGCTTGGGAGTTTTTGACCGAGTGTCTGGAAATTCCCGCAGAGCTTTTGTGGCCCTCGGTCTATGAAAAGGACGACGAGGCGTACGATATCTGGGCGAATAAAATCGGAGTACCCGAAAACCGCATCGTAAAGCTCGGCAAGGCGGACAACTTCTGGGAGCACGGCTCAGGCCCTTGCGGTCCTTGCTCGGAAATTTATTTTGACCGTGGCGAAAAATACGGCTGCGGCTCACCCGACTGTAAGCCGGGGTGCGACTGCGACAGATATATGGAAATCTGGAACAACGTGTTCTCGCAGTTCAATAACGACGGAAAGGGCAATTATACCGAGCTTGTCCAGAAAAACATTGATACAGGTATGGGACTTGAGCGTCTCGCTTGCGTTATGCAGGATGTAGACAATCTCTTTGAGGTCGATACGGTAAGAAAAATTCTCGATGCCGTTTGCGCTATTGCGGGCAAGTCGTATGGGGAAAACAAGGAAAACGACATATCTATCCGTGTTATAACCGACCATATCAGAAGCGCGACCTTTATGATTTGCGACGGAGTTATTCCCTCAAACGAGGGCAGGGGCTACGTACTGCGCCGTATCCTGAGACGCGCGTCAAGACACGGAAAGCTACTCGGAATAGATAGAGAATTTTTGCCCGAGCTTTGTCTTGTGGTTATCGGCGAAAACAAGGGCGCATACCCCGAGCTTTTAGAAAAGCAGGATTATATTCTGAAGGTTATTTCAATGGAGGAGCAGAGATTTGACGCTACCATTGACGCAGGACTTAACATTCTTTCGTCTATTATTGAAAAGGCGAAGGCGGAGGGCGTATCCGAAATTTCGGGAGAGGACGCATTTAAGCTTTACGATACCTTCGGATTCCCGATAGACCTGACAAGAGAGATAGCCGAGGAGGGCGGTCTCTCGATAGAGCAGGAAAAATTCAACGCTCTTATGGACGAGCAGAGAAAACGCGCTCGAAATGCAAGAGGTAATATAGGCGGTTGGGACGACGGTTCCAAGGCGCTTCTTGACGGAATAGAAAAAACGGAATTCTTGGGCTATTCGCAGCTTGAATGTGAGGCGAAGGTGCTGAGAATTATCGCGGACGGAGCAGAGTGCGAGCAGGTTAGCGAGGGCGAATGCTCTGTAATATTCGACAAGACCGTATTTTACGGCGAGGGCGGCGGTCAGGTAGGAGACACGGGCGAAGTTAAGGGAGACGGCCTTTCACTTGCCGTAACCGACACCAAAAAGACGGACGGCATCTATATTCATATGGCAACCGTAAATAACGGAATATTGAAGAAGGGCGATACCGTAACTCTTTCTATTGACGAAAGCAGAAGAAACGCGATAAAGAGAAACCACTCTGCCGCGCATCTGCTTCAGAGCGCCCTGAGGCGCGTGCTCGGCTCTCACGTAGAGCAGGCGGGCTCTTACGTAGACGAGAGGGAAATGAGATTTGACTTTACTCATTTTGCGCCTATGACCGCAGACGAGCTTGCAGAGGTAGAAAGAATTGTAAACAATAATATACTTCTGGCAGAAAAGACGGAAATTCTTGAAACTGATATGGAAAATGCCAAGAGAATGGGAGCGACAGCCCTTTTCTCTGAAAAGTACGGAAGCGTTGTCAGAGTGGTAAAGATTGGCTCTGAATCTACCGAGCTTTGCGGCGGAACGCACGTGGAAAACACGGGAAATATCGGACTTTTCCGTTTTGTATCGGAGAGCTCCGTTGCGGCAGGCGTTCGCCGTGTCGTAGCGGTTACCGGTCTTGGCGTGCTTTCTCTTATCGATGCCAAAGAGGCGCTTATCACCGAGACGGCGAGAGAGCTTAAATCGGCTAATACGAACGACGTTGCAAAGCGCGCGGCGACTCTTCAAAACGAGATTAAGGAATTGAAGAGAGAGCTTGAGAGCGCAAATGCGAAGTTGTCTCAGGCGGAGCTTGGCTCCTTGATAGGAAAGGCGAAGCAGATAGGCAAAATTAAGCTTTTGACTGCGAAGCTCGAGACGAAGGTGGACGCTGCGAGAGGAATTTGTGACACCATAAAAGCAGAGCATAGCGATATGGTTGCAGTTCTTGCGGTCGTGAATGAAGGAAAGCTTAACTTCGTTTGCGCTTGTGGCAATGATGCAGTAAAGGCAGGCGCTCACGCAGGAAACATCTTGCGAGAGGTGAGCGCGGTAACAGGCGGAAAGGGCGGAGGACGTCCCGACAGCGCAATGAGCGGCGGCAGAGATATCGATAAAATTCCAAAAGCTCTTGCAAAGGCAGAGGAAATACTCTCGGCTCTTTAATAAAAATTTAATTAAGGGAAATCTCCTTTGGGGGATTTCCTTTTTTTATGAATTGACTTATGAATTGACGGCAAGCCGTCATGAATTGAAGCCAACGGCTTCATGATTTGAAAACTGTCGTTTTCATGAATTGAATTGCAATGCGCCGAGAGGCGCAATTCATGCCATAGGCAATTCATGAAAGCAACGCTTTCAATTCATGCAAACGAAAGATTGCAATTCATTGCGCGTGGGCGCGCCTTTTCGCTAAAAATAGAATTTTTTTGCTCTATCGTTGCGACAAAATTTATTTTATTTTTATGTTATTATTCAATTATCAATAAAAAGGAAGTAAATTTGTATGCAGACAAGAAAAAACAAAGATTTTGCGGACGTTAACATTTTAGGTGGGGACAGGCCGTTTGCGCTTTTCTTCCGTCAATTGCTATCTGAATTTGAGGGAAAGACGAATAAGGCGAGAGAATTTTTGGTTGATATGGCAATCTTGGTCATATCGGCGCTTTTCGCCACTACGCACGTTTTGTTCGGAGCGTTTCCTCTCGGAATAGCGCTCCTTTGCGCTATGCGCCGTCGGCTCTTGCCATGTCTTTTAGGGCTTTTTCTCGGGTGCACGTCGCTTGGCGGCGCAGGGGGAGTATATCTCGTTTTGTATCTGATGTTATTTTTAATTCGTATTGCCTTCTCCGCCCCCGTTGAGAAGCGTAGGGTTCTGCCTATCTGCGAGCATTACTTTGAAGAGCTGCCGCAGCTGCGGATAACGCAAGCGATACTTTCGGGGCTGGCGCTTGCTCTTTATCAATTGGCTTTGGGCGGTTTTGATGAAAGCTCTCTTTTGTTTTCTATTGCCATAACTGCGCTTCCTGTCATCTTTTGTCTTTTGTTTTTAGGTTTGACCGAAAGCAATATAGGCGTTGAGGACCTTTTCGGCTTCGGCAAAAGGAAACGCAACGTATGGGGCAGAGTTTCTCCAATTTACGCTCAGCTCTCTCTGCTCGGCTTTATAGGACTGCTCGTTTTTTCTCTGAACAGGGCGTCGATTTTCGAAATACCCCTCGGGCTTGCCTTCCTTACGCTTGCGACCTTTTTCGTGTCAAAAAGATTTGGCGCGCTTCGGGGCTGCTTTACGGGACTTATATGCTCTCTTTCGATAAGCGTTTTATATGCGCCCTCGTTCGCTCTGCTCGGACTCGTCTCAGGTATTCTTTGGCAGTTCGGTTCCTTCTATGCCTTTATACTTGGCGGAGCTTCTGCTGTCGGCTGGGCTTCATACATAGGAGGACTTGAGGGCTTTATCTATATAACGCCCGTCGTTATAGTGACGTCGCTTTTGGCGTTCCCCGTCTTTTTCCGCATCCATTCAGATAGCGAAAAGGAAAACGAGGAGATGAAGCAAAGGATTATAAACGAGCAAACCGAGTCGGCGGTCTCCTTTTCGTCAAGCAACAGCGACCGCGTTTCTCGGCTCGCCAAGGGCTTTTCCGAAATTGGCGAGATGTTCGGCGCAATGAACAAGGAGGCGACGACGCCCAAATGGGAGGAATACTATAAGCTCTGCGAGAGAGCGAGCGCGCCTTTTTGTAACCATTGCAGAAACAAAGCGCAGTGCTGGGAGTCGGAGAAAAAAGAAGCGAAGCGCGCCTTTGAAGCGCTGGCAAGAGCGCTATCCGAGGGGGGGACCGTAAAGAAAAATACAATTCCACCCGCGCTTTTCGGGAAATGCTCCGATATGAAGAAAATTTTGTCGGAAATAGGCGAAAGGTCGGCAGAGCTGGGAATAGGGCGGATAAGGGGCAACAAGAATGAATTTATAGCGACCGATTACGCCTTGATATCAAAGCTCCTTGAAAACGTTTCAAATACGGAAAGGCGGGAGCGAGAGGAGGACCTTTCGCTATGCGACGTCTTAAATCGAGTTTGCCTCGAAGAAAAAACGAAGGTGGAGCGGCTGGTAGCTTACGGGCAAAGAAAGAAGAGAATAGCCGTGGGAAGCAGAAACATCGAGAGCTTAAAAAAGGCAATGCCAACGTTACACAAGCGCTTTGAGGAAATTTGCGGCTGCCGTCTCAGCCCTCCCGAATTTGAGCGCACGAGCGAGGCGTTGACGGGAAGAATGTACGCGATAAAAAAATTCGACGTAGAGTACGCGGGCGCAACTCTGCCGTCGGGCAGCGGCGAGATCTCGGGCGACAAGCAGAGAAGATTTTTTAGCAGAGATGAATATTTTTACAGCATTATAAGCGACGGAATGGGAAGCGGAAAGGACGCGTCCGACACGGCGGAAATCTGCGTTTCCTTTTTGGAAGCAATGCTAAAGGTGGGAATATCAAAAACGATAGCCCTCAGAATGTTAAACAACCTTTTAAGGTCGAGAGAAAACGAATGCTTCGCAACGGTCGATATGCTTGAATTTGACCTGATTTACGGCAGGACGACGTTTCTAAAAAGCGGAGCGGCAATATCCTACGTAAAGCGGGGAGAGGACATCTTCCGTGTTCGCTCAAAGACGGCGCCGATAGGACTAATGAAAACCTTGGACGCCGAAAAAAGCGATTTTGAAATTGAGGCGGGAGATATAATAGTTATGCTCTCCGACGGAATAGTGGGCGCAGGCGACGACGCCGGCTGGCTGCTCGCCCTGCTCGGAAAGGAAAAGGAAAGCTCGCTTGAGGATATGGCGAAGGAAATAGTCGCCTGCGCGGGTAGCAGAAACAGAAGCAGAGACGATATGACGGTCGCGCTCGTTAAAGTAAAGAGCGCCGCATAATATGGCAAAAAGTAAAAACGCAATGGCGCCTTGATGCATTGCCATTGCGTTTTTAAAAATCTTCTATCTGTCTTTTTTGTATGAGTAGTCGAGCAACCAAGCGCCAATCAGGGTTATTGAAATGCTTGCGCAGACCGTATCAAAGATTTCCGCGCTATGCGTGGATATCCACCTTCCGATATCGCTCGCTTCTGCCGACGGCGAGAGAGAATAGTATGTAATAAGTGAAAGCGAAAGAATGATAAGCAGTAGCCCGATAATCAAGATAATATACGAACCGATATACATATTCGACAGATAGGAGCGTATCTGTTTTCGCAGTTTTTTCATCGCTTTTATCCGTTTCTTTTATCTTGCTTATATCTATTTTAACATAGCGCGCGGATTTTTTCATTAGTGTTTTATTGGCGGGAGAGGAAGAATAAGCAAAAAGAAAACAGCCGGTGTCTGTCGGCTCTTATCGGAAGGAAGAAAACAAAAAATCTGAAAAGAGGTATGAATATGAAAGAAAAAAACGAGAGAGAAAGCGCAGAGCTTTCCGAAAAAGAGGATACAAACGACTCAAAAGGTAAGCTTATATTTACAGAGAAAAGAAGAAATCAATGGTTTGATTTTGAGTATAGAATGTACGAGGCGCAGGACTGTAAAGCCCCGTACAGTATCGAGGTGTCGGTTAGAAACGGAGAAAGGGAAAAAAGCGCGATTCTTATGAATTGCTTTGATTTGAAGGAAACGGCAAAAGCTTTTTTTGATATTGCCGTGCGTAATTTTATAACGCCTATCTCGCTCGAGTACGTATATGAAGATTTTTGCGAATAAGCTTTCCCTTTTTGTTGTAGCTTGTCTGATTTGTTTAAATATTGTCAATAAATAGAAAACAAAAAAGAAACAATTTTGTGTAATAATATTCACATTGAAAAATGGCAAGAACAAACAACAGGAGGAAAAAATGGACTTATCTTTTTTGTATGAAACTCTTTTGCAGCTTACATATCAGCACGTTATTATGTGGGCGATAGGCGGAGTTTTGATTTATCTGGCAATTAAGAAGGATATGGAGCCCACGCTCCTGCTTCCCTTGGGATTTGGAACTATCCTCGTTAACCTTCCGCTGTCGGGGGCTATCGACAAGGTAGTTGAGGGCGCAGTCGAGGAGCACGGTCCTCTTTCAACGCTATTTGACGCAGGAATTGCAAACGAGCTTTTTCCCCTGATTTTGTTTATCGGCATAGGAGCCATGATAGATTTCGGCCCTGTATTGTCGAATCCGAAGCTTATGCTTTTCGGAGCGGCGGCGCAGTTCGGTATATTCTTTACGTTTTGCGCGGCGGCAATGTTCTTCACACCCGAGGAAGCGGCGTCTATCGGTATTATCGGCGCAGCGGACGGCCCGACTGCTATAGTAGTAGCAATTAAGCTTTTGGGTCAGGACAGCGCCATCACAGGAGCAATAATGGTTGCGGCGTACTCGTATATGGCGCTCGTGCCTATCATTCAGCCCCCCGTAATAAAGGCGCTCACTACGAAGAAGGAGCGCAGAATAAGAATGCCCTTCGCAGAGAAGACCCCCTCAAAGATGACGAGAATTTTGTTCCCGATAATTATCACGATAGTTGCAGGTCTCGTAGCTCCCGCTTCGGTTGCGCTCATCGGATTTTTGATGTTCGGTAACCTTATTCGTGAGTGCGGAGTTTTGAACTCGCTTTCCGAAACTGCTCAAAAGGTGCTTGCAAACCTCGTTACCATATTCTTGGGAATTACTATTGCATGTCAGATGCAGGCAGACAAATTCCTCAACCTCAATACCCTTTTGATTTTGGGCTTGGGCTTGTTTGCGTTCATTTTCGACACCGCGGGCGGAGTTTTGTTTGCGAAGCTTATAAACCTGTTTTTGCCCGAGGGCAAGAAAATCAACCCTATGATAGGTGCGGCAGGTATTTCTGCTTTCCCGATGTCAGGACGTGTCGTTCATAA
The DNA here is from genome assembly GCA_045587025.1 of Eubacteriales bacterium. Lineage (GTDB taxonomy): Bacteria > Bacillota > Clostridia > Oscillospirales > CAG-272 > UBA1740. The sequence goes on from JAZNBK010000025.1 coordinate 15,577, forward strand.
GATGGGACTTAAGGAAGATCCTCAGAACTTCTTGCTTATGCATTCTATCGGCGTAAACGTTTCGGGACAGATCGCTTCGGTAATTGCCGGCGGTATGATACTTTCATTCTTTGCATAACAGGAGGGCGAAATATATGAATTTTACTTTTAATCCTATGGCTTTTGTAGAGCATTTGAAGTATATGGCGCAGGGAATGATAGGCATTTTCGTAGTAATCGGAGTTATCATCCTTATTACCGCACTGTTGAATAAAATTACAAGCAGCAAAAAATAAAGCGCCCTTGGCTTATAAAGTCAAGCAAGGCGACACGGAAACGGCTCGAATTTAGTCGAGCCGTTTCCTTTTTCGTATTTTTCTGCCGAAAAGACGATTTGGACTTGCAAACACGGCTAAAAAATGTTATACTTAAAAAGGAAAGAAATTAAGGGAAGGGGGAGAAAAAATGGTCCTTATAATAGCCGAAAAACCGAGCTTGGCGAGAAATATCGCCGCAGGTATAGGTGAAATAAAGGCAAGACGAGACGGATATCTTGAATGTGACGGATATCTTATCAGCTGGGCGTTCGGACATCTTTTTTCGCTTTGCGACATAGAGGAATATTCGCCCTCGCCCGACGGCACGAACAGATGGACTATGCAAAATCTGCCTTGCTTTCCCACAGAATTTAAGTTTGACCTGAAAAAGGGAGCGGACAAAAAAACCGATACGGGCGTTCTCAAGCAGTTCAAGATAATCGAAACGCTCTGTAACAGAGCGGACGTCGATACGATAGTAAACGCAGGAGACGCAGACCGAGAGGGAGAAATTATCGTCCGCATATGCGTAAACAAAGCGTTACATTCAAAGAAGCGCTTTTTGCGCCTGTGGCTCCCCGACCAAACGCCGCAAACGGTAGCGAAGGCGCTCTCCGAAATGAAGGAGGAGGGCGAGTACGAGAACCTCGCAAACGAAGGGCTCGCCCGCACCTATATAGATTGGCTCTACGGAGTAAACCTGACCAGATACGCCACGCTCAAAACAGGAAAGCTTCTTCGTGTCGGACGTGTTATCATACCGATAGTAAAGGCGATTTACGACAGAGATATAGCTATTCGTGATTTTAAGCCGGAAAAATATTACGCCGCGTTCAGCTCCGCCGAGACGAACGGCGAGACGGTAGAGCTTTTGAGCAAACAAAAGCTTGCAAAAGACGAGCTTGAAAAGGCAAACGAGCTGTGTAAATTATATAATCAAACGGGCGCGACCGTCACCGACAAAAAGACGAAAAAGGACAAGCTTTCGGCAGGAAAGCTTTATTCGCTTTCCAAGCTGCAAAACGTCCTCGGAAAGAAATATAAGATGTCTATGGCGGACAGTCTCGCAATAGTGCAAAAGCTGTACGAGGAGGGGTATCTCACCTATCCGCGTACTAACAGCGAGTATCTTGCGACCGCCGAAATGCAGAAGATAAAGCAGATTTTGGAAAACGTCAAGTCGATGGGATATCCCGTCGCCTTTAAGGGCGGAAAAAACATTTTCGACGACAGCAAGATAGAATCTCACTCCGCATTGACACCCACCTACAAGATACCCGACAAGAGCAAGCTTTCAGAGCGCGAAATGCAGGTATATTCTACCGTTTTTCGCCGTTTCGTCGCAGTTTTCTGCGAGGAGGACTGCCTGGTTGAAAAGTCGGAGCTTACGATAGCGGTAGGAGATTTGGAGAGCTTTTCTCTTAAAGGGACCGTCATTTTACAGCGCGGCTGGACTAAGTTCGACGACAGAGAGACGAAGGATAAATTCCTGCCGAATCTCAATAAAGGGGATAAGGTGGAGATAAATTTTAAGCCGATAGAAAAGGAGACCTCGCCGCCCCGTCACTATACGATAGAAACATTGAACAATTATCTGAAAAACCCCTTCCGTGATGAAAAGGCGGCTTTGGCTGAGGCAGAGGAAGGCGTCGAAAACGACGACGAGGATTACAGGGCTATCTTTGACGGTCTGGAGCTCGGCACGGAAGCGACGAGAACGGGAATTATAGATAATGCGAGAAAGAGCGGTTATATTCAGCTCAAAAAAGACGTCTATACCATTCTGCCCGACGGAGAGTTTCTAATCGAGGCGCTCTGCCGTATGGAGATAAATATGGACAAATATAAGACCTCGGAAATGGGCAGAGCGCTTAAAAAGGTCTACCGTGGAAGTATCGGAATAATGGATAGCGTCTCGCTCGCGCAAAAGGAGATAAGCGAGGTCTTTTCTGCGAAGGCATCGGAAGATATAGAGATAGACGCAGAGACGGGATGTATCGGAGACGTCGTCGGAAAATGCCCTCTTTGCGAGGGCGAGATAAGGAGAACGAGCTTTGGCTACGGATGCTCCGCGTATAAGACGGCAAACTGCCGTTTTTCCGTCAGGGAATATATATGCGGACGAGCGATTTCTATTTCAAATATGAAGCTCCTGCTTGAAAGCGGCAAAACGGCGCAAATCAAGGGCTTTGTTTCTCCAAAAACCAAAAAGACCTTCGACGCCGTATTAAAATTGGACGGAAACGGAGTAAAGTTCGATTTTGAATCTCCGAGAGCGGAGAACGCAAGGAGCGTTTCGACAGAAAGAGCAGGCGAAGGTAAGCCGAGCGGAGCGAATTTCTACGCTACGACGAAACGTTTTGAGCAAAATCCCGAGCTGCCTCCCGACTTTTTTGACAATTGATTTTCAAATAAATGAAATTCCGCAAATTAACACAAAGCGCTAAAAGGACATAAACTGATAAAAAAGCTTTTGCGAGGTGCTACGAATGTGTTCAATATGCGGAATTTTTAATTTTGATAGCGATGTAGATAAAACGGCGAAGGAAATGAGCGACCGAATGATACATAGAGGGCCTGACTCCTCGGACATTTTTTTTGAAAACGGAGTTTGTCTTTGCCACAACCGTTTGGCAGTAATGGATATCGAGGGCGGAAAGCAACCGATGAGCATTTTTCACAACAGCAAAAAGTATACGATTGTTTACAACGGTGAGATATATAATATGAAGGAGCTGGCGAGCGAGCTGGCAAGGCGAGGCATAACGCCAAGGACGAAATGCGACACCGAATACGTTCTTTGGAGCTATATTATATGGGGCGAGGACGCTCCGAAAAAGCTGAACGGAATTTTTGCCTTCGCCGTCTATGAGAGCGGAAGCGGAAGGGTTTTCGTTGCGCGCGACAGGTTTGGAATAAAGCCGTTTTACTATACGAGGGTAGGGGAGCAATTCCTCTTTGCGTCCGAGATAAAGGCGCTGTTCGCCCATAAAGGTGTCACTGCAAAGCTCGACAGTCGCGGGCTTTGGGAGCTTTTGTATCTCGCTCCCGTCACGCTCGAGCATAGCGGAGTTTTTTATGGCATACACGAGCTTGGAACGGCAGAGTGCGGATACGTGGACGATACGGGCGCGCATTTTCATAAATATTGGAAATTAGAAGCGCGAGAGCTTCATCAGTCGAGAGAGGAAATTATCGAGAACACGAAGCGCCTGCTGATAGACGCGATAGAAAGACAGCTCGTATCCGACGTTCCTCTTTGCAGCTTTTTGTCGGGAGGGCTCGACTCGTCTGTAATAAGCGCGGTGGCGCAGAGAGCGTATCAAAGAGAGGGAAGAACGCTTTCCACCTATTCCTTTGAATATGAGAACAACGATTTCAAGGCGAGCGCCTTTCAGCCGAATAAGGACGAGGATTACGCTAAATGGCTCGCCGATTATTTAGGCACGGAGCATACCGTTCTGGTTGCGCCCACAGAGAGCGTGGCGAAGCACTTGAAGGACGCCGCAATAGCGAGAGACCTGCCCGGGCAGGCGGATATAGATTCGTCGCTCTGGTATTTCTGCCGAGAGGTCAAAAAGCGCCACACGGTAGCGCTCTCGGGGGAATGCTCCGACGAAATATTCGGCGGATACCCCTGGTTTTACCGAGAGGAAATGCTGAACCGAAAATTCTTCCCGTGGCTCCACGCGCCAAGGGAAAGGATATCGCTTTTTGACGACGCGATAGTAAGGTCGGATGAGGGCTTTGAATATATAAGCGAGTTTTACAAAAAGGCGGTAAGCGAGGTCGACTTTCTTGAAAGCGACAGCAAAGAGATGAAAACCTCAAGAATTGCAACGAAGCTATCGGTTGAATATTTTATGACTAATCTGCTCGCGCGAAAGGACAGAATGAGCATGGCGCACGCGCTCGAGGTGAGAGTTCCGTTTGCAGACCACAGAATTCTTGAATACGTGTATAACGTGCCGTGGAGCGTGAAGTTCGAGGGCGGAGTGGAAAAGGCGCTTTTACGAGAAGCGATGAAGGAATATCTGCCAAGTCGGATATTAGAGAGAAAAAAGAGCCCGTACCCAAAGACGCATAATCCGCAATATGAAGCGACTGTCAGAAAAATGCTTAAAGAAACGCTCGAGCGCAGCGATAGCAGATTGAGAGAAATAATTTCAAAGCCAAAGCTTGAAGCGCTTATGCAGGGCGAGGACAAAACCTGGTTCGGTCAGCTGATGTCAAGACCGCAGATGTACGCCTGGCTCATTCAGCTCGATGCCTGGCTTTCGCATTATTCGGTTGAATTTATATGAAAAATAGATTAAGGAGCTTTCTCTTTGCCGAAAATATAAAAAGATATCGAGAAAAACCTTGTAAAATATTGATAAATGCTTGAATTTGTAAATATTTTGTGATATACTTTATAGGTATAATTATAAATTAAGGTTGTAAAAAAACGGCGCGTGAGCAAAATGCGCCGCAAGAGAGGCAAAAAATGTCTATTGAAAAGGTAAGAGCTTATTTCAGAGAATGTGGAATAGAGGACAGAATAAGAGAGTTCGACGTATCAAGCGCGACGGTCGCCCTTGCGGCAGAGGCGCTCGGATGCGAGGGCGCGAGAATTGCGAAAACGCTATCCTTTCTCGTCGGTGACGAAACTATTCTGATAGTTGCCGCAGGCGACGCAAGAATAGATAATCATAAATACAAGGAAAAATTCAAGGCGAAGGCGAAGATGCTCGAGCACGACGAGGTGACGAAAAGAATAGGTCACGCCGTCGGAGGCGTTTGTCCTTTCGCTGTGAACGAGGGAGTTTCCGTTTATCTCGACGCATCGTTAAAGCGCTTTGAGACTGTGTTCCCCGCCTGCGGAAGCTCGAACAGCGCTATCGAATTTACCATACCCGAGCTTGAAAAATATTCTTCCTACGTCGAATGGATAGACGTTTGCAAATTACCAGAATAATATAAACGAATATAGAGGAAACGAAAATGAAAAGAGATTTAATCAAAGATATTTACGCCGATATGGCGAAATACGACGGCAAAAAGATAACCGTCGGCGGTTGGATAAGAAGCATCCGAGACAGCAAGGTGTTCGGCTTTATCGACTTGAACGACGGCAGCTATTTTAAGGGAATGCAGGTCGTTTTTGAAAGAGAATTTCTCGAAAATTACGACGAGATAACTCATTTTAACGTAGGTAGCGCAGTCGTCGTTAAGGGTAAGCTCGTATTGACACCCGACGCAAAGCAGCCGTTTGAATTAAAGGCGAGTGAGATAATCCTCGAGGGCGCTTCAACCCCCGATTATCCTCTGCAAAAGAAGAGACATACCCTTGAATTTTTGAGAGAGATTGCCTATCTTCGCCCGAGGACGAATCTGTTTTCGGCAGTTTTCCGTGTGAGAAGCGAGATTGCCTTTGCAATTCACGAATTTTTCCATTCGCGCGGCTTCGTTTACGTTCATACCCCCCTTATCACCGGCTCTGACTGCGAGGGAGCGGGAGAAATGTTCCGTGTAACTACGCTTGATTTGGAAAATCCGCCCAAAAACGAGGACGGAAGCATCGACTTCTCTCAGGATTTCTTCGGAAAGAGCGCAAACCTGACGGTTTCAGGTCAGCTTGAGGGCGAGACCTACGCTATGGCATTTGGAAATATATACACCTTCGGTCCTACCTTCCGCGCAGAGAACTCGAACACTGCGCGCCACGCGGCAGAATTTTGGATGATAGAGCCCGAAATTGCTTTCGCAGACCTTGACGATAATATGCAGCTCGCTTGGGATATGATAAAGCACATAGTAAATCACGTTCTCTCGAACTGTAAGACCGAGCTTAGCTTCTTCAACGATTTCGTAGACAAAGGACTGCTCGAGCGTCTTAACGCGCTTGCGAGCAGCGATTACGAGAAGGTGACCTATACCGAGGCGGTCGAGCTTTTGAAAAAGAGCGGCAAAGAGTTCAAGTACCCTGTTGAATGGGGAAGCGACCTTCAGACCGAGCACGAGAGATATCTCACGGAGGAAATATATAAGAAGCCGATTTTCGTAATAGATTATCCGAAGGAGATAAAGTCCTTCTATATGCGCTTAAACGACGATAATAAGACGGTCGCCGCAATGGACCTTCTCGTACCCGGCGTCGGAGAGATTATAGGCGGAAGTCAGCGTGAAGAGCGTATCGACGTTCTCCTTGCGAGAATGAACGAGCTTGGACTTAAAGAAGAGGATTACAGCTGGTATCTCAACCTTCGCCGTTACGGCGGAACGAAGCACGCGGGCTACGGCTTGGGCTTCGAGAGAATTATAATGTATATGACGGGCGTAAGTAATATCAGAGACGTTATTCCTTATCCGAGAACGGTCGGAAACGCAGAATATTAAGCTTTACGTATAAAACTAACGGGACTGTTTCATAAAATTGGAACAGTCCCACGCACTTTCGATATATAGAACGGAAAAGCGCCTGAAAACAGGCGAGAATGTCTTATGGAAAAATATAAGGAGAAATATTCCCACTGCGCGCTTTGCCCGAGAGAGTGCGGCGCAGACAGAAATAAAGGCGAGCTTGGCGTTTGCTCGGTCGCTTCGCAATTAAAGCTTGCGCGAGCGGCGCTTCACGAATGGGAGGAGCCGTGTATTTCGGGCAAAAACGGTTCGGGCACCGTCTTTTTTTCGGGATGCTCGCTTGGATGCGTTTACTGTCAGAATAAAGAAATTTCGGGTGGCGAGGTCGGACGCGAGATAAGCGCCGAGCGGCTCGTTGAAATCTTTTTCGAGCTGAAGGAAAAGGGAGCGCACAATATAAATTTGGTGACACCGTCTCATTATGTGCCAACAATTGTTTACGCAATTGAGAGGGCTAAGACACAGAATATAGATATCCCCTTCGTGTATAACAGCAGCGGATATGAAAAGATAGAGACGCTGAAAATGCTAAACGGTTTAATAGATATCTATCTGCCCGATTACAAATACAGCGATAGCGACTTGTCGGAAAGGTATTCGTTTGCCCGTGATTATCCCGAGGTCGCAAGAGCGGCGATAGACGAAATGGTGAGGGCTCAGCCAAAGCCGATATTCGATAAAAACCGTATGATGAAAAAGGGAGTTATAGTCAGACATTTAGTGCTCCCGTCCTGCTATGAAAATTCACGCAGGGTGATAGAATATCTCTATTCTACCTACAAGGACGATATCTACATAAGCTTGATGAGCCAGTATACCCCTGTGTGCAAAAGCGATAAGCACCCCGAGCTTAACCAAAAGGTCAGCGCAGAGGAATACGAGCGGCTTATAGATTTTGCTCTTGACATAGGCGTGGAGCGTGGCTTTATTCAGGAAGGCGGGGCGGCAAGCGAGAGCTTTATCCCGAATTTCGACTGCGAGGGCGTCTGATAAAACGGTGGCAAATCCACCTGAAAGGAGATTTTATGCAATTGGTTTTTCTAACCGCGTTGGGTGTAGGCGGCGCGACGGTAGTCGGCGCTCTTATCGGCTTCGCGTTTAAAAAAGTATCTCATAAATTCAACGATATCGTGCTATCCTTTGCGGCGGGCGTGATGCTTTGCGCCGCCGTTATGGGACTTATCGTTCCTTCGCTTGAACTGGGAGGCAGGTTTTCTCCCGCTATAGCCGTGCTTGGAATTTTTTGCGGCGCTATATGCCTGAATTTGCTCGACAGATTAGTTCCGCATCTGCACAATATTATGGGCGTGGACAGCGAGGCGCACCCCGATAAAACTCAACAGATAAACAAGATATTGCTGTTCGTCAGCGCGATAGCGATACATAATTTTCCCGAGGGCATTGCGGCGGGAGTCGGCTTCGGCACCGAGAATACCGCCGAGGCGGTCGTTATTGCGCTCGGTATAGCTCTGCAGAATATACCCGAGGGTATGATAATAATAGCGCCGATGATTGCGGCGGGAATAAGCCGCAGAAAAACTCTGCTCTGCGCGGTTGCGACCGGGCTTGTAGAGATTGTCGGAACGCTTTTCGGATATCTTGCCGTCAGCATTTCCTCCGCTATTCTTCCTTTTGCGCTTGCGTTTGCGGGAGGCACTATGCTATACGTAATAAGCGACGAGATGATACCCGAAACGCACTCGCACGGAAGCGAGAGAGGGGCTACCTATTCGCTCCTTTTCGGCTTTTGTCTTATGCTCCTTATTGACTTTTTCCTCGGTTAAAATATAAAATATAAAACAGGGATTGATTTTTTCGACAAATTGTGATATATTTACAAAGGTAATCTTAAAATCGGAGAAGAAAAAATGACACAAATCGACAAAAGCATAAAAAAATTAGTTAATTACGCGGTTTCAAATTCGCTTATCGAAAAGACCGACGTTACCTATATTACGAATTTGCTTATCGCAAAATTCCGCTTGTCATCCTACACCGATTTTGAGCTTTCGGAGGAAGATACGCCGCTCGAAGAGATTTTAAAGGAGCTTGATGACTACGCCGTAGAAAAGGGCATTATCGAGCTTGACAGCGTGGTTTATCGAGACCTTTTCGACACCTCTCTTATGGGGCTCTTAACACCGAGACCGAGCGAGGTCATAGAGAAGTTCTGGGAGCTTTACGAGAACTCTCCCGAGGCGGCGACCGAGTATTTCTACAAGCTTTGCCGCGACTGCGATTATATTCGTACATACAGAGTAAAAAAGGATTTGAAATGGACGGCGCCGAGCGAATACGGCGAGATTGATATCACGATAAATCTATCAAAGCCGGAAAAGGACCCACGAGCGATAGCGCTCGCAAAGAGCTTGCCGCAGAGCAATTATCCGAAGTGCGCTCTCTGTCACGAAAACGAGGGCTTCGAGGGCACGCTTTCCGCTGCCGCAAGGCAAAATATACGTCAGATACCGATAATAATGGACAAATCGCAGTGGTATCTGCAATATTCCCCCTACGTCTACTATAACGAGCATTGCATAGCGCTTTCCTCGGAGCATACGCCTATGAAGATAAATCGCTCCACGTTTGCAAAGCTGCTCGATTTCGTCGAGATATTTCCCCATTATTTTATCGGCTCTAACGCCGACCTCCCTATCGTGGGCGGCTCGATACTTTCTCACGATCATATGCAGGGCGGTCATTACACCTTCGCTATGGAGAGGGCGGATATCGAAATTCCGTTGTCCTTTGAGGGATTTGAGGATATAAAGGCGGGTATCGTCAAATGGCCGATGTCGGTTATAAGAATTACGGGCGAGAGCAAGGAGCGCCTCGTCGCGCTCGCGGATCTTATCTTGTCCGCCTGGAGAAGCTATACCGACGAGAGAGCTTATATCTTTTCAAAAACGGACGGCGAGGAGCATAACACTGTAACTCCTATCTCGCGCAGACGGGGAAAGGATTTTGAGCTCGATTTAGTGCTCCGTAACAACATAACGACAAAAGAGCATCCGCTCGGACTGTATCATCCGCACGCGGAATATCATAATATAAAGAAAGAGAACATAGGTCTTATCGAGGTAATGGGACTTGCCGTCCTGCCTGCTCGTCTGAAGGAAGAAATGAGCATACTCGCCGAATATGTATCAGAGGGTAAAAACCCGAGAGATAACGAGAAGATAGAAAAGCACGCTGAATGGCTTGATCGCTTTAAAGGTAAATATAAGTTTACAAAAGAGAATGTAGACGGCATTTTGCGTGAGGAGATAGGAAAAACCTTCGTCTGCGTATTGGAGGACGCCGGTGTTTACAAATGCACGGAAGAGGGCAGAGAGGGATTTCTCCGTTTCGTCAATTCTATCGGCGGAAAAGAAATGAGCTTTTAAGGCGGGCGTTCAAGAGATTACTGACACAAAAGATTTGGTGTTTTTCACAACAAAGCGTCGGGTGAGTTTAGGACGTTAGTATATAATGCCGATTTTCACAAAAAAATAAAAAAATAACGACCATTACGGCTTTTTTGTGGTAATATATATTTGTAAAAAATAAAAAACTCGATTATTATGAAAGAAGAGAGGAAAAAACCGATGAGTGTAAAGGTTTTAAAATTTGGCGGAAGCTCTCTTGCAGACCCGGAGCATTTCAGAAAGGTCGCAAGTATAGTAAAGAGCGATCCCGAGAGAAGATACGTTGTTGCGTCTGCGCCCGGAAAGTGCAAGACGAGCAATAACAAGATAACCGACCTTCTTTACCGTTGCTATGAATTGGCGGTAGAGGAAAAGGATATAGGCGAGGTGTTCAACGAGATCTGCGACAGATACAGATTTATCATTTCCGAGCTTAATATAGACATAAATCTCGACGAGACCTTTGAGAAGATTCGCCTTGCGGTTCTTAACAATTCAGGCAGAGATTACGTGGCGTCAAGAGGAGAGTATCTGAACTCTAAAATTCTCGCCGCTTACCTCGGCTTCGATTTTATCGATGCGAAGAAGGTAATTTTCTTTAAGGACGACGGAACTCTTGATTCCGAGAAAACGAACGCCGTTTTGCACGACGTTCTCTTAAAGCATACTCACGCAGTTATCCCCGGATTTTACGGCTCTATGCCTAACGGCACGATAAAGACCTTCAGCAGAGGCGGCTCGGATATTACAGGTTCTATTGTGGCGAGAGCTGCGAATGCGGCGCTCTATGAAAACTGGACCGACGTTTCCGGCTTTCTTATGGCGGACCCCCGTTGCGTAGAAGATCCGAAGCCGATTGAGGTAATTACCTACAAGGAGCTTCGTGAGCTTTCTTATATGGGTGCGACGGTTCTCCACGAGGACGCTATCTTCCCCGTAAGATGCTCGAAAATTCCGATAAACATTCGTAACACCAACAGACCTGAGGACAAGGGAACGTTTATCGTCTCCTCTACCGACACCGTGAGCGATACGATAATTACAGGTATTGCGGGCAAGGTCGGCTTCTCCACGGTAAATATAGAAAAGGCAATGATGAACGGAGAGCTCGGCTTCGGCCGCAGAGTGCTTCAGGTAATCGAGGAGAGCAAGGTTTCCTACGAGCATTTCCCCTCGGGTATAGATACGATGACGCTCGTCGTCTCCACAAAGGAGCTTGACCGCGCGCGCGGAGACATTCTGGCAGGCATATGCAAGGCGGTAAATCCCGACAACATTTTCGTCGAGGACAATATGGCGCTCGTCGCCGTCGTCGGACGCGGAATGGTAAAAACGAAGGGAACCGCTATGCGTATCTTCAAGGCGCTTTCCGACGCCGATATCAACGTTCGTATGATAGACCAGGGCTCGTCTGAGCTTAATATCATCGTAGGCGTTGACGAAAATGACTACATTCCCGCGCTTAACGCAATCTACAACGAGTTCGTCCGCTAAGACGAAAAACCGACGGTTTTTGCGTATAAAGCTCCGATTTTACGGTTTTTTGCAAAAAAACTATTGACAAACACTACATTATATTATATAATCAATTGAATAATCTATTTGTAATAAGAGATAGAGGCGCACTCTTGTGATGAGTACTATACATAAATGGTTGCCAAGGCCGTATGGGAAGGGCGCAGGTGCCGAAGCGGATGCCGTGGCAGGCATTTTGCTGGCAACGCAGAGAATATCTGCCTTGCTGTCGCATATTATGCGGAGTGCTATCCTGTGCAATACGTTCATCTTTTTTTGTGTGGGCTTTTTTGCGAGGTAGTGACGCTACCTCGCTTTTTATTCTTTTTCGCAGAGCGACTGAAAACGATAATAATTTAGGAGATGTATAAATGAAAAACACGGTATTTACAGGCGTTGCAACCGCCATTGTCACCCCCTTGACCGAAAAGGGAATTGATTACGACAAGTTTGCAGAATTGATTGAATGGCAGATTTCCGAGGGCGTTAATGCGATAGTCGCCGTCGGAACTACGGGCGAGGGCTCCACCCTTTCCGACGAGGAGCATAGAGAGGCGATTCGCTTTTGCGTTGATAAGGTAGCAGGCAGAGTGCCCGTAATTGCGGGAACCGGCTCGAACGATGTAGCTTACGCTATCGACCTTACAAAATTTGCCTGCGAGGTTGGCGCTGACGCCATGCTCTTGGTTACCCCTTATTATAACAAGGCGACGCAGAAAGGTCTCGTTACCTCGTTTAAGGCGATAGCGGACGCAAGCACGAAGCCGTGTATTCTATATAACGTACCGAGCCGAACGGGCTGCAACCTTTTGCCCTCCTCGGTTTTGGAGCTGGCTGACCACGAAAACATCGTCGCGATAAAGGAAGCGTGCGGAAACATTTCTCAGATAGCCGAGCTCGCCCACCTCGTCGGCGACAAATTGGATATATATTCGGGCAACGACGACCAGATAGTTCCTATCCTTTCTCTTGGCGGAAAGGGAGTAATTTCGGTGCTTTCAAACGTGCTTCCGCGAGAGACTGTCGAGATGTGCGACAAGTTTTTTGACGGCGATGTTGCCGGCTCGCGCAAAATGCAGCTTGAGCTTTTGCCCTTGATAAACGCGCTCTTCTGCGAGGTAAATCCTATCCCCGTTAAATGCGCCGTTTCGCTTATGGGCTATTGCGAAAATTATCTGCGCCTGCCGCTTACTCCTATGGAAAAACAGAACGAGGAAAAGCTCCGTGAGCTTATGATAAAAGCGGGAGTAGAGATTAAAAAATAAGACGGACCAAAAGGAAAATAAAAGAGGTTTGAAATGATAAAGATATTGCTTAGCGGATATAAAGGACATATGGGCAAGGAGGTCCGTCTGTTAGCGGAGAGCGGATATAGAGATACGACCGTTTGCGCGGGAATAGACCTTAACGCAGACGGAAGCGAGGAGGTTCTTTGCTTCAATAGCTTTGACTGCCCCTCTGTCAAGGCGGACTGTATAGTGGATTTTTCCAATCACGTCTGCACGCGCGAGCTTCTTGAGCTCGCAAAGAGAGAAAAGATGCCCGTTGTTCTTGCGACCACGGGGCAGACAGGGGAAGAGCTTCTCGCAATAGAGGAAGCGGCGAAGGAGATACCTGTTTTCTTCTCTGCAAATATGTCGTTCGGAGTCGCTCTGCTTCTCGAGCTTGCGAAGAAAACGGCGGCGGCTATGCCCGACGCGGAGATAGAAATAGTCGAGACGCATCATATAAGAAAGCTTGACGCGCCGAGCGGAACTGCAAAAATGCTCGCAGAGGCGATAAAGGAAGCGCGCCCCGCATCATTCGTGAAATGCGGAAGAGACGGACACGCAAAGAGAGAAAAGAACGAGATAGGAATGCATTCCTTGAGAATGGGCAACGTCGTGGGTATTCACGAGGTGATTATAGCGACGCAGAGCCAGACCATAACCCTGAAGCACGAGGCGCATAGCAGAGCGCTTTTCGCCGAGGGCGCGCTCGCCGCGGCAGAATTTTTGTGTGGCAAGAGCGCAGGACTTTATACTATGAAGGACCTGCTTAAAAACTGATTTTAAAGGAAAAAATTATGAGAGTTGCAATATACGGATACGGAAATCTTGGAAAGGGCGTCGAGTGCGCCGTAGGTCAGCAGAGTGATATGTCGCTCGTGGGAGTTTTCACCCGCAGAGCGCCCGAGACGGTAAAGACGCTAAAGGACACGCCTGTTTATTCTGTCTCCGAGCTTTCCGACTTTGAGGGAAAGATAGACGTGCTTATTATCTGTGGCGGAAGCGCTACGGACCTGCCCGAAATGACACCCGAGCTGGCGAAAAAATTCAACGTAATAGACAGCTTTGACACGCACGCGGCTATTCCTACGCACTTTGCAAGGGTAGATGAAAGCGCGCGAAGCGCAGGTCATATCGCCCTTATCTCGTGCGGATGGGACCCGGGCTTGTTTTCTATCGCCCGTCTTTATTCCTCCGCCGTGCTCTCCGAGGGCAGTGATTACACCTTCTGGGGAAGAGGCGTGAGCCAGGGACATTCCGACGCTATCAGAAGAATAGACGGCGTCCTTGACGCAAGGCAGTATACCGTGCCCGTTCCCGCCGCCTTAGATGCGGTAAGGAGAGGAGAAGCGCCTCCCCTGACGGCAAGAGAAAAGCACACGAGAGAGTGCTACGTGGTTGCAAAGGAGGGAGCGGATCTCGCCCGAATCGAAAGCGAGATAAAGAATATGCCCAATTACTTTGCCGACTACGACACGACGGTAACCTTTATAAGCCGGGAGGAGCTGAATAAAAATCACGCGGGAATACCTCACGGAGGCAGCGTTATAAGAACGGGAAGAACGGGGCTTCATTCCGAGAACAACAACGTAATCGAGTATAGCTTGAAGCTCGACTCCAATCCCGAATTTACGGCAAGCGTGCTCGTCGCTTACGCCCGCGCAATAGACAGAATGTATAAAAGAGGAGAGCTTGGCTGCAAGACGGTCTTTGACGTCGCCCCCGCAGACCTCTCTCTGCTCAGCGCAGAGGAATTGAGGGCAAAGCTTCTTTAATAAAAGGGAGTATTTTCAGTGATGTTAAAAAGCAAGGATTTGATTTGTGAAAATCTTGATGTAAACGGAGAGGGCGTTTTGCTTTTCGCAGGGCATAATACGAACGAGCTCGCAAATAAATACGCAACGCCGCTCTATCTTATGGACGAGGAAAGAATTCGTCTGAATTGCAGAAGATATCTTTCGGCAATGAAAGAGGTCTTTGGCGATAAGGGACACGTGATGTACGCGTCAAAGGCGGCGTCCTTCAAGCGCCTTTACGAGATAATGCGCGAGGAGGGAATGGGAATAGACGTCGTCTCGCAGGGCGAGATTTATACCGCGCTCAAGGCGGACTTCCCGCTTGAAAAAGCGTATTTTCATTCAAATAACAAAACTGACGCAGATATTGCCTACGCAATAGAAAAGGGCGTCGGATATTTCGTGGTAGATAACGAAGAGGAGCTTTTCGCTATCGACAGAATAGCTGCCGAGAGGGGCATTATCCAAAACGTGCTTTTGAGAATAACCCCCGGTATCGACCCTCATACCTACGAGGCGATATCTACGGGAAAGGTCGATTCAAAATTCGGCTCGGCGATAGAAACGGGGCAGGCGGAGGATATCACAAGAGCAGCGCTCTCGCTCTCTTGCGTGAAGCTCTGCGGATATCATTGCCACGTTGGCTCGCAGGTTTTTGACTCCGACGTTTATATAAGCACGGCGAAGGTCATGCTTGAGTTTGTTTCTAACGTCGGCAAAAAGCTCGGTTATTACGCCGAGCAGCTCGACCTTGGCGGCGGTTACGGCGTTCGCTATACGCACGAGCAGCCGCAGCTCGACATCGGAGAAAGCATAAGAGAGCTCGGAGAATATATGAAAAAAACGGCAAAGGCGCTCGGAATAGCTCTTCCCGAGATATCGCTCGAGCCGGGCAGAAGCATAGTCGCTGACGCAGGTCTTACGCTTTATACCGTGGGAACGGTAAAGAAGATACCCGAATATAAGAACTACGTCTCGGTAGACGGCGGTATGACGGATAATATAAGATACGCGCTCTATAAAGCGCCCTATACGATATTGCCGTCAAGCCGAATGAACGATAAAAGAGATATGACCGCCTCTATTGTCGGCAGGTGCTGTGAAAGCGGCGATATAATCCAAGAGGGAATTGCAATGCCGAGCGATATAAGACGGGGAGATATAATCGCCTGTCTCACTACCGGCGCGTATCATTATTCAATGGCGTCGAATTACAACAGATTGGAAAAACCGCCTATCGTAATGCTTACGAAGGACGGCTCGTATATAGCCGTAAAAAGACAAACGCTTGAGGATATTACGGCGCAGGATATATAATTAAAATCAAGCGAAAAAATCAACGAGGGTGAAAAGATGAAAACTGTGATAGGAATTGATGTGGGCGGAACGACGACGAAGATCGTCGGCTTTCGTTACGGAAACGAGGGCAAACCCAAATTGATATCGCCGCAATTCGTGCGCGCGACAGACCCCGTTACCTCCGCGTACGGCGCGTTTGGCCGCTTCACTATGGAAAACGAGATATCGTTAGAGAAGATAGACAGGGCAATGATTACCGGCGCGGGCGCGTCTACTATCGAAAAGCCGATATATTCCGTCGAGCTTCAAAGAGTGAGCGAGTTTGACTGCATAGGCAGAGGAGGTCTCTACCTTTCAGGACTCGACGAGGCGATCGTAGTCAGTATGGGCACAGGCACGGCTATCGTCCACGCCCGGAGAGAAAAGGGCGGAGTAAAAACCGAATACCTCGGCGGAACGGGCGTAGGCGGCGGAACGATGCTCGGGCTTACGAGAAAAATTCTCGGAGTTGACAACGTAGAGCACATCGAGCAGTTATGCGAAGAGGGAAATCTGGGAAATATAGATTTAAGGATTCAGGATATTACCGATAAAAAGCAGTACGGCGGAATGGATTCCACGCTTACCGCTTCTAATTTCGGAAAGCTTTCCGACCTCGCGAACAAGAACGATATTGCGCTCGGCATCACTAATCTGGTGGCGGAGACGATAGGTATGATGGCTATCTTCGCCGCGCGTACCTTTGGCACAAGAGACATCGTGCTCACGGGAAATCTCGCAACCGTGAAGCCGATTCACGACCGACTTTTAGGAATGAATCAGAGCTTCGACGTTAATTTCCTGATACCCGAAATGGCGCAGTACGCTACCGTAATAGGAGCAGGGCTTCATGGAATTAAATGACGTAGCCCCTTTGAGCCAGAAGTCAATGTAAACAAAAGTTAACTAACATATGGAAAGAGGAAGAACAGATGAGTAATTCAAGAGATACGATTTGCGTACAAGGGGGATATCGCCCCGAAAACGGCGAGCCAAGACAAATACCGATAATTCAAAGCACGACCTTCAGATACGACACGAGCGAGGATATGGGAAAGCTCTTTGATTTGGAAGCGAGCGGATATTTTTATTCGCGTCTGCAAAATCCCACCTGCGATACCGTGGCGTCAAAGATAGCTCTGCTCGAGGGCGGAAGCGCCGCGATGCTTACCTCGTCCGGACAGGCGGCGAATTTCTACGCGGTATTTAATATCGCGAGCTGTGGCGACCACGTCGTTGCGAGCTCTGCTCTTTACGGCGGAACTTATAATCTCTTTGCGGTTACGATGAAGAAGATGGGTATAGAATTTACCTTCGTTTCTCCCGATTGCAGCGAAGAGGAGCTTGAAAAGGCGTTCCGCCCCAACACAAAGGCGGTGTTCGGAGAAACCATCTCGAACCCCTCGCTCGACGTTTTGGATATCGAGAAATTCGCAAAAATGGCGCACAAGCACGGCGTTCCGCTTATAGTCGACAACACTTTTGCTACCCCGATATTCTGCCGTCCTATCGAATTCGGCGCTGACATCGTTACTCATTCTACTACTAAATATATGGACGGGCACGGCGCTTGCGTCGGTGGATGTATCGTCGATTCCGGAAAATTCGACTGGCTCGCAAACAAGGAAAAGTTCGCTTGTCTCACCACCCCCGACGACAGCTATCACGGCATAGTATACGCCGAAAAGTTCGGAAAAGAGGGCGCTTTTATTACAAAGGCGACAGCTCAGCTTATGCGTGATTTCGGCTCAACTCCCTCGCCGTTTAGCGCTTTCATCTTGAATTTGGGCTTGGAAAGCTTGCATATAAGAATGAAAAGACATTCCGAAAACGGACTTGCGGTGGCGGAATTTCTTTCGGAGCACCCCGCAGTGAAATGGGTGAGATTTCCTATGCTCAAGGGCGACAAGGGCTACGACCTCGCGCAGAAGTATATGCCGAACGGCTGCTGCGGCGTTATAAGCTTTGCAGTCAACGGCGGAAGAAGCGCCGCTGAAAAGATAATGAAGGAGCTTAAGATTGCCGCTATCGAAACTCACGTAGCAGACGCGAGAAGCTGCTGCTTGCATCCCGCAAACGCAACTCACAGACAGATGAACGACGCAGAATTGGAGGCGGCAGGAATTACTCCCGACCTCATTCGCTTCTCCTGCGGTCTTGAGGCGGCTGAGGACCTGATAAACGACCTTGCCTCCGCGCTTTCAACGATACAATAATAAAATTTCAAAAGAAAGAGAAAACCTATGCCAATTAAGATACCAAACGACCTTCCCGCCGTAAAGGTTCTTGAATCGGAAAATATATTCGTAATGACCGAGACGAGAGCAATTACGCAGGATATCCGACCTCTTAGAATTTTGCTTTTGAATTTAATGCCAACTAAGATTGACACCGAAACTCAATTTTCGCGCCTTCTCGGAAACACGCCGTTACAGATAGAGCTTACGCTTTTGCATACCAAAACTCACAAGGCGAAGCATACGTCAGAGGAGCATCTTTTGACCTTCTACCGCGACTTCGACAGCGTCGAGGAGGAATACTTTGACGGTCTCGTTATTACGGGAGCGCCTGTCGAGAAGCTCGACTTCGAACAGGTAGAGTATTGGGATGAGCTTTGCAGAATATTGGAATGGAGCAAGAGTCACGTTTTCAGTACGCTTTCGGTTTGCTGGGGAGCGCAGGCAAGTCTCTACTATTTTTACGGAATAGATAAGCATCCGTTAGACGAAAAGCTCTTCGGCGTATTTTCGCATAACGTCGAGCATTCCGATTCTCGACTGTTCCGTGGCTTTGACGACGTCTTTATGGCGCCTCATTCAAGGCACACGTACGTGAAGAGAGAGGATATAGAAGCGTGTCCGAAGCTCGAGGTTCTCTCCGCCTCCGACGAGGCGGGAGCGTTCATCATCGAGGATAAAAAGCATCGCAGAGTATTTATAACCGGACACCCCGAATACGATGCGAGAACTCTCGAAAAGGAATATTTAAGAGATAAAAATTTAGGGCTCGATATAAAAACGCCGAAGAATTATTATCCCGACGACGACGATACGAAAGCGCCTCTCGTAAGCTGGAAGGCGCACGCAAATCTGCTTTATTCGAACTGGCTCAATTATTACGTATATCAGACGACGCCGTACGACATAAAGGTAATAACGAGCGAAGAATAAAAAAGTTTTAAAAAAGATATTGACAAATACTTTGAATAGTGATACAATAACGGATATAAAAGCTTTGACGAAGAGGGCTTCGGTTTGTGCTTTTGCAGAGAGACGGCGTTGGTGCGAGCCGTTAAAGGATGACCGTAGCTGTAACTTCCGAGCTGAGAGGAAGAAAGAGAAATCGAGTAGACCCTCTCCGAGAATGTAGCGTTAGTACATAAGGATTGTTGGATCCTGAGTGGCAGCTTGGCTGCAATTTGAGTGGTACCGCGGGTTTTGTTTTTACAGCTCGTCTCAAAGTATTTTCTTTGGGAGGAGCTTTTTTGTTCCCAAGGACCATAAAGGAGTTTTTAGATGCAAAACATTACAGGACTTGATCTTAAGATCAAAGAAATGGCGAGCAGAATCAGAGAGCTTCGTGAAATCGAAGGGCTTTCTCCTGCGCAAATGGCTATTAAAACCAATATATCGGAAGCGGAATATCTGGCTTGTGAGAACGGTGAATCCGATCTTAACTTCGCCTTTATCTACCGTTGTGCTTTGGCGTTCAACGTAGACGTTACCGATATTATAGAGGGAAAAAGCCCTACGCTGAAGACCTACACGCTCACAAGAGCGGGAGACGGGCAGAGAATAGAGCAAGCGCACGGAATGACCTATTTCAATCTTGCGCCCTCCTTTAAAAAGCGTATCGCAGAGCCGCTTTACGTCTGCGGAAAGTATAGCGAAGAAGCGCAGCATAAGGATATCGAGCTCACCACCCACGTAGGACAGGAATGCGATATAGTTATAGAGGGCCGTCTTAAAATACAGATAGGCGAGCATAAGGAAATTTTAGGCCCGGGCGACAGTATCTATTACGACAGCTCTATTCCTCACGGTATGATAGCCGTTGACGGAAAGGACTGCACCTTCTACGCTTTCGTTCTTAATCCTACGGGCGAGGAGATTCCCGAGCTCACTACGAGCAGATCCGTCGCTTCATATCTGGGCAGAGACGACAGTGATAGAGTTTATAAGAAGTTTATCGAGACCGAGGAGAACGAAAACGGAACTCCTTTGTCTATTAAGTTTAAAAATACCGAAAAATTCAATTTTGCCTTCGATATAGTCGACGCTATCGCCGAGAAGGAGCCGGATAAATTGGCGCTTCTTCACGTTTCGGAGGATAAGGTTGAGAGCAGATTTACCTTTTCCGATATGAAAAAGAATTCCTGCCGCGCGGCTAACTATTTCCGCTCATTAGGAATTAAAAAGGGCGACAAGGTAATGCTCGTCCTCGGCAGACATTATCAGTTCTGGTACGCTATACTCGGTTTACATAAATTGGGAGCTATCGCGATTCCCGCAATGAATCAGCTCCTCGACCACGACTTTGAGTATCGCTTTAATAAGGCGGGCGTAAGCGCAGTTTTGTGTACCGCTAAGGGCGCCGTCTCCGAGCAGGTCGATATAGCGGCAGAAAAATGCCCTCAGCTTTTACACAAGATTATAGTAGGCGGGGAGAAGGAGGGCTGGCGCAGCTTCGACGAGGAATGCTCGCTATTCAGCACTCACTTCAAGAGAAATGAGGACTCGGCGGGCGGAGACGACCCTATGCTTATGTTCTTCACCTCGGGCACTACGGGATATCCCAAGATTGCCGCGCACAACTATAAATATGCGTTAGGACATTTCCATACCGCAAAATATTGGCACAACGTAGATCCCGACGGACTTCACTTTACTATTTCCGATACCGGCTGGGCGAAGGCGCTGTGGGGTAAGCTGTACGGACAGTGGATATGCGAAGCGGCTACCTTCGTATACGATTTCGACAGATTCCGCGCGAGCGATATTTTGCCTATGTTCGCAAAATACAAGATAACTACATTCTGCGCTCCCCCGACGATGCTCAGAATGTTAATAAAAGAGGATATATCGAAATACGATCTCTCCTCGGTGAAGCATATGACTACGGCAGGCGAGGCGCTTAACCCCGAGGTATACCGTCAGTTCGAGCAGGCGACGGGGCTTCAAATTCTTGAGGGCTTTGGTCAGTCGGAAAGCACTATGATGATAGGCAATATGACGGGCGCTCCCCACAAGCTTGGCTCAATGGGCAAGCCCGCGCCGATTTACGATATAGAGCTTCTTTCCCCCGAAGGAAAGCCGGTTCCCGTCGGAGAAGCGGGTGAGATAGTCGTAAATATTTCAAACGGCTCGCCCTGCGGACTTTTCACCGAATATTATAACGATAAGGAAAAAACGGCAGAGGTCAGATACGACGGATATTATCATACGGGCGACGTTGCTTGGCGAGATGAGGACGGTTTCTTCTTCTACGTTGGCAGAGCGGACGACGTTATCAAGTCGTCGGGCTACCGTATAGGTCCGTTTGAAATAGAAAGCGTAATAATGGAGCTTCCGTACGTGCTTGAATGCGGTATATCCGCAGCGCCCGACGAGGTCAGAGGACAGGTCGTTAAGGCGAGCATCGTGCTCGTTTCCGGAACAGAGCCGACGGAGGAGCTTAAAAAAGAGATTCAGGAGTATGTAAAAACGCACACCGCGCCCTACAAATATCCGAGAATCGTCGTTTTCCGCGACTCACTTCCAAAGACGGCGAGCGGAAAAATACAGCGTAATCTTTTGTAAGGTGATTTTAATGAGCGATAAAAGAATTACTATACTTTCAGGACATTACGGAAGCGGAAAGACCAATATTGCGGTCAACATGGCGCTTTCCTTGAAGAAAAGGCACGAAAGAGTTGCGATAGCCGATATCGACATAGTAAATCCGTATTTCAGAACCAAGGATAGCGAAGAGCTTTTAAGTGAAAACGGTATCCGTCTGATATGCTCCGATTATGCGAATACGAACGTGGATATTCCCGCGCTACCGCAGGATATCTACGCAATTACGGACGATAAAGAAATGTACTGCGTTCTTGACGTCGGCGGAGACGAACGAGGCGCTCTTGCGCTCGGAAGAATAGCCCCCGCTATCGAAAAAGAGAACAACTACGAAATGATATACGTCCTGAATTGCTACCGTCCTCTCACAAGAGATGCGGAAAGCGCGATTGAAATAATGCGAGAGATAGAATATGCGTGTAAACTAAAGTTTACTTCAATCATCAACAATTCAAATTTGGGAAGAGAAACATCCGAGGACGATATTTTGGCGTCTCTGTCTGTTGCGAACGAGCTCGCGGAGCGCGCGGGAATACCGCTTCGCTATACTACCGTCTATAAAATGACGGACGCTCTTTTGGACAGAGCGAGCGAGTTTCAGCCCATAATATTGCAGAAACATATGTAAAGGAGATATAAAAATGGCAAAATTAACATTCAAGACCGACAAGTGTAAGGGATGCGGTATTTGTGTTGGCGTATGCCCGAAGGGCGTGCTTGCAATTGCCGAGGATAAAATCAACGAGAAAGGTCATCATCCTGTGACCGCAGTAAAAGAAGAGGCGTGTATCGGCTGCGCGTTCTGCGCTACTATGTGCCCCGATTGTATTATAAAGGTAGAGAGGTGAAGAAAAATGGCAGATAAGGTTTTAATGAAGGGAAATGAAGCGATTGCCGAGGCGGCTATCATAGCAGGTTGCCGTCACTATTTCGGATATCCTATCACCCCCCAGACTGAGATTGCCGCATATATGGCGAAGAGAATGCCGAAGATAGGCGGTATCTTTCTTCAGGCGGAGAGCGAAATTGCCGCTATAAATATGGTTTACGGCGTTTCCGCTACCGGAAAGAGAGTTATGACGTCCTCATCCAGCCCCGGAATTTCCTTGAAGGGCGAGGGCATTTCGTATCTTGCGGGCGCAGACCTTCCCGCTTTGATAGTAAATGTTCAGAGAGGAGGCCCCGGTCTCGGTGGTATTCAGCCCTCTCAGTCCGACTATTTCCAGGCGACCAAGGGAGGCGCACACGGCGACTTCCATATGATAGTTTTAGCGCCTGCCTCGGTGCAGGAAATGGCAGAGCTCACGGTTAAGGGCTTTGACCTCGCAGACAAGTACCGTATGACGTCTATGATTTTGGCTGACGGAACTATGGGACAGATGATGGAGCCGGTTTCTCTCGACTTCGCAGTTGCTCCCGCGGTAGAAAAGCCCTGGGCCGTTACCGGCACGAAAATGCAGAGAAAGCATAACGTTATAAACTCCCTTTTCTTGAAGCCCGAGGAGCTCGAGCGCACGAACTTCGAGCGCTATGAAAAGTATGCGGAAATCGAGAAAAACGAGGTTATGTACGAGGAATATATGATGGACGACGCGGAGATTTGTATCGCGGCGTTCGGAATTGCGGCTCGCGTTTCCAAGAATGCGATAGATATGGCGAGAGCGAAGGGAATTAAGGTAGGACTTATCCGTCCCATTACGGTATGGCCGTTCCCCGTTAAGCCGTTTGAAAAGGCGGCGGAAAAGGTACGCGCCTTCATCTCGGTAGAGCTTTCCATGGGACAGATGATAGAGGACGTGCGCTTGGCTGTAAAAGACAAGGCACCGGTAACACTTTGCAACCGCAGCGGCGGTATGATTCCTTCTCCCGAGCAGGTGCTCGCCGCTATCGAAGAAGCGCAAGGAAAGGCAGGAAAATAAGATGATAGTATTTGATAAACCACACGCATTGGCAGATTTGCCTTTACACTATTGCCCCGGCTGTACGCACGGTATTATCCACCGTCTCGTTGCCGAGGTGCTCGACGAGCTTGGAATTGAGGGAAGAACTATTGGTATAGCCCCCGTCGGATGCTCGGTTATGGCTTACGATTATTTCAATTGCGATATGATTGAAGCCGCTCACGGACGCGCTCCCGCAGTTGCTACGGGCGTTAAGCGCTCTGACCCCGACAATATCGTATTTACCTATCAGGGAGACGGCGACCTCGCCTCTATCGGTATGGCAGAAACGGTACATAGCGCGGCAAGAAACGAAAATATCACGGTAATATTCATAAATAACGCAATATACGGTATGACCGGCGGTCAGATGGCGCCTACCTCTCTTCCCGGACAGGTGACGCAGACCTCTCCCTACGGTCGTGACGTAAATCATTGCGGATTTCCTATCAAGGTTTGCGAGATGCTTTCTCAGCTCGACGGCCCCGAGTATATCGAGCGCGTTGCGGTAAATAACGTAAAGAACGTAAAAAATGCTAAAAAGGCAATCAAGAAAGCTTTTGAAAATCAGGTGAACGGAAAGGGCTTCTCGCTTGTCGAGGTAATTTCCACCTGTCCTACAAACTGGGGTATGACACCTGAAAAGGCGCTTGCATGGGTTGACGAAAAGATGATTCCTTATTATCCGCTCGGCGTATATAAGGACAGGTCTGAAAACAAGTGAGAGGAGAACAGAGATGAGTACAGTACAGTATTTAATAGCGGGCTTCGGCGGACAGGGCATTTTGTTCGCGGGAAAATTCCTCGCTTATAAGGGCTTGAATATGGGAAAAAACGTGAGCTGGCTCCCTTCCTACGGACCTGAAATGCGTGGAGGAACTGCGAGCTGCAGCGTTATCTTGAGCGACACTCCCGTCGGCTCTCCTATCGTATCGAAGCCGGACGTTTTGATAGCGATGAACCTTCCCTCACTTGATAAATACGAGGACAGCGTAGTCCCCGGCGGAACTATCTACGTAGATTCCACGCTTATCGAGCGCAAGGTCAAGAGAACCGACGTAACGGTTCATTACATTCCAGCGACGAAAATGGCGAGCGACAATAAAATTCCCACTCTTGCAAATATGATTATTATGGGCAAGGTGTTCCAAGAAAACGGGGAATTCGATGACGAGGAAAAGGTCATGGAGGCGCTCAAAAAGGTCATTTCCGCCAAGAGAGCAGATATGCTCGACGTAAACTTGGGCGCATTGCGCTTGGGTAAAAATTATTAAGAGGGTGATAAAATGAATATATCAATAACGAAAACGACAGCTCCAAAGGAAAAGCCGAAGAGCTCGGAGCTTGGTTTTGGAAAGTTTTTTACAGACCATATGTTTATTATGGACTATACCGAGGGTAAGGGCTGGCACGACGCGAGAATAGTCCCCTTCGGAAACCTTCAGATTCATCCCGCCTGCACGGCGTTGCATTACGGAGCTGAAATTTTTGAAGGACTTAAGGCGTACAGAAGAAAGGACGGAAAGGTACAGCTCTTCCGCCCGATAGAAAATATCCGCAGAATGAATCGCTCGGCAGAGCGTCTCTGCCTTCCCACTATCCCCGAGGAGCTTGCTATGCAGGTTCTTACCGAGTTCGTTGCGTTTGAGCAGGAATGGACGCCGTCCGACGAGGGAACGTCTCTTTATATCCGTCCCTTTATGTTCGGCAACGACGAGACCTTGGGCGTTCACTCGGTAAAGAGTGCGACCTACGTTATCATAACTTCCCCCGTTGGAAGCTATTACGCAGAGGGCATCAATCCCGTTAAGATTATGATTGAGGCAGACGACGTAAGAGCAGTTCGCGGAGGAACGGGCGAGGCGAAGTGCGGCGGTAACTATGCGGCGAGCACACGCGCAGGTCAGAAGGCGGAAATGAAGGGATATTCCCAGGTTCTTTGGCTCGACGGCGTAGAGCGCAAGTATATAGAAGAGGTCGGCGCTATGAACGTAATGTTCAAGATAGACGGCGAGGTCGTTACCCCCGAGCTGACCGGCTCTATTTTGGCAGGTATTACGAGAAAGTCCTGCATCGAGCTGCTTAAGAGCGAAGGATATAAGGTTAGCGAAAGACGTCTCAGCATAGACGAGCTCGAAGAGGCGATGAAGAGCGGAAAGCTCGAGGAGGCGTGGGGCTGCGGAACAGCGGCTGTCGTTTCTCCTATCGGAAAGCTCTCTTATAAGGGCGAGGAGTTTGTAGTTAATAACGGCGAGATAGGTGAAACCACACAGCATCTCTACGACGTTCTCACGGGCGTTCAATGGGGAAAAATCGAAGACACCTACGGCTGGACCGTGCTTCTTTAATAAAAAAAGCCGAAAAGAGCGAAAAAAATTAAAAAAATACTGTTGACAAAACGGTATATTTGTGTTAGAATACCTTATATATTAAATGCGAAGACGGAATTATTTACTGCATTTTTGCATTACAGAGAGTCGGCGCTCGGTGCGAGCCGATATGAAAAAGCAGATAAAGTCTCATTCTCGAGCAGAATCTCCCAAGGCGTTTTGGCGGTAAGAGATTACGGAGAGCCCCGTTACCAAGGCGAAGAACTTGTTAGAGTTTAATTGAGAGGTCATCATTTGGTGGCAATCAGGGTGGTACCGCGAAGTAATTTCGTCCCTGAAGCTTTGTCGGCTTCAGGGACTTTTTTATAGTTATGAGAGTGGACAGGGCAATTTACAAGAAGAATTGCGAAAGGAAACAAAAAATGAAAAGAATTATCGTATCCGACATGACTTTGCCTATGCACAGCGCGCTTTCCTTCAAGGAGAAGGTCGAGATTGCAAGGCATCTTGATCACCTTAAGGCAGACGTTATCCATATGCCTAAAATCAGCAATCTGAAGATGGACTCGCTCCTTATCAGAACTATCTCCGCATTTGTGAAGAACAGCGCGATTTGCGTAGACGTGGGTGTTGACGAGGAGGGCGTTAATGCCGCCTTTTTCGCCGTTTCCGGCGCAAAGCATCCCCGCCTTTCCGTCTCTCTTCCCGTATCTCCCGTGCAGATGGAGTACTCCTTCCACAAAAAGCCCGAAAAGATGCTCGATTTGGCGAAAAAGCTTTTCGCTCTTGCGTGCGCGAAGTGCCCTGACGTTGAATTTTTTGCAGAGGATGCGACGAGAGCAGATAAGGACTTTTTGAAAAAGGTTATCTGCGCGGCAATCGAGGCGGGCGTGAAAACTATCACCGTCTGCGACGACGAGGGCGCAATGCTCCCCGACGAGTTTTCTATATTCTTTAACGATTTGAAAAATGAAACGCCCGAGCTTAAAAAGGTTAATATAGGCATACTTTGCAGAAATTCGATAGGTATGGCGACCGCTTCTGCCGTTATGGCTATCAAGGCAGGCGCAGACGAGATGAAGTGCGCCGTCGGCGTAACCGATATCCCCGATATCGATACGTTCTCAAAAATTATAAACGAGTGCGGCGAGCGCTGCGGCTGTTATTCCTCGATTAACTATAACGAGCTTCACCGCATAACGAGACAGATCGAGTGGATCTGCGGCGATAAGGCGACGCCCGCCCCCATCCGCGGAGCGCTCCCCTCAAACGAGAGCGACTCGGTTTTCGATATTCACGACGATATAGAGACCATAAGCGACGCTATCTGCAAGATTGGCTACGACCTCTCGTCCGAGGACGTTGCGAGAGTTTACGACGAGTTTAAGCGAGTAGCGGAGAAAAAGACCGTTACGACGAAGGACCTCGACGCTATCGTAGCGAGCGTCGCTATGCAGGCGTCTCCTGTATATAAGCTCGAAAGCTACGTAATCAATAACGGAAACGTTATCTCCTCCTCCGCTCAGATATGTCTTAGCAAGGAAGGGGAGCTGATAAACGGAATTGCAATAGGCGACGGTCCGATAGACGCTGCGTTCCGCGCGCTTGAGCAAATAATAGGTCACCACTATGAGCTTGACGATTTTCAGATTCAGGCAGTAACCGAGGGCAAGGAAGCGGTTGGCTCTGCGCTTATCAAGCTGCGTAATAACGGCAAGCTTTATTCAGGAAACGGAGCTTCCACCGACATTATATGCGCGGCAATTCGCGCGTATATAAACGCGATAAACAAGATAGTATGTGAGGAGGCGGAGATATGAAGCTTTCTTTTTCCACGAAGGGATGGCACGGAAAGAGCTTTGACGAATTCTGCGATATAGCGAAGGATTTGCGCTTTTCGGGCATAGAGCTTCATAACGTGAAAAACAAGCTCTTTACCGAGAGCGACAGCGCGTTCGGCGACTACGCTACGGCGGGCACGCTGCGTAAATTATACGAAAAAAAGCTTAGTATTCCCTGTATAGACAGTATTTCTGATTTTGCAAATGAAGCGCAGAAGCAGGGCGCAATAGAGGAAATCCGAGAATGTATAAGAATAGCTAAAAATCTCCACATCCCTTACATTCGCTTACATGCCTCAAAAAGCAGTGATGACAGTCTTGCCTACGCAAAGGAATTTATAGGCGAGCTTGTTAAGGATGCAGAGGATGCCGGGGTTACTTTGTTGGTCGAAACAAGCGGACTTTTCTCTGACAGCAAGGTTTTGAGAGAAACTCTTGACAGCTTTGCCTGCGACGCTCTTGCTGCTCTTTGGGACGCCTACGCATCGTTCTTTATAGGCAAGGAATCGCCCGACGAAACGATAAGCAACCTCGGCGCTTACGTGAAGCACATTCACGTAAAGGACGCGAAGGAGGAGAACGGCGAGCTTCAGTACTGCCTTATGGGAGAGGGCGAGCTTCCCATTTCGGGATTTATCTATTCGCTCCGCTCTATAAATTACAACGGATTTATTTCTCTTGAATGGTCTCCCGCGTGGTGCGAGGAGATAGACGATATCGAGATAATTTTATCTCAGTTCGAGAACTTTATGAGCCAATACAGCGACCCCTCGCGTTCGGACGGCTCTCTCTACTATAATAAAGCGCATACCGGACGCTTCGTCTGGAAGAAGGACCTGCTTATCGACTGCACATTTTCGCAGGTGCTCGACCGTATGGTTGAGGAATTTCCCGACCAGCTTGCGTTCAAGTATACGACGCTTAATTATACGAGGACCTATTACGAGTTCCGCCGTGACGTAGACACCTTTGCCCGTTCGCTTATCTCGCTCGGAGTAAAGGCGGGGCATCACGTAGCCGTTTGGGCGACGAACGTTCCCGAATGGTATATCGCTTTCTGGGCGGTTACCAAGATAGGCGCGGTTCTCGTTTCTATGAACACCGCATATAAAATTCACGAGGCGGAATATCTTTTAAAGCAATCGGATACCCATACCTTGATTTTGGTAGACGGCTTCCGTGATTCGAATTATTCGGAAATTATAGCAGAGCTTTGCCCCGAGCTTGCGACCAAAAAGTCGGAGGAGCCGTTACACAGCAAGCGCTTGCCGTTTTTACGCAACGTTATCACCGTTGGCTTCAAGCAGAAGGGCTGTATGGCGTGGGAGGACGTTATTGCGAGAGCGCACCTGGTACCCGAGGAAGAGGTAGTGAGACGCGCTATGGCGGTGGACAAGGACGACGTATGTAATATGCAGTATACGTCGGGAACGACCGGCTTCCCCAAGGGTGTAATGCTCACACATTATAACGTAGTTAATAACGGTAAGTGTATCGGCGACAGAATGGATCTTTCAAGCGCCGACAGAATGATGATACAGGTGCCGATGTTCCATTGCTTCGGAATGGTTTTGGCTATGACCGCCGCAATGACGCACGGAGCGACGCTCCTGCCGCTTCCTTATTATTCTCCGAAGCCGGCGCTCGCCTGCATAAATTCCGAGAGAATTACCGCATTCCACGGCGTGCCTACGATGTTCATCTCGCTTTTGGAGCACGAGGATTTCAAAAAGACCGACTTTTCTCATATGAGAACGGGAATTATGGCGGGAAGCCCCTGTCCTATCTCGGTAATGAGAGAGGTTATAGAAAAAATGAATATGAAGGAAATCACCATAGTATACGGTCAGACCGAGGCGTCTCCCGGCTGTACTATGAGTTCGACCGACGATCCTATCGAGGTACGTGTAGGCACGGTTGGAAGAGCGCTGCCTGAAATCGAGTGTAAGATAGTGGACCCCGAGACGGGCGAGGAGTGCCCCGACGAGGTTACGGGCGAGTTCGTCGCGC
The DNA here is from genome assembly GCA_045587025.1 of Eubacteriales bacterium. Lineage (GTDB taxonomy): Bacteria > Bacillota > Clostridia > Oscillospirales > CAG-272 > UBA1740. The sequence continues at coordinate 45,557 of JAZNBK010000025.1, forward strand.
GCGGATATAACATTATGAAGGGCTATTACAAGATGCCAAAGGCGACGCTTTCGGCGATAGACGCAGACGGTTGGCTCCACACGGGAGACCTCGCCTGCCGTACACCCGAGGGAAATTACCGCATTACAGGTCGTCTTAAGGATATGATAATCCGAGGCGGAGAAAATATCTATCCGAAGGAGATAGAGGAGTTCATATATACTCACCCGAAGGTAAAGGACGTTCAGGTTATAGGCGTTCCCGACGAGCAGTACGGCGAGGAAATTATGGCGTGCATTATCCTCAAGGACGGCGAGAGTATGACGGTTGAGGAAATGAAGGCGTATATAAACGACCATATGGCGAGACACAAGGTTCCGCGCTATATTGATTTCGTTACCGAGTTCCCGATGAACGTAGCAGGAAAAATTCTTAAATATAAGATGCGCGAGGACGCTATTGCAAAGTTAGGTTTACAAAAAGCGTCCAACATAGTGACTGCGTAAAGAAAAACTACTTGTCAAAAAAGAAATCGAGAGCATATAATTTATTATAGTAAAGGATAGGAAAATGGAAGAAAAGAACGTTAACTTTCAAAGCTATTTTAAGGATTATCCGTCCCCCGACGGCTATTTCGGCAGATATGGCGGCTGTTATATTTCAGACGAGCTGAAAGCGCCTATGCAGGAGATTACGGACGCTTATTTCAATATCTGTAAGTCCCGCCGCTTTATAAGCGAGCTTCGCAGAATCAGAAAAGAGTTTCAGGGCAGACCTACCCCTATCACACATCTTGAACGTCTTTCGAGCCAGATAGGAAACGTCCAAATATATGCAAAGAGAGAGGACTTGAACCATACGGGAGCGCATAAGCTTAATCACTGTATGGGAGAGGCGCTTCTCGCAAAATATATGGGCAAGAAAAAGGTAATTGCTGAGACGGGCGCAGGTCAGCACGGCGTTGCTCTCGCAACTGCGGCTGCTTATTTCGGTCTCGAATGTGATATCTATATGGGTTCGGTTGATATTAAAAAGCAGGCGCCAAACGTAGCAAGAATGAAAATCCTCGGCGCAAACGTAATCGAGGTAACTCACGGTCTCGCTACCTTAAAGGAGGCGGTTGACGCCGCGTTTGAGGCGTACAGCAAGGAATATAAGGACTGCATCTATTGCATCGGCTCGGTGCTTGGTCCTCATCCGTTTCCTATGATGGTAAGAGATTTTCAGAGCGTTATAGGAATTGAGGCGAGAGAGCAGTTCTTGGAAATGACGGGAGAGCTCCCCGATTCTATCGTCGCTTGCGTTGGCGGCGGCTCTAACGCTGCCGGATTCTTCTCCGGCTTCTTGGGAGACACTACCGTTGATATCTACGGCGTAGAGCCGCTCGGACGCGGCGAGAAATTGGGAGACCACGCCGCAAGTCTTACCTACGGTACGGAAGGCATTATGCACGGCTTTAACAGTATTATGCTCAAGGACGAGAACGGAGAGCCCGCGCCCGTATATTCCGTGGCGAGCGGTCTCGATTATCCCTCGTCAGGCCCCGAACACGCATTTTTGCGTGATATCGGCAGAGTAAAATACGACGTAATAAACGACGAGGAGACGATTGACGCATTCTTCAGATTATCTCGCGCAGAGGGCATTATCCCTGCGATTGAGAGCGCTCACGCAGTTGCGTACGCTATAAAGCTCGCAGAACGTCTCGGTCACGGCTCCGTGCTCGTGAACCTCTCGGGCAGAGGCGACAAGGATATGGATTACGTCCTTGAAAATTATAAAATTCCCGAAAAGAAATAATACGGTTATAAATTCATCAAATAAAACGTACAAGTATTAAGGAGACATTATGGAAAAGTTAAAGGTTGGCGTTATTGGCGCCACGGGTATGGTAGGTCAGAGATTTCTTTGCCTTTTGGAAAATCATCCTTATTTTGAGGTCAGCGTTTTGGCGGCTTCCGCGCGCTCGGCAGGTCAGACCTATGAAAAGGCGGTTGGCGAGAGATGGAAGATGGCTGTTCCCATGCCTGAAAAATATAAAAACATGGTCGTCGTTGATGCTTCCCGCATCGACGAGGTGAAGCCGTACGTGAGCTTCGTATTCTGCGCCGTTGATATGAAGAAGCCGGACATTCTGGCGCTTGAGGAGGCGTATGCAAAGGCAGAGGTTCCCGTCGTATCGAATAACTCTGCGAACCGTTGGACACCCGACGTTCCTATGGTAATTCCCGAGATAAACGACGCTCATTTAGAGGTTATAGAGGCGCAGAGAAAGCGCCTTGGAACAAAGAGGGGCTTTATAGCGGTAAAGCCGAATTGCTCTATTCAGTCGTACGTTCCCGCGCTCACTCCCTTGCTTAAATATAAGCCCACGCAGATAGTGGCTACTACCTATCAGGCAATTTCGGGCGCAGGAAAGACCTTCCGTGAATGGCCTGAAATGATAGACAACGTAATTCCTTATATCGGAGGCGAGGAAGAGAAGAGCGAGCAGGAGCCGCTTCGTGTTTGGGGAAAGGTAGAAAACGGCGAGATAGTGAAGGCGAACGCGCCCTTGATTACTACGCAATGTATTCGTGTTCCCGTAACCGACGGACATACGGCTGCCGTATTCGTAAAGTTTGAAAACAAGCCCACAAAGGAAGAAATTTTGGCGGCGTGGGCAGATTTCAAGGGCAAGCCGCAGGAATTGGGGCTTCCCTCCGCTCCTGAGCAGTTTATCACCTACTTCGAGGAGGATAACCGTCCTCAAGCGAAGCTTGATAGAGACATTTATAACGGCATGGGCGTAACAGTCGGCCGTCTTCGTGAGGACACCCTGTTTGACTACAAGTTCGTAGGACTTTCTCACAACACGGTAAGAGGCGCGGCAGGCGGCGCAGTGCTCATCGCCGAGCTCCTTTACAGAGAGGGTTATTTCGCAGAATAAAATAGAATAAAAAAGGGGCTGTCTCATTAAGATAGCCCAAAAAAGAAAAAAGCGGCAGCTTTTTACCGTAAAAGGTATTGAGCTGCCGCTTGCTTTATTGTATA
>JAZNBK010000026.1:0-19993 GCA_045587025.1 Eubacteriales bacterium
CGACGATATTATTCAAGCGGTGCGCGCAAGTATGAGCGCCTCACAAACGATGTTGGGCGACGTGCAGTACGACATTTTCTCGGATGACGGTAAGAAGGTCGGCGAGGGACTTTCAAAGATAATGAAGCCGATTACGCTTAAAGGCGACGCAGTAAAGATTAGCTTTAACGAGTATCTTATGCATTGGCGCAACGTAGATAGTATGACGCTTGAAGAACGGACAGAGGGGAAAATCCCAAATAAGTCTATATTTGGCGAAAATGAGAATAGAAGCGAAGCAGTAACTGCCGAGCAGTCGCGCAAGAGAATTGATGAGATAGAAAAGGTTCATCCCGATTTTAAGAAGATTGCCGAGAAAGTATGGGCATACACAAAAAACCTCAATCATATGCGTGTCGAAGCAGGACTTATCTCTGCGGACAGCGAAGCATATATGAATGAGCTCTATCCGCATTACGTTCCCGCATATAGAGATACACAAGGCGGTGGAATAGCGGCAATTAAAGGAAAGCGCAACATTGCAATATCGAGCACCGTAAAAAAAGCAAAAGGAAGCGGACTTGATATTCTTGACGTTGGAGATTCTATTGCTGCGCAGACGCAGGAAATGATACGTGCAGGCAGAATCAATCAGCTTTTCCAAGAAATGTATAATATAGCAGAGAGCGGTGTAGGTACGGAATACGTGGACATTGTTTCGCATGAAAAAGTAAGTCGAGATCAGGTAGCATCCGACTTGACAGGCGAGCAGATTTCGGAAAGCATAGAACTACGCCCTAAAAACAATCAGATCACAGGATTTGTGGACGGCAAAAAGGTGACGCTCCAAGTATCTGACAAGATATTTATAGCGTTCGAGAATATGAGCAAGCCCACAATAGACCCGACCAGCGCATTAGGACAAGGGGCAAAGAAGCTGAACGACTTCTACAAAAAATTGCTCACGTCCTGGAGCCCCATATTTACGATCCGAAACTCGATAAGAGACTTTCAAGATGCAGGGCTTAACACAAAGCACCCTGTGTTGTTCTACAAAAATTTTGCGAAAGCTTACAAGCTTATGTTTGAGAATAGCGAGCAATGGCAGTTATACAGAGCTTACGGCGGATACAGCGCATCTATATTCGGGCCCGAGGGCTTCAGCGCAAACGTAGACAGCCGTGGCTTTGAAGCTATGGCGAAGATTTTTGAATCAGATGCCGTTACCGTAAAGACTGTATATGAAACAGCAAAGCGAAGCGGAAAGAATATTTTTGTCGGAATCAATAATGTAAATGCTTTTGTTGAACAGGCGACACGATTTGCTGAATTTCTTGCATCTGTTGAAGCGGGCGACTCTATACCGACTGCAATCAACAATGCGGCAGAGGTAACTACCAACTTCGGCAGACGAGGACGATTGACAAAGAAGCTTAATGCGACTGTTATGCCTTTTCTTAATCCCGCTATACAGGGATTTGACAAGGTATTCCGCAACGTCGGCGACGCTTTCAAGGCGGGTAACGGAACGGCGGTAGCAAAAGCGTTCGCTACACTTTTTGGAAAAGCGGCGGTAATCGGTCTTGCACCTATGCTTGTCAATATGCTTTTGTACGGAGATGACGAGGAATACGAAAAGCTCCGTGAGACAGACAAGGAAAACAACTTCTTAATAAAAGTCGGCGATACGTTTATAAAGATACCGAGAGGTCGTGTAGCAAGTATTATAGGCGGAGCTCTTAACAGAACTATGAAGATTGCAGGGGGCGAGGACCCCGACGTGAAGGATTATTTATCCAACGTTTTAAATCAGGTAACCCCTGTGCAGAACCTTACACGTACAATAGCTTCCCCTTTCTTTGACGTAAAGAATAATCTGACGTGGTACGGTACAGCTATCGAGGGCAGGGAATTTGAGAACACTGCACCTAAGGATAGATACGACGAAAATACAAGCAGCATAGCCATAGCGATAGGCAAGGGTATTAACTATTCGCCCAAGAAGATTCACTATCTGCTCGATCAGTATTCGGGTGTTATCGGGGATTTCGTTCTTCCCATGACGACCAATAAGGCGGAAAAGGATTTTCTAAGCGCAAATTTCACGATAGACCCCGCTACCTCGAACAAGCTCTCGACGAATTTCTATAAAATGTACGACAAAGCGCAATATGCCAAGACCGCAGGTGATGATACTGCCGCATATCAGGTAAGGTATCTCAATAAGGTCAAAAAGGCAATAAGCGAAATGTACGACGAAAAGAGCGACATACAGAACAGCAACCTTTCGGGCGCAGAGAAGCTTCAGCAAACCCGTGTAGTGCAAATCCTGATCAACGAAGCGTATAAAACTGCGATGACCGATTTTGAGGTGTTTACGAAAGCTATTGAAGCTACTGCCGGGATAGATGACGAAGATCTTCGCTATACGGAAGCTATAAGAATTGTGTACGGCTCGGAGCGTGCGCTTTTGGAATACAACGGTACGGTATATGAAAAGTGTCAAACGCTTAATCTTGCGGGAATAGATTACGATAGCTTGTACTACTACTATTTTTCGACGAAGGATTTAGAGAGCGACAAGGACAAAAACGGCAACACGATAAGCGGTAGCAAGCGCAAAAAGGTCATAGCCGAGATAAACAAGCTGAAGCTGAAAACAGAGCAGAAGCTAATTCTCCTCGCATCAAAGGGATATTCTCTTTCTGATGCAGAGAAAAAGCGAGTGCTCAAATACATTATGGGACTCAAAATTAGCAAGGAACAGAAGTCAGCGCTCGCCGAGCAATGCGGATTTGAGGTCAAAAACGGCAGAATCATAATGAAATCGGCGTCGTAATGCTCAAAAAAGCGCAAAAAAACAAAAGTTTGCGACAATTTCAAGTAACTTTTGTGGTATGATGTACATAGAGGTGATGAAATGCTTAAAATAACCCCTACGTCAACAAAAGAAATAACGAAGCTCGTTTGTCCAAAATGTAATGAAAGAGTCCCTCGAATAGGACTGACAAAGGACAGTAAAATTGAGGGACTGACTTTCAAATGTAAGCGGTGCAGCGAGATTTTCTCGGTCAAAACCGAATGAACCTGAATAAATATACAGAGCGCCATACGCCACAGAGCGAGAGCCATATTTACCCAAGCGGGTAGGTGTGGCTCTTTTTTTCTTTAAATTTCAAAAAGGAGGTAACAAACTATGAAGCAGAAGGGAAATCCGTACGCAACCAACGCGGGCGGCGTTATTAAAGCCCCTAAGAAGCCCGCAAAAAATTCCCCCAAAGCGACCGTAGTGAAGGGCGACGACCTTCGTAACGGTACCAAGAAGTAAAAAACAGGAGAAAACAAAATGAATGAAAATACCACTATTGAAAACGAAGTGCTCGACGACGAAATAGGCGAAAATCTTGACGACGTGGAACTCGAGGAAGATGACGCGGAAGCGGTAGAAGACACCTCTGAAGCAGAATCAGATGAGGATGGGGACTTCGAATACGACGAAGAAGGCAATATCGTTATTCCCGAGGACGAGGAAAATGAAGAAGCCGATGAAGGTGATGAGGAACCCGAAGCCGAGAACGCCGAAAAAGGCGAGGACTCAAAGTCAGACGAAGCAAAGGCGCCCGAAAATACCGAGCAGAAAGAAATCAGCAATATTAAGGCAGAGCTTGAAAAATTTAAAGCGCAGAGTAGAGAAACACTCGAGAAGCTCGGTGTAAAGATAGATGATGACGACGTTCTTGGCGGTCTTATACGCCTTGCGGCAGAGGCAGAGGATACCACCCCCGAGGAGTATCTGAAGCAGAAGGAAGAGAAAGAGAAGCTCGAAGCTGCAAAGAAAATAGTAGAGCAGCAGCAGGGCGAGGCGATCCGAAAGGCAGACCTTGAGGAGCTGCACCGTCTGTTTCCCGAGACAAGCGGATATACGGACATATCGCAGATTCCCAATTTCAAGCGTTTTGGAGAGCTTCGTGTGATGGGGCTTCCCGCAAGCGAAGCGTATAGTGCGAGTCACACTAATGCGATACGCGAAAATGCGGCTGCAGGAGCAAAAAGGCAGTCGCTCGCCGGCACGAAAAATCATCTTCAGACAGCCATTCCGAAAGGGGCGAAGGATACAAGTATCATAATGCCAAAGAAGACACTTTCGGAGTGGAGAGAATTATTCCCCGGCAAGAGCGATAAGGACATTATCTCTCTTTACAAAAAAACACTGAATTAAGAAAGGAAAACAAATAAAATGTTTGAACTCATCAGAATTGAAAACGCCCGTCTCAACGTTCCCGAGCCGGTAAGCTACGAAACGTCCGAGGCGGAAATATCTATCGGTCAGGCGCTTGTTCTTGCCGATGGTAAACTCGCTATATGCGAGACCGGTAAGCCCCAGTTTATTGCAATGAGCGCAAAGAAAGAAAACGGCCTTGTAGCCGTATGCAGAGTAGAATCCAATCAGCTTTACGAGGTGCCTGTATCTGCGGAGCCCGCGGCCCTTACGGACCTTGAGGTTGGCGAAAAGGTTGCCCTTGCAGAAGATGGCTTGCAGGTAACGGCAGACACCGAAAATGGCGTCGCAGAAATAGTAAATCTCAACGGCGCGAAAGCAAGCGGCGACAAGATCGTCGTAAGATTTTAATAAGGAGGAATAGTAAAATGGCTAAATTTCAGTATAGCGCCGTGTCGGGACAGAACGATCCCTTTTTCGGCAAATTCGAACAACCTATAAAGGCGCTTATCGAGGAGGAATCAGATAAGTGTTTGAAGGAAAAAAATATTCTCGACCTTCTCTTCAACGTCGAGAAGTCAAACCGTTACGCAGAAACCGTAATGGGCGAATCCGATTTCGACACCTTTATGTCGAAGGAGGAGGGGGCAGGTGCAGAGAACGATTCCGTAGGTAAGACCTATGATAAGACCATCGAGCATATCGAGTTCGCGAAGGAGTTCACCATCACTCGTAAGATGGCTGACGACGCGAAGTTCGGTATCGGCGCGAATATCAAGTCCAAGCCCAAGAAGTTCACTCGTTCCTACTACAAGACTCGTATCAAGCTTGCGGCGCAGGCGCTTATCAACGGCACGGTTGACTCTATGCTTTACAATAGAGCGAGAGTGGATCTCACCACCGCAGACAAGCTTCCCCTTTTCCACAACAAGCATAAGTATGCTACGGACAAGATGAAGGGCAAGACTCAGACAAACTACTTCTACGGAGATATTTCCTCGTCCGAGGTAGTATTTGAGAAGACGCTTAACAAGCTCGCAAACAAGGTGCGCAATTTCAAGGATGAAAACGGCGAAACAATGGGCTACGTAGCCGACATTCTTATCATCCCCTGTAATCGTCCCGAGCTTGAGATGATGGCAAAGAGAGTTTGTGGCTCCGAAAGAACCACCGGATCGTCAAACAACGACATCAACACCCAGTACGGCAACTGGACTCTTGTAGTGCTCGACGGCTGGGAAACCGAGCGCGACGAGATTATGGTTATGTCGAGCGAAGCGAACGAGAATCTTCTCGCAAATATGTTCTTCAACCGCGTTAACCTCGATATTACCTACGGCGTAGATCCTCACACAAGAAATATGTTCTGGAACGGCTACTGCCGCTTCGGTATCGGCTTTACTACATGGAAGCATATGGCGAGAGCCGTAAATTCCGATGCTTCGGTAGAGAATGCGACAGATCTCGCTACGGCGTAATTGACGGAGGGCATAATGACCGTTTGTGAAGTTTACAAACAGGTCGCAGAGCTGGGGTTTGAGGATAATCTCGAAGATGATAACAGTTTTTATTCGGCGCTCAATAGAGCTTTATTGCAGGTCAACGCCATAAGACCTGCGATAAGGTCTCTTATAATACATCACGCGCCAATGAAAAATGAGATTGACTCTTCTTTTGAACCGATCGAGGTGTCAGAGGAGCTTTGCTTTGTGGCCTCAAACGCAAAAGCATATTACTTTGAAGCAGACGGTAACGGTACCCTTTATATTGAAACGAAAAGAGCTCCGAGCGAGTCGTGGGAGGTCGTCAAAGAAGTGACGCTCGACGCTTCTCGGAGCTTTGTTAAATACAAGGGGCTAATAAAAGACGCTGACGGATATTTATCAGGAGAGGTAAGATTTCGTTTTACAGGAGAGAACCTCTATTTTATAAAAAACGTCGCTCTTTACCGTTACACTTATAGCGATAAGATTGCAGATGTTCCGACATACGAGCCGTACGTACGATACGACGTATCAAAGATAGCCGACGACTTTTTCGGTTTTGCTTCGCCGCCTATCAAAGAAGGCAAAGAACTCCAACGGCTAAATCAGGAATATGATACGGAAGGAAACGTGATTTTGCTTCCGTACAATGAAAAAGGAATATACAAGATTTTATATAAGCATAAGCCGTCTTTTGCCGAAATGCTCACAAAAGCCGACAAAGATAATACTGAAATAGATCTTGACGGCGAGGACCTTTGCTCCTTGCTACCTGAGCTTGTCGCTTCTTATATATGGCTTGAGGATAATGCGGAAAGATCTGTGCGATACTATAACCTTTTTCAAGCCCGTGCGGCAGAAATAAAGAACGCAGTTTCAAATGCTGCGCCCGTAATGATGAAGCAGAACGGATGGTGATAATATGGCTCAAAAAGAATATTCCCGAGCTTTCGGTAATTTCCGAGGCATAGACGTAACGTCAGAGCCGGGACAGGTAGCGGATAATCGTTTTTCGTATGCAGAAAATATGTATAAGGACTATGAGACAGGGCAAGGCGTAGCGGTAGAAACGTTCCCCGGCACGAGAAAGCTGGCTGATTTTGGTGCTACAATAAACGGAATATATATCTACAGAGTCGTCAAAGATAATGACGCCAAAGATGACGAACTGTATGATGATAAACTGTATATTGTTGTACATGCGGGAAAGAAGCTCTATCGTTTTGAACACAAAGCCCGAGATGAGATTGATGTAGGTAGCTCCGAGATATTTTCAGGTATGGCTAATGCTCGCAGTCAAGGATATATATTTAATAATCGACTTTACATTATAGATGGTGAACATTATGTAGTAGTAGATGAAAATGGCGAAGCAGGGGAAATAACCGGAGAAAACGCTTATGTTCCCACCACCTACTCCAATGACGAGCAGTACGAGCAAAGAAATATGCTCACGAATAGGTTCATTGAACGGCAATATATCAGTACAATGCCAGCTAATGAGTTGTCTGGTGATTCTTCAGAAAGCTACGAAAAGCAAAGTGAAGAGAAGCAAGGAATTATCTGCGGAATATATACCAGAAACTATAATAGCAACAGTACATATTATTATAAAAAAAGCATGACGGTATATCCAACTTTCAACTCGGTGAAAATTGATTTTGAAAAATTATATAATTCTTACTATGGTACCTTTGGCAAAAATTACGGTAGCAAAGATCTTGGAAAACAAACGCTGGAAACCGTAAAAATGTACGATACCATAGACACTATAAAAGGTAGTTTCGAAGGATGTGTTAAACTTACATCTCTTACGTTAAGTAACAATATTAAGACGTTGGAGGATAATTTTTTTGCTGGAACAGGGTTAAAAACTATATATCTTCCCGCAGGGCTTGAAACGTTGGGCGGAAATGCATTTTTTGGCTGCGAACAGCTGACGGAAATATATTGTTCCGACAAAATGTATAATGAGTTAACCGATTACGATGAGGAAACAAAAGTTTTCAAAGGTGACGATTACGGTCTTGTTCGAGTAATTATTGATGAAACTATCGAAACGGAAGCAGTTGAGGTTATCGCTGAGGATGAAACGACAACAGAACAAGGCGAAACTCGGGGAAGGGTTGCATACAAAGTAAAGCTTGCAGATGACAAAATCGGTTCTTCTGAAATTAAAATAATGAAGTATTCCGAAAATATTATGACAGGTGTTCCTGCTGAAAAAACCCCCCCCTCTAAGAGCAGAATATATATTCACACGCCTTGTGAAAGTATCGAAAAGATATGTATAGGAAATGTTGAAATTAGTGACGGGGCAAAGATTAGTTATATACCGATTCGCCAGTACATAAACGGAAAAATATATATAATAGCCGTAGATTTCTACAATTCTGCCGCGGAAACTATAAACGACTACATATACGTATATGGGAAAGCATCTCCGAGTAAATTTTCCACTAACGATAAATATATAGCTCTTTTGAAAAACGAAGAAGGACCTCTCAGCGAAGAGGATAAAAGCATTTTTGGAAACAGCCCCGATTATAACGGGACGGCAGAAGCAGCAATAAAACGCTGTAATGTTGCCTGTGTATACGATGACCGCATCTTTTTCACAGGTAATGCCACTCTGCCAAACACAGTGTTTTACACACAACGTGATCTGACAGGTCATAACAATCCAACATATATAGGAATACTTAATTATTTTAATGATGGTGTAGGTAATACACCTAACATTGCGATGATGGCTAACTCCTCAATGCTTATGGTTTTGAAGGGCAATACTTTACAAGATGGCTCTATTTACTACCACACAAGCGCAGACGGTGGCAACGACCTAACACCGCGAATATATCCATCGACGGAGGGCTTGTCAGGGCTTGGATGTGTAGGTATGGCGGTCAATTTCCGAGACGATTGTGTGTTTATGTCAAATCGAGGGCTTGAGGCGGTCGCAAAGCAGACGGTTAACCTTGAGAGGACCGTTGAGCATAGAAGCACGAATATAGACGCACTCTTTAGGGGAAAGGACCTGACAAAGGCCCGTGCAGCAGAATGGTGTGGATATTTGTGCATACTTATCGATGGCGACCTGTACTTAGCGGATAGTCGACAGATGTATCAAGGAATCGGCGGAACTATTGAATATGAGTGGTACTATATATCTGGTATTGGTGACTACAAAGATGATAACGAAAAATATTACACCGAGTCATATAGTGGAGAGCTCCCGAAGGATATTTATATATACCCCGACCGAGTAGCTGTTGACTATGAAACGGTAAAAACGGACATGTCCACGGGCATTAATTATGCCGAGCTCAATGGCAAAAATGTAGTCGTTTGCAAAACTGAAGAACGAGAAGGGGGAACGTTCAACGAAGCTGCCGAGATATTATGCGTTGATGACGTGCTATACTTTGGAACGAAATCGGGCGGAATACTCTGCTTGAATAGCGACAAGCGAGGCGTAGACGGAAAAATTCCCGAAAATACGTACAACCGTTGCGGACATGCTTACACCTCACTACTTGCGCTGAAGCTCGACAACGCAGGCGTTCCTTATTTCACGAAGAATACTGTCAAACGTTCTCCTACCTTCAATTTGAAGCCGTTTATCAATTCGGCTATCAATATAGAAGTAGCGACCGACCGTGTACCTCTTGAGCTTATAGCTGAGCAGTACTCGAATAACATACTCGACTTCGATGAGTTTGACTTTTCAAACCTTGCGTTCCAAAACTCAAACAGAAGCATATTTGTGATTAAAGAGCGGACGAAGAAATGGACTGAAAAACAGTACGTTATATCTTCAGACCGCCATAATTCGCCGTTTGGTATCTACGAATTATCATATAGATACGAAATAGCAGGAAGGATAAAGAAATGATAGAACAAATAAATCAATCCCAAATTGATGCCGCATCGGTGGCAAAACTCCCCACCAGGCCAAATAATCCTAAGCTCTATGGCAGCGGTGCGATGAGTTCTTCGGCTCTCAAAGAAAAATTTGACGAACTCCCACTCCTTGCGATTAATCGCCTGAACGCGCTTATCGAGCTTATAAACAGCGGAAAAATAGGCGGTGAAATTCCGATTTTGACGGTAGGCGGTGAGGAGAAGCAAACCTTCACAATTGCCGACCTTGCAAAAAAAATAACCGACGGAGGACTGTCGGAAATCTTAAAAATTACCGATAGCTTAACTCTTTTAGGATTCTATGAAGAATTTCTAAAAAACGGTGGAATAATAAAGAGCGGCGACGGTTATGGCTCAATAGTGCAAATGCAGGGTGGAGTAACGGGTTCTGATAATGTATCGGAAGTTGACCCAGCAGTAGCAACAGGAAAATCCTCTGTCGCTCTTGGAGCAAGAACTGGAGCATATGGCGACGCCTCTGTCGCAATGGGCTACTCCGCTTACGCCTATCAGCAAGGTTCTGTTTCTCTCGGAGGTACTGCGGGAGATAAAGATATTCAGGATGCCATCGACAACGGCGATACGACTGTAGATAAATACGGCTTCTGCTTTTCTGCAAACAAAGGAAAGGCGCTCGGTAAATATTCCGCCGCATTAAACACGGGCACGTCAAACGGAACGAGCTCCTTTTCACACGGTCATAACAGCAGAGCGATCGGCGAATACTCCAGCGCTGGTGGTTGGGAAACAGAGGCGATAGGACAATGTGCCTCATCAATAGGTTACAGAACGCAAGCCTATGGAGATCGATCCTTCGCTGGTGGGTCTAATAGTTGGATTGCTGTTATTGGGAAAAACTCATTCGCTTATGGTGACCATGTTGTTGGTGTTTCTCCAAGATGTCTTACCCATGGCTCGTATAACGCATATGACAATAGCGAAAGAGATTATCTTCACGTAGTCGGAAACGGCTTTTTATACGACGGAAAGGAATACCGCTCTAACGCTTATACTCTCGACAACAAGGGCGACGGATGGTATGCAGGAAGGGTGACTGTCGGCGCGGATAAAAAGGAATTGGCAACGCAGGAATTCGTTACCTCTGCTATCGAAGAGGCGTTCGCAAAAATCGGCGTTGCGGAGGAGGGCGTATATTGATATGTCAAAGGTATTTATAAACGAAAGCACCTTAAAGGATATCGGCGATGCCATAAGAAAAAAGACGGGCGGCTCCGCTCTTATAAGCCCCAAAAGCATGTCGGACGAAATTGATAAAATTCAAGGAGAAGACGCCTTTTGGGATGCGGCGTTCGATTACGGGAACAGAGATTATTTCGCGTATGCCTTCGGCCCTGTTTTCAATGACGACAACTTCAAGCCACCGACTACAATTCTACCGAGAACTAGATATATTTGCTACAGGAATGCCGATGAAGGTAGACCTAATGACTGCGAACATCTTAGGTGGAATGGGGACTCAAACTCATTTTATTGTTATAAGTATGGCAGAATAGCTAACGAATCTAGTAAATATGTTGCGACTTCAATGTTCCAGTCTACTAGTATAGGTCATATAAACAGAAGTCACGTGGATTGGAATTGCGTACCTTCAATGGCTGATACATTCGCAAGTGCGAGCAACCTCAAGTCAGTGACAGGAATAAATGCCAAGAATTGCACCAATATGCAACGACTGTTTTGGTGGTGTCATAATTTGGAGACAGTTGAATTTTTAAATTACAGAAAGGTAACAAATTGGTCGGATGCGTTTTATAAATGTACTGCTTTGAAAAACGTTACCTTTTCTGCTGAGTATATTGATAAAGAAGAACTCCAAAGGATTGAATGTATCAATGCTTCTATAGATTTTAGTGACTGCACAGAGCTTACCAAAGAAAGTATAACAAATATTATAAATGCGTTGGGGTATAATGACTCACATCCCTTCCCTCTGTATTTAACTCTGTCAAAAACGGCGGTTGAAAATGCTTTTCTTAGCAATGAGCAAACGAAAACATTTAAAGGTGTAATGAAATGGAACGAGGAAAGGGATGGTGCCACAATAGATGGTATGGTTTTTGTAAGAGATGGTCAAATTGTTGCACTTAACTGCTACAGCGACTTTGGCAAGGGGTACTTGTATGATGGAGATTGGGTTGATGATTATGGGAATATAGTAACTGTCAGTGCGGCAGATGCTCCTATTGGTACTTATTACTTTTTAACCTACAAAGACGAAACCAAAATACCGCAAAGTATTATTGATACTTATAATTCTTTTGCTCCTACAAGTGTAGATTTGACATTACATCGAACAGTAGAAAACCCCACCTTGGACACAACCCCAGAATGGGTAGAACTCGACGATTACAGATATCGCAGTGGCTGGAGCTTAAGTTTAATATAGGGAGGTGAGTAAATGAAAGTAAGAACAACTTTATATGCAGACGAAGGAAAGATACTTACGAACGGTGAGATATACGGCAGAACAATATATCTCGCAGAAGGAGTTTCTCCTGATGACTTCCACGAGATAACAGAGGAAGAATACAAAGAAGTCCTCAAATCAAAAGAGGAAGTAATTTAAGAAAAACTCAAAAAAACCAAGATTGATTTTTGGAGCAGGTGAATTATGAAACTAAAAATATTTAAGGAAATCGGCATTGACTACATAGACATAGGTGATACCACAACTCAGACCGATAAGGGCTTTGAGATAGAATTTGACGGCGAGGGAGTAGTGCAGCTTGACAGCGGAGCGGCTTTCGCTATCAGGAATGGTCGTATAAAGCTTCCAATGCTTCAGAATGGCGAGCATAAACTCACAGTGTATCTTGACAAGGCATACGACGGAGCTGTACTCTCTGTAAAGGATAATGTCGTAAAGGCAACCTTTAGCGAGAAGGAGGCAGCTATCTTGCTTGCTGGTCTCGAGGAATTTAAGGAAGCAACGAGGAAAATGAAAAAGCAGATAAAGGAAATTGAAGAAAGGATTGCGGGATATCCGCTATTTTGAAGTATGATGAAAAAATTTTTAATCGCAATATTTGCAATAATTTTGTTACTCTGTCTTTGCTCGTACACGGTGTATGCAGAAGAAACTCTTGTTGTTGATGGCACAAAAACAGAGCAAATAGAGGATGGTATAACAACAGAATCTGAACTACCTACAGAGGATGTTCATTTTAGTGAACGGATAATGCAAATAGCCGAAAGCCATCTTTCCGAGATAGTCTCAGCACTGACCTTCTTAGGTACACTTATTTTAGGATATTTATATAAAAAAGGACTGCTTCCTACCATCAGTGCAGTCTTTACAAAAATTTCGGAATACATACATGGTCTCAAGGATAATATGGAGAAGCAGATGGGCGAGTTCAATACATCAGCCAGGCCTGTATTTGAGCAGATGCAGAAGGTTATAGATTATAGCGCAGAAATGAAAAAATCCTTTGAGGAAATGTCCAGACGTCTGGATAAGAGCGAAACAGAAAAGAAAGAGCTTGAAATTGCATTAAATACCTCACGTGAAGCTAATCTGCTAACGGCAAAACTACTTTGTGACGTGCTTACTTGCACGAATATCCCCCAGTATATGAAGGACAAGATAATCGAATATTACGAGGAAAGCAAGAAGACAATAGCAGCGCCCTCAAAGGTGGTGGATGCAGATGTCGAAGCAGAGTAAAGTATTTATAGTTCATTGGCTCGGCATGCTTATCTGTGTTGTTCCTCCGATAATTGCGGTGCTCGAATATTTTCCCTTATGGCTCTCAGATGGCGAGAGCACAATATCTGTATTCTCAACTATCTTTCTTGTTTTATGCTGTCTTCCATTTTGGAAGCAGATCAAAGCATATTTCAAGGGGACGCCTGCCGCATGGGTAATATGGCTTATTATAACAGTTGTGTTTAAATCTCTTGCCGTAATATCAGGCGACATAGGCAACGTTGCCTTTATAGCTTTGTTGAGCAATCTTATAGGCGGAGTTGTTTTCCGACTTGAAAAAAGAATAAAAAAGGAATAGAAAAATGGACGAATTAAACCTTGAGCCATTAGACATTAATGGTGGATTTAAAAAAATAATGCGCAATGTAGCTAAAAATGCTTCATGGGTAATCGGCACACTCGCTGTGTTCGTTATAATCGTGGTCTCCTTTACAGATATATCCTTTACGAGCTCCTTCACGGTGCGCTTTTCGACCTCTCTTATGCTATTGCTTATATGTAACTACGTAGAGTATTTTTCAATGAAACATCTCGGTAAGGAAGAAGCGAGAAATGAGAAGAAATACAAGGATGCGCAGGATAAATACGAAGACACCGTCGAGAACGTTCGCGCCAAGGGGTTTATAAGTCGTATCCCGGACTTTTGCTATTATTACACTAAGGAAGATTACGAAAAACGTCTGCGTCGCATACTTCTTCAGGCGAATATCGAATACAATACGTATGTTAAGCATTACCGAGGCAAAAAGAAAAAAGAGCTCCCGGCAGAGCTCACTGACTTCGAGAAAAAGGTTATCATTCTTGCAAACGATGTTAAACCTCTGAATCTAAGCATTGAATACATAGTCTCGGTGTCCGGGGAACGTGCCACGACGAGAACCCCGAAGGACCCCGCGAAGATATCTCTTCAGCAAGATATTCAGTACCTTATACCGACATTGCTCAGCACCTTTTTCGTAGTGGGCATACTCGTAGAGGCCATAGGTAACCCGACATTTGCTACCTTCGCTACTTGTATAGTCAAGGTGTTTCTCCTTGTCTGGAACGGTATTAAAGGATACCAAAATGGCTACTATAACATATTGCGTGATAGTATTGACTACACCATTGCCCGCACTAATCTTCTCCTCGAGGCAAAGGTTTGGTGTGAATCGCACGAAACCGAAAACGTTGCCGAGCCCGCATCGGCGCCGGTGAACACTGAAGATATATTTGGAGAAGAGTCTAACCTACAAAAAATGTAAAAATATATATTTTAAATTATAAAAGGAAAGAAAATTAAATGAAAAAAATGAAGCGGGGACTCTTTGGCGAGAGCCCCCGTTTTTTCTTTTATTAGATTATCGCATCTTCTGCCACATCAAAAAAATGCTTCGGACTTAAGCTGAGAGAATTGCACAGATAGGCAAGTTCTTCCGCTTTTTGCTTGTCGAAGAAGATATCGGGAAGAGAATTTAGTATTTCTCCGTCCGCGAACAAATCTATTCCATATACTGTATGAGTGTTTCCGTCTTCATCGTATGCGGTACCAGGTTGAATCTTGTATGTATATGTCATTGAATACCTTCCAATCTTTGTGTTTACTTTATTTCGAGCAATTCAGCTACAGTCTTGTTTGTATATGCTGCTATCTTCTGTACCGTGCTTAACCGTGGATCTGCTTTTTCACGTTCGATAAGACTCAAGGTTTCCGTGCATATTCCACAGTGATAGGCAAATTCAATTTGACTTTCGTTCATTTCCTTGCGTAATTGTTTTGATTTTTCTGCTAATGTTTTTACTTCAGGCATATTTTTGACTCCTTTTGTCCAAAAAAATTTTACCAGAAGTGATATGGATTGTCTACGGATTATATTGTGTATAAACTACTTTTTATTTGCTTCTTTTATTTTTTTCTTTGTTTTTCTTTCATATTCGCCTCTCACTTTTTATTAAATTCATCAATTTACGCCAAAATAACCCGCCATCATACCACTTTTGTTATATTAAAAAACAATTAGGTGGTCCCGATGGCGAGTTAGCCGCATCAACCAGATATTTAAGTCAGCGTTATTCAATGCCCGATAACAAGGTCGTTGGAATTTTAACCGACGTGGGCACGGAAGAGCTTGCGCACGTTGAAATGATTTCCGCAATACTTCATCAGTTAACCAAGAATTTAACTCCCGAGGAAATTACTAGGAGCGGTTTTGATAAGTATTTCGTCGACCACACGGTAGGTGTATATCCCGTAGCAGCGGCAGGCGTACCCTTTGATGCGAAATATATAGGCGTAAAGGGCGACGTGCTGGCAGATTTGAACGAGGACTTGGCAGCGGAGCAGAAGGCGAGAGTAACCTACGACAACCTGCTTCGCTTGATAGACGATCCCGACGTGCGCGATCCTCTTAAGTTTCTGCGCGAACGAGAGATAGTTCACTACCAGCGCTTCTGCGATGCGTTACGGCTCACTCAGGAAAAGCTTGATTCGAAGAATTTCTATGCGTTCAATCCCGCTTTTGACAAGCAATGGAAAAAACGCTGAAAATGATTTCAGGCAAAAAAACAAAATAGCATAATAGGCAAAAAGGGAAAGCGTCAAAAGTATTATCGACGTCTTTCCTTTTTTTGATAGAAAAAACTATGGCTACACTGACGCTAACGGAAACGCTATGCGTTATACGAAGGAACAGCTGCTTGAAGGCGTAGACCTCAAAAACCTTAAGAAAACGCTCCCCGAAGCCCTTAAAACAAACGAGGTGCTTCGTAACGTTGCTTCTTTAGACGGTTAGCCACTCACTATTTTTTTGCTCTACAGTTTTTTCTTCACATAGTACATTGTTGACTGATGCTCTGAGTTCTTAAAGTGTTTGGCACTTGTCGATAAGTTCGAGTATCATTTTTAATATGTACTCTGTGTTGGTCGCCATTTCGTCCATTTCCTCACTTCCTTTCTGAACGGGTTCCCGTGCCTTACGATACTGCTAGACACTATTTTCTGTGTAATTTCAATAGGTAAATTGTACAAACTTTTGTGTAAAACTTTGTGCATTTTTTGCATTTATTTCTGTGTAAAAATATGTTATAATACCCATATACAGATATAATAAGGAGTTAAATATGCCGATAGTTTATAAAATTGATGTGTTACAATCCTTAAAGGAAAAAGGGTATAATACGAACAGGTTAAGGAAGGAAAAATTACTTGCAGAAGGAGTCATACAATCGCTAAGAGAAAGAAAGGCAATATCTTTTAACAACCTCGACAAGCTATGTGTGTTGCTCGACTGCCAGCCCGGCGATATTATAGAATATGTGGAGGAATGAAAAATGAAATATACAGACAAATACGCCCTAACAAAAGAGCAGAGTTTATTTCTTGCAAAAAAGAAGTGGGACGAAAATATATACTGCGGTATGAAAATGGAAAACAGAGCCGTAACTTTTCCACAGACACAGACAATATTGAACGGCGTGAATGTGCCAAACGTGCAGCTTGACGATATTCAAGCAATATTAAATATGCGTGACGCTTGGCGTTATCTATCTTCTACGGTGGACTCACCGCTTACAGTTGAATATATTTGCAAGCTAAATGAGTTTATCGCACGAAATGAAGCTCTTGAGTGGGGCAAACTCCGCACAGGTAACGTTGGCATATCAGGAACAGACTACAAGCCACCTATACCCGAGATTTCAAGCGTAGAACGTGAATTAAACGACATATTGACCGAAGATACCACCGCAACCGAAAAAGCGTTAAACGCATTTGTATGGGGTGCGAGAGGGCAATTCTTTTGGGACGGCAATAAGAGAACGAGCTTGACGGTTGCAAACAAAATACTCGTTTCCGCAGGAGCAGGAATTTTAATCATTACCGATAAGCATATGGAAGCGTTCAACACCCTATTGCTTGAATACTACAACACAGGCAAACCCGAAGTGCTTAAACAATTCCTTTACGACAATGCAATACAAGGTTTGGATTTATAATTAACTTAACCGAGAGGGATTTTTATTTTCCTCTCGGTTTTTATGTAAAAAAATTAAAATAATCTCAACCATTAGCTTATTGAGTTGTTGCACCAACTTGATAAGCTTTTTTATTATATGCTCTGCTTTGCCCATAGGCATCACCCCCTTTGCTAATACTATTATAGCATATAGCCGTGTATTTGTGTATTTTGCGTATAGACGGCTATGCAGTTTTGTGTTATAATAAAATAAAAAACAGTGAGGTATAATATGGCATATAATGAAAAGGCAAAAGAGCGCACGATGAAGTATATGAAGGATAAAAGGGACAAACTCACCTTAAATCTTCCTCTTGGCGATAAAGAAAGATATAAAGCATATGCGGAAAGCAAAGGAAAAAGCCTTACGGGGCTGATAGTAGAGTTGCTCGAATTGGAAATGAAAAAATGGGAAAATAACAATATAAAACATTGCGACAATTTTGAGTAACTTTTATGGTAAGATAAGCTTGTAAATGAAGGAAAGCAAGGCGAAGTCCTCTCCTTGTCAAAAGATATTATAAACACGGCAAAAGAAAAAGGAATGGACGCAGAGTATTACGCTCAAATATCCGATACCTATAATAAGCTTCAAAAGAGCATTGAAAAGACGGGTGGGGAGATAAGTAATGCTTACCAGAAACGGCTCCTTGGAGAGCTTAATATAGATAACGTAACGTCTAAAATAATGCCTCAAATATATAAAGAGGCGGCTACCGTAGTAGGCAATCCCGAATTAGTAGCAAAACGGCTTGCGTCATATAACTATAAAGACGCTAACGGAAACGCTATGCGCTATACGAAGGAGCAGCTGCTTGAAGGCGTAGACCTCAAAAACCTTAAGAAAACGCTCCCAGAAGCCCTTAAAACAAACGAGGCGCTTCGTAACGTCACTTTGTCAAGCTTTGCTAATAAGATGTTGATAGATGCTTCTGCGTTTGCGGAATCCACAATGAGAGGCGAGAAGCTCGCAGGCGAAGCAGACCTCGACAACTTCCTTAAAGTCGCTACTGAAGAAGACGTGCGCGGCGTAGAAGAAGCACTTGGAATAGACGACCTTTATAACGTGAGTGCAGAATACCTTAACGAACGTGTAAGAGTTTATGAGGAAAGCGGAAATTTAGATAAAGCATACGAAATATACCGAAATATAGCAAACGGAACGGAACAAGGTGCGTCTACGGTACAGAACACAGCGCAGACGGTGACAGATAATATCGCTATGCCTGTAAACGCCGATGCCGTTTCTAACAACGAGAGCATTACAGGCGTCAATCAAAAATCCACTATATCAGATATATCTGAATCTACCATAGAGCAAAATATTAGAGATGTTTGCAAAATGGATCCTGTATCTAATTTAAGCGGAGAAGAGTTCAAAAAAAGCAGCATAGATTTAATTACACAAGTAGCAACTTTCTTTTCGAAATTTGGCAATACCGTTCGAAACACAGAACTTGGAGATGTAACAATTGATAGACGAGGAGTAAAATCCGATATAGGTCACGGGATAGGAAGAAAAAAAGCCGCTTCTTTTGCGGCAGTTCCGGACGTTATAGAAAAAGGAAAAGTGGTAGATTTTCAAAAAAACTGGAAACAACGTGGCTATGATACAGCAGTAATAGTTGCGCCTATAAAGATTGGAACAGAAAAACATTTTATGGGAGTTGTCTTGATAAAGGATCACAATGGAAATAGCTTTTATGTTCACGAAGTTCTTTCAATGGAAGAAGGAACCTCGTCGTTCAAGACCGGAACCGCTAATAATAACGGTAACTCCGGCGACAAAGCTCCTTCTATAATGAGTATACTACGAAAAGTATTAGATGTCAAGGAAAATACGAAAAAAACTATTGACGGTGACAAAAAAGCACTTTCTGTTGAAGAAAAAACTTTCTCTGGAAAGAAAAATGCAAAGAATACAGAGAAAGAACCGAACGTAAATTTACAAAATTCGCTTGACAAGGAAAGCGGAATAAGGTATGCTAAAAGCAGTACAAGTAAAACAATAAAATACATTTCTCATTCGAAAATAGGTTATGAAAATGTCGAATATATAAAGAGACAATTACTGAAACTATATTCGGGACTTGATAACTGCATAGGCAACGGAATCGCAATAGCAAAAGACGACACAATATACATTGTCGATTCTTCTAAGCATAACAACAAAATGGACGGAGATGTTGCCGTTAGAAAAGTTATAACCATCTCCGATGGTAAGTTAAGAGCAGAACATATAAGGAGTATAAACAATGACGCAATATCAAATGGGTATGTCAGTGATGAATTATCTTCGAGGATTGGGGTTGAACGCGATAACAATAGCGGAAGCATCGGACGACTCGAAGCTGGAGAAGAGCTATCGGCTAATAAAGGACAATCCGAAAATAACGAAGGAAGAGTTTCTTCGGATAATGGAGATAGAAGAGGATTAACTTCCGACAAAAAAGCCCTTCCAAACGAAGAAAAAGCTTCCGTAGGAAAGGCAGAAAGCGTAGAGCTCAAGTCAATGACCGTAGTGGAGTCGGCGAAATTCGCACAGGAGAACGTGCCCGAGTATAACAATATGGGTGGCTCTGATCAGGCGAGAGTTCGCAGACTGATACGGCAGATGAAAGCAAACGGATTTACCGATAGGCAGATGCGCTATTATGCAAGAGTG
>JAZNBK010000027.1:0-2109 GCA_045587025.1 Eubacteriales bacterium
CACTCTTGCATAATAGCGCATCTGCCTATCGGTAAATCCGTTTGCTTTCATCTGCCGTATCAGTCTGCGAACTCTCGCCTGATCAGAGCCACCCATATTGTTATACTCGGGCACGTTCTCCTGTGCGAATTTCGCCGACTCTATGACGGTCATTGACTTGCGCTCGGTTGTCTCGCTCTTATCGGCACGGCTGTTTTCGTCGCCAGGAAGAGCCTTACGGCTTTCTGTATCTGTTATTCCTAATAATTTTTTTAACCTTGAAACAATTTTGTCTATTTCTTCTTTGGTTGGTAAAGGTCCATAACTTTCAGCATTATTTGGTCTGGCGTTGCTTCCTTGTGTGCTGCCATAAACTCCATCAGCTTTACTTGTTGTTCCTCTGTTTCCATCATATGAAGAATTAAATTCGAATCTTGATCGTTCACTTTGAAAATCAGAAGACCACGAATCAAAAGTTTCTGCATCTTTGTCAATTCCATTGATAAATTCCTCTCTTTTTTGTGCTAATTCGTCTTTGCTTATATCGCTGCTAAAGACTTCTAACATTTTGCCGTGCATATAACCGTCAGCTAAAAAAAGATATATTTTACCTGCATAAATGGTTACAGGGCGTATTTCCCCCTCTGCCATGCCTGTTGTTTTATTTGCGAGACTTCTGACAAAGGTATGCCTATCTCCGCTTTCCACTTCACTTGTAAATTCATCACTTGAAGTATACAAATCATCTGTACTTTTAGCATACCTTATTCCGCTTTCCTTGTCAAGCGAATTTTGTAAATTTACGTTCGGTTCTTTCTCTGTATTCTTTGCATTTTTCTTTCCAGAGAAAGTTTTTTCTCCATCAGGAAGTGCTTTTTTGTCACCGTCAATAGTTTTTTTCGAATTTTCCTTGACTTTTTCGGAATTTTCGTGTATATTAATATCGGGAGTCACCACAGAACCGTTTTTAGACGTTACATCGGGACTTAATGTATCGATGAGCTGTGAGGCTCCTTTTTTATACCCTTTTTTGCCTATAAATGCAGATACTATATATAATGTTTTCGCTTTGGCATCAGGTACTGCTTGTACAACATAATATGAGTTGTCTCCTATCTCTTTTTCGTATAAAACTGACGGTGCAGTGCGATTTTTTCCGTCCTTCATATATGAATACCCTTGAACTTTTCCGGAATATACTATACTGTCCGGGGCGGTTAAAGCATATTCTATTTTTGCTATATCTGACGGATCTTTCATCGATTGATTCGTATCTCCGTTTTCTCCGTGTTTTTTTAATATATGGTCTATTTGTCGAGCTTCAATTGCAACACGAAATCCTGTAGTGTCTATTTTTGTCAGTTCAAAGATTTTTTTGGATAATTCGGGTGAAATATTCGGTAAATATATTTTGTCATTTTGTTTATGCAACTTGTTTTTGACTTTATCGACAAGAGAAAGAATTCCTGTGTTAACTTTAGCAGCTGCATAATTAGTTGCTTGTACTCCCTCTGTATCGGTTGACGTATTACCAGTCCCATTTACGTTATCAACACCCATATTTATGGGCGCAGCGGTATTCTCTGTCACCGTTTGCGCTGTGGTCTGTACCGTAGACGCAGCTTGTGCCGTTCCGTTTGCTCTATTGCGGTATATTTCGTATGCTTTGTCTAAGTTTCCGCTTTCCTCATAAGCTCTTACACGCTCATTAAGATATTCCGCGCTTACGTTACGAAGCCCTGCCTTGATACCGAGTGCTTCTTCTACGCCGCGCACGTCTTCTTCAGTAGCCACTTTAAGGAAGTTGTCGAGGTCTGCTTCGCCTGCGAGTTTCTCGCCTCTCATTGTGGATTCCGCAAACGCAGAAGCATCTATCAACATCTTATTAGCAAAGCTTGACAAAGTGACGTTACGAAGCGCCTCGTTTGTTTTAAGGGCTTCGGGGAGCGTTTTCTTAAGGTTTTTGAGGTCTACGCCTTCAAGCAGCTGCTCCTTCGTATAACGCATAGCGTTTCCGTTAGCGTCTTTATAGTTATATGACGCAAGCCGTTTTGCTACTAATTCGGGATTGCCTACTACGGTAGCCGCCTCTTTATATATTTGAGGCATTATTTTAGACGTTACGTTATC
>JAZNBK010000028.1:0-16435 GCA_045587025.1 Eubacteriales bacterium
GGTCAATTTACGTAAGTGGTCAAATCTGTGGTCAAAACAGTTTGTCGGTGTTTTTTTGAAAAGGGTAACAGCCGAAAAATCAATCGTTTACACATTTTCGCAAGCGAAAATCGGGTTTTCGAGCATTTGAAAAATCAAGAAGCGAAAGCCGCCTGCATGCTCCCAAACGTCGCGCGCTACCAACTGCGCCACACCCCGAAAGATTGAAAATATTGAGTTTTTGAGGTTTTTCCGTAAGTGGTCAAACATGTGGTCAAACCACTTTTATAGAGGATTTTGCGAGAGAGTAGAGTGCCGAAAAAGTCAGTGGTTACAAGGCTTTTTTGCGTTTTTGACTTTGGGAAACCTTGGGGGTGGTGTCCTGCTCCCAAACGTCGCGCGCTACCAACTGCGCCACACCCCGAAGTGTGATTTTTATTCGATTTTTGGTCAATTTCCGTAAGTGGTCAAATCTGTGGTCAAAACATTTTGTTGGTGTTTTTTTGAAAAGGATAACACCCGAAAAAGTCAGTGTTTTCAAGGGGTTTCGAGCGTTTGAAAAATCAAGAGGCGAAAGCCGCCTGCATGCTCCCAAAGCAAGCGCGCTACCAATTGCGCCACACCTCGTAAATTGTCACCATAAATGCCTTTAACTCAAAAAAGCATTTATGGCAACACAGTTTTAATTATTATTCGTTGCAGTCATCCTCGCAACAGTCACAATCACCGTCACAGAGACAACTAAATTTTTCGCCACAAGCGGGGCAAGTTACGTCATCGGGATCAACGCTGCTATCGAAGCAAACGACCTCGCCGCAAGCAGGACAATCAACTTCATAGAAATCATCATCCTCATCTTCATCGTAGTAGTCATCGTCTTCGTCATCGTCGATATACAAATCCTCTTCTACCATTCCAAGGTCTTCATCAATTTCTTCAATGTACTCATGAAGCTCATCTATCATATCCTGAAGGTCTGTTATTTCTTCAGCCATTTCCTTAACCAATTTAACCAATTCGGAAATAAGTAGATTTTCGGGCTTTGTCATATCAAGATTTTTGCCGTCAAGCAAACCGGTCAAATAAGCGGATTTTTCACAAATATTCATATCTTCCCTCTTTTCTTTTTGATCTATTGAAACAAAAACGTTAATAGAGTTTATGCTCTTTCGAGATACTCTCCAACACGAGTATCAATTCTGATGATATCACCTGTATTGATGAATATCGGCACCTTAATTGTTGCGCCCGTTTCAAGCGTAGCGGATTTTGTAACATTCGTAGCGGTATCACCCTTAACACCCGGCTCTGTCTCGGTAACCTCAAGCTCAACAAAGAAGGGCGGCTCAACGTCAAATACGTTGCCCTTATAAGAAATGATTTTGCAAAGAGTATTTTCCTTTACAAACTTGAAATTATCGGAAAGCTTGTTCGAGTTAAGAGGCAATTGGTCAAACGTTTCCATATCCATGAAATAATACAAATCGCCATCGTTATAAAGATATTGCATTTCCTTGCGCTCAATATAAGCATTTTCAAACTTTTCGGTAGGGCTGAACGTTTTTTCTATAACTGCGCCGCTAATTACATTCTTCAATTTTGTTCTTACAAACGCAGCGCCCTTTCCGGGTTTTACATGCTGAAACTCAATTATTTGCATTACATTTCCGTCCATTTCGAATGTAACGCCGTTTCTGAAATCGCCTGCTGTAACCATATTTACACCTTATACTTCTCAGTGGATAAGTTATTTTCGAAAGAGTTTTTTCCGCCTGCCCACTGAACAAACGGCTCACTTCATAAATCACAAAAAAAATGTGATAATATACATATATATTGTATAACAAAAATTGTAATTTTGCAATACTTAATTGAAAAAAAGTTGCGAAAAAACGAAAAAATACGGGATTTAAAATATCTCTATTAAATTTTTTTCGCTTTTTGTGAAATTAAAATATCCATCGTCCTTTACCAAGACCATATCTTCAATTCTGCAACCGCAATCTTCTTCCAAATATATTCCCGGCTCGACAGTAACTACATTACCGCTTTTTAAGGCATTATTGCTACGATATGACAATGAAGGCGCCTCGTGGATATATAAACCTACGCCATGCCCCAAGCTGTGCCCAAAACAGTTTTTATAACCGTTCAAATCAATAAAATCTCGCGCCGCTTTATCTACGTCGCTACAAATTGCTCCCGCTTTGATTTTTTCTAATCCGAGCTTCTGCGCCTCTAAAACGACGTTATAAATATTCTTCATTTTTTCACTTGCTTTACCTATAGACACGGTTCTCGTCATATCTGAGCAATAAGAGCCAAAGCGAGCGCCGAAGTCCATTGTAAGAAATCCTCTTTGCAAAGGAATATTTCTCGGAATGCCGTGTGGTAACGAGCTTGCATTGCCCGAAACGGCAATTGTATCAAAGGCAATGCCTTCTGCTCCGTTTTTTCTCATAAAAAATTCAAGTTCTAAGGCGACTTCAATTTCGGTCATATTAGGCGATATATTGTTGAGTATATGTGAAAACGCTTTGTCGGTAATCTCTTGCGCCCGCTTGATTTTTTCAATTTCATAATCGTTTTTTATAGTACGCATTTCGGACAGCGTTTCGCCAATGCCAAAAAAAGAAACGTTATTGAATTTCTTTGAAAGCTTTAAAAATCTTGAGTAGGAAAGCTTATCATCCTCAAAACCTAAATTTTTTATACTATGATTCTCAATAATATCTGAAATAAAATCAATTTGTGATTTTGGCGCAACGATTTCAAAATAATCTTTAAGATGTCCGCTTTTTGCATCCTCGAAATAACGAAAATCGGTTATTAAGTAGGAGGCGTCACGAGTTAAAAGAATTGCGCCGTCTGAAAATTTGTATCTTGACAAATAAAATTGATTTATTTCGTCAAATAGTAACACGGCGTCAAGATTTAATTCGTCAAATTTTGAAATTAAGTTGTTAATATTATCCATTATATAGCTTCCGTTAAATTATCAAAATAATTTTTCATTGCCAATGCGTCGTCTGACTGTGTTCCCGCAGATTCACAAATAATCGTAGGTGAGACACCGAGCTTATATATTGCCTCCATAAGCGGCTCAAAATCAGGGCCAAACGCTCTATCCTCAAAGGTAAGGTGCTTTTTCTCGCCCGCGCCCGTCCACTCGATTTTTGAAAAATGACAGTGCAGATTTTCTGCTATATTTGCCCCTAATTCCGTTGCTATTCTATCAAATACAAAAGAGTAATCATCAACGGTCAAAAAGCGGTTTCCACATTGACGAGCGTTTAAATGCCCGAAATCGACGACGGGAACGAGACGACTGTCAATTTTACATAACGAGATCACTTCCTCAAGCGTTCCGAGCTGATTTACCTTCCCCATCGTTTCTACGCCTATTTTGACGTTGTTTTTCGTAACTTCCTCTAAAGTCCTAATCAAAGTGTCGGCAGAAAGTGACATTGCCTCTTCTCTGCTTATTTTGGCTGTGCTGCCACAATGAACGACAATAACGTCTGCGCCTAAGGCGTCAGCGTACACTACGCTTTTTTCAATATAGTCGATGCTCTTCATACGTTTTTCTGTTTCAACACCGGATAGCGAAATAAAATATGGCGCGTGCAAAGACATTTTTATATTATATTTTCTCGCTTCCTCGCCAATCTTTTTAAAGGTTTCTACAGAGCCGAGAATACCGTTCCCCGCTTCGTATTCGTAGGCAGTAAGACCGATTGAATTAAGCCAAGACGGCGCTTCTACGCTATGCTTGTTTTTCGCTTCATAAAAGGCGACGCTGTTGCCACCAGGTCCGAATTTAGGATTTGAATTACTCATATATTGCCTTTCCCTTTAAATCTTTTTAAAATGGGTTTTTCAAGCGCTCTTTTGAAGCGCGTAAATAAATCTCTTTTATCTTTTATTGGAGGAACCAATACCGTAAGACAGGATAATCTATTTCCTGCCAAAATATCGGTAAATATTTGATCTCCCATCATTGCGGTGCTTTCGGGCGAGGTGTTCATTGAAGCAATTGCCTGTTTCAGACATTTTACAAACGGCTTTTTGCTTTTATAAGTAGCAAAATATCCGAGCTCTGCGTTAAATTCATTTACACGGCGAGAATTATTATTAGAAACAAAAGCGATATTGATGTTAGCTTCATTCATCTCGGAAAACCATTTCTTCAATTCCTCTGTGGGCTTTGGAATTTCATATGGGACCAAAGTGTTATCAATATCCAGGATGAGCGCATTTATATTGTTTTTCTTCAAAAATTCTACACTTAAATCTTTATAAGAATTTATGATATAATCAGGATAAAATAATTTATTCATACAGCTATACAGTTGTTTCCAATATAGGAAATCTAAAAAAACACCTTTCATAAAATAGGTAAAGATATTATATCATAATTAAAAAAATATATCAATATTTTTTCTATTTTTTTGAGTTTTTCTATTGACAAACAAACTTAAATGTGATATTATATAGAAGTCAAATGGATATGCGGGTGTAGTTCAATGGTAGAATTCCAGCCTTCCAAGCTGGTCGCGTGGGTTCGATTCCCATCACCCGCTCCATTTTGCGCTTGTAGCTCAGTGGATAGAGTGCCCGGCTACGAACCGGTAGGTCATAGGTTCGAATCCTATCAGGCGCGCCACTAAAACCCAATGCATTGCATTGGGCTTTTTTTGATTTATATATAAACTATAAAAACGCTCCAAGCTTTTTACTTGGAGCGTTCTGTTATTATTTTGTAGAAATTACACGATACCATTGAAGCAATGCGCCGGCAAGTGCGGACTGCACGGGGATATCCTTGTAGTTAAGCTGCATCATACCAAACGGAGCTGTAAATCTTTGATCTTCTCCTTCGAGATTAGGCACAACGATTGAATAATCTTTCCAGCTACCTGAGCGGGAGTTATAAAAGAGGTAGGAAGAGCTCATTTCTTCGTTAATCAATTCAATAGCCGCATCTATCTCCTCGGGGGTTTTACATTCAGCTATTCTTGCGAAATAATCAGCAGACATATTATTTATCGCAGAAATTGTATCGTCTGCAATTTTCGTCGCCATTTCTTTGAAGCCACCTTTATAAACGGTAATATACTTACCTTCTGCATTAGGATCGGGCACTCTTTCGCCAACACCATAAACAAGCTGATTAACTTGATTTATTGCAGCAGTTGAAATTGTAAGAGCTTGTGTCGTAGTATCACCTGGCTTAACAGGAGCGGGCACGGCGTTAGGATCAATTCCTGAATAGAACTGCTGCAAACGAAGAATATAGTCAGAAAGATTTTCGGATTGTATTACTTCGCCGGTGACAGCAATAACTTCCTCTTGAGCCATAAGGAGCATCTGGTTATTTATGATGCCCTCGCGAACTATGCCCCAAAGATATTCGGGAGAACAGCCGTCGAGAGGAACGGAAGTTGCTTCCTGGTTCTGATACATACCATAGGTCCAGTGGTCTCTAAGCATTCCGTCATCAACGCAAGGATAAGTCATAAATACGTTTCCTACGTGCTTGTTATCCATTTTATAGACGTTGCTAATTCTGTTTACAGTACCGTCATCTTCATTGAAGTAGTAGTCACTTCCCTCTACGCCGTAAAGCAAAATGTTGCACAATTCAGAATCGGTCATAAGATCTTCTATTATTTCCATAGAACGCGCTGCGGAAGCTGTGAAGGAAGAAACTGCAAACATAGAGTCAAAACCGTCAGAAGCATATACTCTCGGATTTTCAACTACTATTACATAGTAATCATCATCATATGCAAAACGGGAGGAATAGTCATCGTTAACAATCTTAATACCAAAGTCCTCAACCTTTTCAGGGGTGCTTGCATACAAATTGTTGTTTTTGGCTTCAAGATCAAACTTTAAATAATCAATGTAGGTGTCGTTATCAAATGCGCTTGAAACCTTTACGTAATCACCGTAACCGGTGTTAGCATAGTAGAAGGTAGCTAACGCAAACGGCGAGTTGTCTAAAGACCAGAATTGAGTAGTCGGGAAATCAAATTTTTCATAAATAGGAGCAGTATTTGTAAGAGAGCTATCACTTGCAATACTCTTTGCGAAATCAAGGCACTTATCGTAATTAATTACCATTTGGCCTTCTTCATTTTTCATCGTAAAATCATCTTCAACAAGGTAATAATTACTTGCCAATTCCTTATTGATGAGCAAATATTTGTATTCGCCAACAACTACGTTATTAGGAACTGTATACCACTTATTATTAACTTTTGTGTTTGTAAGTAAGCTGGTATTGATATATTCTTTGATTTTTTTGTTATCTCCCTCGATAAAAGGAGTGAGTTCTACCAGATAATCTTTTTCTAAATACTCGTCAAACATCTCTTTGCTGTTGATAAAGACAATGTCAATCTGATTTTCAAGGGCTTCGGGATAAATTAAATAAGGAAGATTGAATTCATCCAACTCGGTTTGCAAAGCATAACCGTCATATACGGTAGAAGGCAATTTATTTCCTTCGTTAATCGATTTTTTCGCATCTTCAAATGCTTTATCCAAGGTGGACTTGTATTCATCTGCGGTAGCGAAAACAAATTCAATCTGCGTAGAATACTTTGACCTGCAAACCTTGTTAAAGGCATCCTGCATCGCATCCTTTGCTTCTTCTGTAGTTACGTCGTCAGTAACAATATAAAACTTAAGCGTGATTGCGTTTCTTACCTTTTCCTCTTCGGCTGCGGGGTCGTTAGGATCGTCAGGTGTTTTATTACAACCAACAAGGAACATCGATAACACTGTAATTAAACACAATGCGAAGCAAATTAGTTTTTTCATAAAATTATCCTCCGAAAATGTTACAATAATTCTAAAAAATATTACCCTATTCGTACTCGAATAGTATACTATAAAAATTGATAAAAGTCAAGATAATTTGGACATTATCTATTATTTTGTAAAAAATTAACGAATTCGAAAAATTCAGCTATCGAGATATTCGCGCAAAATTTTGGAACGGCTCGGATGCCTTAGCTTTCTCAATGCTTTGGCTTCAATTTGTCGGATTCTTTCTCGAGTTATATCAAATTCTTGCCCAACCTCTTCTAACGTATGAGGTCTTCCGTCGTCGAGACCGAAGCGGAGACGAATAACCTTTTCTTCCCTTGGTAAAAGCGTATGTAATACCGTTATCAGCTGCTCTTTCAGAAGCGCATACGAAGCCGTTTCCGTCGGGGCGGGCGAATCATTATCTTCGACAAAATCGCCGAGATGACTGTCCTCCTCTTCGCCTATCGGAGTTTCAAGAGAAATAGGGTCTTGCGCAATTTTCATTATTTCGCGCACTCTGCTTTCGGGCATGTCCATTGCAACCGCTATTTCGTTTACGGTAGGTTCCCGTCCAAATTCTTGAAGAAGTTGACGGGTTGTCCGAGATACCTTGTGAATAGTTTCAACCATATGTACGGGAATACGAATAGTCCTCGACTGGTCGGCAATTGCTCTTGTGATTGCTTGTCTTATCCACCAGGTCGCATAGGTCGAAAATTTATATCCTTTTCGATAATCGAATTTTTCTACCGCCTTCATCAAGCCAAGATTTCCCTCTTGGATTAAATCTAAAAGGTACATTCCCTTTCCCGTATGTCTTTTGGCAATGCTGACTACTAAACGCAAATTAGCGTTTACAAGCTCTTCTTTTGCCGTTTTGCTTCCCAATTCTATTTGTTCCGCGAGATATGCTTCTCTTTCGGCAGAAATTAGTGGAAGACTACCGATTTCCTTTAGATACATTCTGACAGGATCATCTACAGGCAATCCTTCTGCCGAGAAAAGCTTGTTTAATTTGTCGGGATCATCAAGTAAATCAAATTCTCGTTCAATTTCGTCTAAATTTTCTTGCTCCAAAATGATTTCGTCATTTTCGCTATCGTCCAATGAGGCATAGGTTTTTTCCATTTCTTCAATATCAAAATCTATGTCCTCAAGGGCTTTCATAATATGACTTTCTACAAGTGATGAATCGTTTTTTGACTGATTGATTAATTCATCAACATCAATAATTTCTTTATCCTCAGTGTGCATTCAAATTCCTCTTTTAGTAAATTAATCTCTTTGTAAAAGCTTTGCACGTGTTGGATGTCTTAATTTTCTTAATGCCTTTGCCTCAATTTGTCTTATACGTTCACGTGTTATATCAAATTGTTTTCCAACTTCTTCCAAGGTGTGTGGTCTGCCGTCCTCAAGCCCGAAACGAAGCTTCAGTACCTGTTCTTCTCGAGGGGTGAGAGTATGAAGCACAGCGCACAGCTGCTCTCTCATAAAGGCGGCGTTTGCTGCCTCTACGGGCGAAAGCGTTTCGGTATCTTCAACAAAGTCTCCGAGGTGGCTGTCCTCCTCTTCGCCTATCGGTGTTTCAAGCGAGACGGGGTCCTGCGCGATTTTCATTATTTCACGTACCTTTTCGGAAGGAATTTCAAGCTGCTTTGCGATTTCATCTATAGTAGGTTCTCTTCCTAATTCTTGAAGCAATTGACGCGCAGTACGGGATACACGATGTATAGTTTCGACCATATGAACAGGAATACGAATAGTTCTCGCCTGGTCTGCAATTGCTCTGGTAATTGCCTGTCTTATCCACCAGGTCGCATAGGTCGAAAACTTATATCCCTTTCGGTAATCAAATTTTTCTACCGCCTTCATCAAGCCAAGATTTCCTTCTTGAATTAAGTCAAGAAAGAACATTCCTTTTCCTACGTGACGCTTTGCTATACTTACTACAAGTCGGAGATTTGCCTCAACTAATTCGTTTTTCGCTTCCTTGTTACCGTTAGAAACCTGTTCTGCGAGATACATTTCTCTCTCGCCGGAAAGCAACGGAATTTTACCGATTTCTTTTAGATACATTCTGACCGGATCGTCAGGCGAGATACCCTCGGAAGATAAAATCTTTTCCATTTTTTGAGGATTTTTGAACAAATCTAAGCTTTGCTCTAACTCCAAATTATCTTCGTTTAAAAAGTCGGGAGAATCAATTCCGTTGGCATCCAACGCTTCGCTCATATCTTCTATCTGTTCAATATCATAATCGATATCTTCAAGAGCTTTCATGATGTCGCTGTCAGAAGGTACGCTTTCCCCTGTATTTTTTTCTATCAAATTGTTTACATCAATTATTTTTTTATCGTCCAGATTCATATATTTCCCTCGCTATCTGATGATTTTTTCATTTTTTCTATTGAAGCTCGTTTAATGCTTATGATTTTATTTAAATCTTCTAAGCTGTTAACTGACTCCTCGTTGCTTTTTTCGTTGATTGATACCTTTAAGGTGTTGACAACGTCTAAAAATACGTCTAAGCCGTTGTTTTGTAATGACATACGCGTAACTTTCATCTTGACAATTCGTCCGACTTCGTTGGGCGTAAAAATTGCATCAAGCTGTTTGTCATCCAAAATTCCGTCATAGGTATTATCACGAATGTATGAAAAGACCTTTTTACCGAAAGAAGTAAAAAAATCATTTTCAGATAATAAACCGTCCTTGCCAAAAGATTTTTTTCTAAATTCCGGATATAATAACAACATTCCCAATACGGCCTCTTCCGCCCTCGCGACCGAAGGAGCTTTTGCAAAATCGGTATTTACTCTATCCATAAATCCGGCAGCAGTCTGATGTATCTTTTGAGTTTCCTTTGCGTTGTTTTCCTTACGCAATTTTGCAACGTTACGCTCTACGTCGTGTTTTATGCTTTTTTCGTCAATTTCCATTTTTTTGGAAAGCTCTTTTATGTATATTTCTCTTTCTGCCGAATAATATACCGTAGAAATTATCTTGCACAGCTCTGCGCAAGCTGTTATTTTTTCTTGCGGAACGGAAATGTCGTATTTTGAAAGCACTTTTTCCATATTAAAGTCGAATTTTGTTCGGCTCTCAGTCAGTATAGAGCGAAAGGCGGAAACGCCGTATTTTTGAATATATTCATCAGGATCCTTGGCGCCCGCCATTTTTAAAACCTTTACCTCAAGACCAACCGCTTCAAGCAAAGACATTGCTTTTGTAGCTGCCTTTTGCCCCGCTTCGTCACTGTCGTAAGCAATAATTACTTTTTTTGTATATCTGCTCATTAATCTCGCCTGCTCGGGAGTAATGGCAGTGCCAAGTGTGGCAACGGCATTGGAAATGCCAACAGCATGAAGTGCAATGACGTCCATATATCCTTCGCATAGAATTAAAGCTTCTTCGCAGTGGTGTCTTGCAAAATTAAGCGCAAATAAGCTTTTACTCTTTTTGAAAACGGGAGTGTCGGAGGAATTTTTGTATTTTGGTAAGCTATCATCCATAACTCTTCCACCAAACGCAATAACATTTCCCGCAGGATCAATTATAGGAAACATTACCCTGTTTCGAAATGAAGAAAAAATAGTTTTATTGTTGTCGCTCCTCGTGCATAGGAATCCGGTAACAAGCTCTTCGTCGGTATATCCCTTTGATTTCATATAATTTATAAAATCAAAACCGCTCGGGGCAAATCCTAATCCAAAATGTTTAATTATTGAGTTGGAAAGACGTCGTTTTTCTGAAAGATAGTCTAAGGCGACGGCTGCGTTTTCATTTTTTTCGTACAAACAAGCATGAAAATATTTGGCAGCATCCTTATTCATCGACATATATCTTGAGCGGTCGTATCGCTTATCGTTGTTATTTCCATCGCGTGTTACGGTAATGCCAACACGTTTTGCAAGAAACTCTACGGCGTCCTCAAAGTCAAGATTTTCAGCGCGTTTTATAAACGTTATAGCATTTCCTCCAGCGCCGCAACCGAAACAATAAAAGCTATTATCGGAAGGATAAACGGTGAAAGAAGGAGAACGCTCGCTGTGAAACGGGCACAAGCCCTTCATGAGAGAACCGGCTCTTTGCAGTGAAACGTACGACGAAATCAGAGAATCAATGTCAGTTCTGTTTAAAATCTCATCAATGACTGCTCTATCTATCATACGTTTCCTCCTTGCCAAGTTTTTGGTACAAACAAGTCGCGGTAAAGTTCGATAGCGTATCTGTCAGTCATTCCCGAAATAAAATCGCAGATGCATCTTTCAAGTCCGTCACGGTTTATATTGTTATAATACAATTTGGGCATCTGCTCGGGTTTTTCTTTGAAATATTGGAATAAACTTATCAAAAGATCTTGAGTTTTTTGTTCTTCGGCTTTGGCGACCGGATGTGTATATACGTTTTTAAAGAGATAATCTCTAAGTTCATCCGTTGCCTCTCCAATTTCACTTGTCATAGAAATTTTATCCGTGTCGGTGCTCGCTAAAATCACGGATGAAACCATTGTGTTTATTCTTTCGCTATGGCCTCTTCCGAGTACCTTTAATATTTCTTTCGGAATATCATCGAGCGATAGGATACTGGCTCTGCAGGCATCGTCAATATCGTGATTTATATAAGCAATTCTGTCAGCGAATTTAACGATAACGCCTTCGAGCGTTGACGCCAAATTTTTCCCCGTGTGATTGACAATTCCGTCTCTCACCTCAAAGGTTAAATTAAGACCTTCTCCGTCTTTTTCGAGGAAATCCACGACGCGTAAGCTTTGTTCGTAATGAGTAAATGATTTGTCAAAGCAGCGTTGCATTGCAATTTCACCCGCATGGCCGAACGGAGTATGTCCGAGATCGTGCCCCAACGCAGCAGCTTCACTTAGATCTTCGTTCAGATTTAAAGCTCTTGCAATAATTCTCGCAATTTGTGTAACCTCTAAAGTGTGCGTCATTCTCGTTCTGTAATGCTCGTCGGAAGGCGAGAAAAAAACCTGTGTTTTATGCATTAATCTTCTAAAAGATTTAGAGTGAATTATTCTATCTCTGTCACGTTGAAACTCCGTGCGAATTTCACAGGGAGTATACGGATGCATTCTTCCTTTGGTGTTGGAAGTAAGGAAAGCATAAGGAGATAGTAATAGTTTTTCTCTATCTAAAAATCTTTTCGAAATATTTTCCATAAAATCGCCTCCTTAATGTTAGTATATATAAGTAATATACGCAAGAAATAGGCAAAATACTTTTATTTTCAAAAAAAGTAAATAAAAAAGTTATTTTAAGGAATAATGTCAAATATTTTTTCCAAAAACTCAATTTTTGCTCTGCCTGCGCACAATTCATTTAAATCTTCAACGAATTTTTCACAATTGTTTTCGGGAATTGAAATGGTAAATTCAATGTTTTGCGAAAAAATCAAATTATCAATTTTGTAATTACTTGAGTCAACTTTAAATTTAATTTTACTATATTCAGAATAACCGCAACTAATTTTATACAAATCATGCATTTTGTACGTTATAATTTCAGCGTCGGTGAGAGCAAGCTTCGCCGCTTCGGTATATGCGTGAACGAGTCCGCCTGTGCCAAGTAAAATTCCGCCGAAATAACGTGTTACAACAATGGCGACATCGGTGCAGGAGGACTTCCTGATCACGTCTAAAACGGGCAACCCCGCAGTACCCTGCGGCTCTCCGTCATCGCTGTATCTCGTTATAGAATTATCTCTCGTTATATATGCATAAACATTATGTCTTGCATCAGGATATTTATTTTTTATTTTCTTTACAAATTCAATGCCCTCAGCTTCATTTTTAATTGGCTGAGCGTTCCCTATGAAAATAGATTTTCTATCTTCAAATGAAGAAGCTCCCGAGTGCTTTACGGTAGTATAGGCGTTCATAATTTCACTTCTCCGATACAAAATATTCTTCATATAGTGAAGGAATGTTCCCCTTGAAGGTTACGCAAACAGAAATATATTCATCTTTATATTCTACTTTTTCTACACTAGCATCCCTATACAAAGAATTCAATAATTTAGAGTTATTATAGGGCAGATGAATTACAACCGACTTTTGTTCCTCGCTCAGAACCTTTTGAATCAATTGTAAAAGGTTATCTATTCCCTCTCCGCTTTTGGCTGAAATATATACTGTATTCTCTTTTGCCTGAAATATTTTATCTTCGGCTCTATCACATTTATTATATACGTAAATAGTCGTCTTTCCAACCGCATTAAGCTCGGTGAGCAAATCGCAAGTAACTTGTAAATGCTCCTCATATGACGGATCTGAATAATCAATGACTATCATAAGAATATCGGCATAAAAAGCTTCATCGAGCGTGGATTTAAATGCTTTTATTAAATGATGAGGAAGATTTCTTATTAAACCTACCGTGTCGGTTAAAAGAACTGTTTCTCCATCAGGCAAGGTCAACCTTCTGGTAGTAGGATCAAGAGTGGCAAATAGCTTATCTTCGGTAAGCACGCCTGCGTCAGTCAGATAATTGAGCAAGGTGGATTTACCTGCATTAGTATAACCTACGATAGCAATCTTCGGCAATTGACTTCTATCTCTCGCAGCCCGCATCACCATTCTGTTTTTTTCCATTTCTGCGATTTGCGCTTCGATGGATGCAATTCTCCTATGGATGTGTCTGCGGTCGGTTTCTAGTTTTGATTCGCCGGGGCCTCTCGTTCCTATTCTTCCCTCTTGACGAGATAATTCAATTCCTTTTCCGGTTAATCTTGGAATAGTATATTTTAATTGGGCAAGCTCTACCTGCATTTTTCCCTCTCCCGTTACAGCGTGAAGAGCAAAAATGTCGAGAATAAGCATAGTCCTGTCTATAACGTTTACGCCTGTATCTTCTTCAATGTTTCTTATTTGCGCGGGTGATAGTTCAAAATCGAATATTAAAAGTTCAATAGAGTTATTTTTACACATCTCGGATAGCTCTTTGATTTTTCCGCTTCCGATACAGGTTCTTGGATCAAAGGAATCTTTTATTTGTATAACTTTTGCAAACGCTTCTCCGCCCGCAGTTTCCAAAAGACGTTCAAGCTCAGCCAAACTATCTTCGCAGTCGGATAACTGCGAAGAATTTTTTGCAATACCTACAAGAATAGCTTTTTGCTGAATTTTTTGTTCTTCCATATATACCTCCTTATAACTCCATTGATGTAGAAAAAAGGCGTGAGAAAAGTCTCACGCCAAATTCTCTACTAAAAAATTACTTACCACTTGCTGCAAGACGCTTCTTGAACTTGTCAACACGTCCGCCAACATCTACGAACTTTTGCTTTCCTGTATAGAAAGGATGGCATTTAGAGCATATATCGACAAACATATCGCCCTTTGCAGAACGAGTGGTTACTGTTTCTCCACAAGCACATTTAATTGTTGCCTCTTTATATTCGGGATGAATTCCAGCTTTCATTTTAACACCTCTTAACCTATAAATTATATTACGGTTTATTATAGCATATCATTTTTGAATTTGCAATAGTTTTTTGGAATTTTTTCAAAAAAATTATACTTTTTCGGCAATTTCCATTCTTAAACGCTCCATTATCTTTTTTTCTAACCTTGAAATGTATGATTGTGATATGCCAAGCATATCTGCTACTTCTTTTTGCGTGCGTTCTCTTCCGCCGTTCAAGCCAAATCTTAATTCTATAATCAATCTCTCTCTATCATCAAGGTCAGCGACTGATTTTCTGACAATTTTTCTTTCTTCGTATTCTTCAATTCGCCTGCATACGACGTCGGCATCACTGCCAAGTACGTCCGATAATAAAAGCTCATTTCCGTCCCAGTCCACATTTAGTGGTTCTTCAATGGAAATTTCTTTTCTCTGAGAATTGTTTTTTCTGATATACATTAGAATTTCGTTTTCGATACAACGGGAGGCGTAGGTCGCTAATTTTATATTTTTATCAATTTGGAAGGTGTTAATAGCTTTCATCAACCCAACGGTGCCTATCGAAATCAGTTCTTCTATTCCTATCCCCGTATTATCGAATTTTTTCGCTATATAAACTACAAGCCGTAAGTTATGTACTACCAACGTGTTTTTTGCGCTCTCGGAAAAATTCTTTTTTTGCAAAGCTTCCGTTTCCTCTTCATGTGTCAAAGGGGGCGGAAGAACGTCCGGTCCGTTTATATAATATATTTCGTTGCTTTTTCTATTAAAAAATATTTTCCTAAAAAAATTGAGACAAAAAGCAAGAATTTTTTTGATAAAATTAATTAAAAACATTTCTTCACCCCATAATCATATTATTAATGTTTGCGGTATTATTGCGTCGTAACCCGAGAAGTTTTCCTTTTCAATATCAAAACCTATTATTGCGTCTGCAGAAAAAACGTTAGGTCTGCCATTCTTTATTGTCTCAATTTCGATTTTTTCCGGAAGGTATCCTAATAAAATTTTATTTCCTGTTATTGATTTTACAGGTATTATCCTTACTTTTTTTGCTTCCTCTATTGGTAAATATTTAATTCCGTCCGTGCCGTTAGAAATCGCTTTTATCATTTGCTCGGATAAAAAAGGTTTTACGCTTTTAAAGCTTACAATTATTACATCTTTACATGAAATCGGCTCTTTTAAAAAATTACCGCTGTCTATCAAAGCATAAATGCTTTTTGTTTTATTGTTAATACGCAACGTGATTTTGCAGGAAGATTCTGTCATTGAGCCCGAGAAAAACCTTAAAAAAGCGATGATTAAAGCCGAGCAGAACATAACAGCAAGCATAAATACAAATAATTTGTTTCTACTGCCGATATGTACAAATTCATATGAATTAAAAAAAGAATTTAGTAAATTATAAAAAGCCGTTATCGCCCCGCCCAAAAGAATGGAAATGAAGTAAAAAATTATACAAAGTCTGAAAAATTTGTGACGGCTTATTTCTTTACTATACGTGATATAACATAGCAAAAGCGACACCGCAATGCCAATTATATAATCGAATATCTTGTAACCACTAAAAATTATCGAAAAAACTGCGTATATTCCGCCAACAACGGATGCACAGAAAAGATAAAACGGCTTTTGTTTTATATGTAAAAACAAACCACTTAAATATAAAGCAAGAAAGTCCATGCAAAAATTAATGATAAACAAAACGTCAACGTAAACAACCTGCATTTTTTCACCATCCTTTTAAAATAATTATACTCATCAGATAATGAAAAATATGTCTACTTTGGTAAAAAACATTCTCATTTAAAGAAAATATAAAAAAGAGCGATGATTAGCGTGTTATCCTTAACGGAGAACACGCAGCGATATAAATCCCTTGCGGGATTTGCGATATTCCCTAATGGGAGCGATATAAGGATATCCCTTGCGATATGCCCTGAGGGGTGTGAGGGGGATTTATATCATATCGCACAGAGCCAGCGAGGTATATCGCAACCAAGTGAAATGAGGTTATATCGCATTCGCACGGCGAATATATCACCTAACAGAAAAAGAGCAGACATAAAAGGTTTTTTACGCCTTGCGTGTTTGCTCTTTCTGTTTGTAAAGGGGTTTGGGCTTAGCCCATACTGCATTGACCGGACAAATGCGATGCTCGTATTTAACGATGTTTTTCAAATTCTCCGTTAAGAACATCACCCTTT